>JAQCLG010000208.1 GCA_027592745.1 Pseudomonadota bacterium | reverse complement strand
CAAAGCCGACCATGCACTAACATTGAAACCGGACCAGTCAGCGAGGGCAGGTCACAGGCAGCGGGGCGGACCGGGGCCGCGCCGCCTCAGACGGCGGCCTGTTCCTGCCGGGCGATGCGGGCCACGACCCGCTCCATGGTCGTGCCCTGCACGAGGATCGAGAAGAGGACGACGATGTAGCAGACGGTGAGCAGGATCTCGCGCTCCAGGCCGGCAGGCAGGGACAGCGCCAGGGCCACCGAGATGCCGCCCCGCAGGCCGCCCCAGGTCATGATGCGCACGGTTCCCTGGCTGAATGGCGCGCCGAACAGCTTCAGGACGCCGACCGGCAGGCCGATCGAGACGAAACGCGCGCCCAGCGCCAGGGGCACGGCGATCAGGCCGAGCAGCAGGATCGGCCATTCCAGGGTGATGGCGACGACCTCGAAGCCGATCAGCAGGAACAGCGCCGAATTGAGGATCTCGTCGACCAGTTCCCAGAACGACGTGGTGTGCTCGCGCGTCCGCTCGCTCATGGCAAAGCGGGTGCCCAGGCTGCCGATCAGCAGGCCGGCGCAGACCGTGGCGATGGGCCCCGAGACATGGATCGCATGGGCAATGGCGAAGGTGCCCATGGCCAGCGCTAGGGTGATCATGACCTCCAGGTTGTGCTCGTCGACCGACTTCATGAGGCGGTAGGCGACAAAACTCAGGCCCAGGCCCAGGGCAACGCCGCCGACCGCCTAGACCAGGAACAGCGTGGCCACCGAGAAAACCGTGACCTCGTGCCCGCCGGCTCCGACCGCGACCGAGGCCAGGATCGTGAAGACGACGATGCCGACGCCGTCGTTGAACAGGCTTTCGCCCGCGATCTTTGCTTCCAGCGTCCTGGGCACGCGCGTGCGCTTGAGGATGCCCAGCACCGCGACGGGATCGGTCGGTGCGATCAGGGCGCCGAACACCAGGCACCAGATCAGCGGCAGGGCAATGCCCAGCAGGCCGACGATCAGCCACAGCACGCCGCCGATCAGGAAGGTGGAGATCAGGGTGCCGAGCGTGGCCGTCAGGGTGATCACCCATTTGCGGCTGGCCAGGGCATCGAGATCGACGTGCAGGGCGCCGGCAAAGAGCAGGAACGAGAGCATGCCCTCGAGCAGGGCATTGGAAAAGTCGATGTCGGCCAGCACGCCGCGCACCGCATCGCCCAGGCCAAGGCCCGGCATCACGGCATCGACCGCCATCATGGCGAGCGACACGGCAAGGCCGATGGCGACCAGCCCGATGGTGTGGGGCAGGTGCACGAAACGGTGATTGAGGTAACCGAAGGCGGCAGCCAGGGCGACCACGGCGGCGGCAAGATCGAAGAAGGCGCGCATGGGCTTTCCCCCAAAAAGGTCCGGGCCGCATCCCTTGCGAGATGCGGCCCGGTAACTCAGCCGTCAGGCTGCGTCAGAGGATCACTCGAAGGTGATTTCGACGCGACGGTTGTTGGGCTCACGGACGTTGTCCTCGGTCGGAACCGCGAGGTCTTCCTCGCCGAACCAGCGGACATCCATGATCGAGGTGCTGACACCCTGGCCCGCGAGGTAGGCGGCGACGTTGTCGGCGCGGCGCTCGGAGAGCTGGATGTTGTACTCGGCCGAACCCGACGTGTCGGTGTAACCACCGATGCTGATGGCAGCCGGGTTCTGCGTGGCGGCCTCGTCGACAACGTCGCTCAGGAAGCTCTGCGCCAGGGGCGAAAGCTCGGCGACGTCCCAGCCGAAGTACACGATGAACTCGGTCGCGGTCGGGGTCTCTTCGACCATCACGACTTCTTCCATGATCTCTTCGGCGGTCAGCTCTTCCATCGCCGTCAGGTAGTCGGCGCGGCACTTGCCGAGCTCACGAACCTGATGGTCGGCAACCGGGCCATTGTGCTCGGGGCCTTCCTCGGCTTCCTCGACCCAGCAATCGTAGCTGGTCTGGGCCATGGCGGCGACGACCGGGAAATCGGTGCGGCCACCGTCGTCGAGCGCGGCCAGCAGGCGCGGACGCTCGGCATTGAGCTCGGCCAACTGGGCCTCGTCGTCGATCGACCACATGTTGGGATCCTCGGGCAGGACGACTTCGCCCATGCCCGCGGCCTCAGCCTTGTCGCGGAAGAAGCCCGCGTCGATCCAGTCATAGAAACCGGCCTCCTTGTAGGCCAGCTCGACATAGCCGGCATGCAAGGCATCGGTGAATTCATTGCCGCTCGAGCCCATCTCCGCAACGCGGTCGATGGAGCTCACGGTGGTGCAGGCCGACAGCGCGAACGCTGCAACGGCTCCGGTCACCATGGTCTTAACAGAAAGATTCATACGTCTTCCCCTTCCGAAATGCTTCGGTCTTAGCTTGGCTTGCGCCGTACAACCACCAAAGTCCGGGTGCGACAGACGTTCCTGCATTCGTTTCTGCAAGGCGCCGCCAAGACGTCCAGTGCTGCGCAGCGCGCGATTACTTGTGCGCAATCTCGTCCAAAACCTCCGGAAATTCAAGGGAATGTAAAACTTCGGTCCCGCCAATTATGTCCGTTGTCACTCCTCGACCACATTGCCACCATGCTAAAGGAGGCCGTGGCACGGCGGTTACGGGGGGCTGGGCATGATTGAGGTGCGCAAACTGCGCAAAACCTTCAAGGACGTCGTTGCGGTTGAAGATGTGAGCTTCATCGCCCGCGATGGTGAAGTCACGGGTCTGATCGGCCCAAACGGCGCCGGCAAGACCACCACATTGCGGATTCTCTACACGATCATGAGGCCCGATTCGGGTGTCGCCCTGATCGACGGCCATGATGCGGCGCGCGAACCCCAGGAGGTCCAGCGCCGGATCGGGGTGCTGCCCGACAACCGCGGACTCTATCCCCGCCTGACCGCCCGCGAGCACGTGCGCTACTACGGCCGCCTGCACGGCATTGCCCCGGCCGAGCTGGAGGCCCGGATCGACGCCCTGGTCACGACCCTGGGCATGGAGGATGTCGCCGACCGCCGCGCCAAGGGGTTTTCCAAGGGTCAGACCCTGAAGGTCGCCCTGGTCCACCAGCCCCACAACGTGCTGCTCGACGAACCGACCAACGGGCTGGACGTCGATTCCAGCCGGGCGGTGCGCGACATGGTCCGGCGCATCCGCGACGAGGGCCGCTGCGTGCTATTTTCCAGCCACATCATGTCGGAGGTCAAGGCCCTGTGCGACCGCATCGTCGTCATGGGCCACGGCCGCGTCGTCGCCGAAGGCACGCCCGACGAACTCGCGGAGATGACCGGGCAGGCCGATCTCGAGGAAATCTTCGTCACGATCGCCCGCGAGGAGGCCGAACTGAAGAAAAAGGCGACGTTCGAGGCGTTGAAGGAGCAGCTCGATGCTTGAGAGGTTCGGCCTGGAGAAGATCGGCATCGTCGCGGCCAAGGAACTGCGCGACAACCTGCGCGACCGCCGCTCGACCATCCTTTCGATGATCTACCCCCTGATCGGCCCGGTCGTGCTCGGCATGCTGGTGCTGTTCGTCGGCGCGACGCTGTCGGCGCCCAAGGTCAGCGAACACGTCGTCGTCGTCCAGGGTTCGGCCCAGGCGCCCGAATTCGTCGCCTTCGTGCGCGAGCAGGGCGCCGATGTGGTCGAGACCGACCTGGAGGACATCGCCCGTGCCGTGCGCCAGGGCATGCACCCGGCCGTGCTGGTCTTCCCCGACGACTATGCCGAGGCCTATGCCCAGGAGCGCAATGTCGAGATCCAGCTCATCATCGATTCCTCGCGGCTCTCCTCGATCATGGCGATCGGGCGCACGGTGGAGCTGGTCAACCGCTTCAACCGCCAGATCGCCCAGAGCCGCCTGGCGGTCCACGGCCTGGACCCCGACGTCGCCAGCCCGATGTCGCTGAAGAGCGTCAACGTCGCCGCCAGCCTCTCGATCAGCGGCATTTTCCTCAACATGATGGGGCCGTTCCTGATCTTCAACGTCTTCATCGGCGGCGTGTACCTGGCGATCGACACCACGGCGGGCGAGCGCGAACGCGGCTCTCTCGAACCCCTGCTGATCAATCCCCTGCCCCGCTGGCAGCTCATGCTCGGCAAGTACCTCGCCTCGCTCGCCTTCACCGCCCTTGCCGTGCTGGCCGCGGTGGTCGCCTACAAGGTGATCTTCAGCGGCCTGGGCCTGCTCGGGGTCGGACTCAAGGTCAATCCCAGCGTCGGCGACTTCGCCCTGATCTTCCTCGTCACCGTGCCGATCCAGATGCTGGCGGTGGCGGTGCAGATGATCGTTGCCACGGTGACCAAGAGCTTCAAGGAAACCCAGACCTACCTCGGCCTCCTGCCCCTGCTGCCCTCGGTACCGGGCATGATCATGGTGTTCGTGCCGCTGCAGCCCACCACGCTCTCGATGCTCGTGCCGACCTACGGCCAGACCATCCTGATCGGCCAGATCGTGCGCGGCGAAGGCGCACCGCTGTTCGACCTGCTGCTCTCGGGCGGATCGACCATCGCGATCACGATCGTGCTGCTGTTCCTGGCCGCCCGCTTCTACAACCGCGAACAGGTCGCGTTCGCGCACTGACGCAGGTCAGCCCTCGCCCATGTCGCCGCCGGCCTGGGCCTTGGAGCGGTCGGAAGTGGGGACCAGCATCTTCCAGCCCCAAGCGGTGATGCCGTCCCAGACCGCGCGCGGCATGGCGAAACCTTGCTCGCGCAGGCGGGCGAGACGGGTGGCATGGTCGGCGGCGGTCACCACACGCGAGGCGGCCCGGCAGACGCCGTCGCGGGCGATGCCGTCGGCGGCGGCGACGGCATAACCGTTCGCGGGAACGCCGGCATCGAAACCGGCCGCCGCCAGCAGCGCAACACGCGCCTGGCCGCAGGCCTCGGCATAGGCAGCACCCGCGCCCTCCTGCCAGGCCATCACGGCGCGATCGGGGGACACGGCAAGTACGGCACGGCCGCGCGCCGCGCCCTGCAGGGCAAGCCCCGGGAGCACCCAGGCG
>JAQCLG010000207.1 GCA_027592745.1 Pseudomonadota bacterium | reverse complement strand
GGGCCGGGCCCCTCCCTCTCCCGCAAGCGGGAGAAGGGCAAGGCGCTCTCGAGCCCCTCTCCCGTATCACGGGAGAGGGAGGGGCCCGCCGCGAAGCGGTGGGAGGGTGAGGGCCCTGCGTGGCGCTACCGCGCCGCTGCCGCTGCGCCGCGCCCCAGGAGGGAGCGGACATAGACCGCCGTGAAGGCGACGTAACCGGGGCTGGTTGCGCCCAGGCGGTCGGCGATGCGTGCGTGGGTCGCCTTCAGCGCGTGGAACGGGATGGTCGGAAAGCTGTGGTGCTCGCAGTGATAGGGCATCTGCCAGGCCATCCAGCGCACCAAGGCGTTGCTGCGCGTCGTGCGGGTGTTGACTAGCATGTCCTCGGTGTGGGGCAGCAGGGTGTGCTTGGCCATCAGGTAGGCGCGCAGCGTGAAGGAGGCGAGCACAATGGGTGCGGCCCACCAGATGACCGCCGCCCAGGTGGAAAGCGCGACCGAACCGGCGATGACCGCGATGTAGAGCGCCAGGTAGATCCGCGCCTCCAGGATCACCGCCACCCTGCCTTCCTGCGGCACGAAGGGGGCGTTGACGCGGCCCATGGCGTGACGCACGAACATCGCCGTCTCGGCCCACCAGTAGGACTGCAGCCCCGTCATGTACCAGGCCCAGGACCAGAAGCCCGCGGGCTTGGGTTCGATCAGCTCGGGGTCCTTGCCCGGGATCTGCGTGTAGCGGTGATGGTCGAAGTGGAAGTAACGGAAATAGACCGGCGGCAGCAGCATCACGAAGCCGGTCAGGTTGGCGACCGCATCGTTGAGCCACTTCGAGCGGAAGGGCGTGCGGTGGATCGTCTCGTGCAGCGGGCAGAACAGGAAGTTGAGCAGCGTGCCGTGGACCAGCCAGGCGGGCACCAGCAGCCACCAGGTCCCCAGCGCCAGCCAGACCAGCGCACCGGTGATGCAGAGCGCGCCAAGGTGGCTGGCAAGCTGGATCAGGCCCGGCAGGTCGGAGCGTTCCGAAAGCTTGCGCACCTGCGTGAAGGAAAGCACGTCGCGCCGTGCGATGAAGCCGTCCATGGGGCGATCCCGTTCCACATTCCGATGGCGCGCGGAACCGCCGCGCGTTGGCCCTCATCCTGCGATGCGGTGCCCTCGCAGCGCAAGGTGGAGGCAGGGCGGGTCCGTTTCTTGCCTGATGGAAGGGAGAGGCGGAGATGGCATGCATGTGCTTGCCGTCTTGTGCCGTCCGGGTGTCTGCCACTCGGTAACCGCGTGCCTGGCGGGGCGAGAGGTCGGGGTTTAGTCGGCTCCTGCCGCCGCCAGCTCCTCGGCTGTCTGGGCGCCATGGGCGCGCAGCAGGTCGATGACCTCCTGCGAGCCTGACTGGATCGCGTAGTCGAGAGCGGTGCGAACCGTTTTCATGTCAACAAGACCGCCAATCACTGGTCCTTTGCGGCAGTTGTCGTAAAGGACAGTCTTGAGATTTGCGTCGGCGCCGTATCCAAGGAGAGCCTGCACGGCCGCGATGTCGGCAAGCTGCGCGGCGTACATCAGCGCTGTCTTGCCGAACATGTTGGTGGCATTGGGGTCCGCGCCAGCGGCAATCAGTGGCGCCATGGCTCCGGGATCGCCGATGGCGAAGGAAAGGATCGGTTCCAGAGCTTCGTCGTCCGGGTTTCCCACCGGAACAACAAGGGACAGGCTGTTGACGTTCAGGTCCAGGAGAAGTGCCAGGTAAAGGTTGACCAGACCCTGGGCCGGGTCGCTGCCATCAGGGTCGAGTGCCGCGAACGCGTCGCGGTGGTACTCCGGCTGCAGATAGGTGGCGAGGCCTGCCGGGTAGCCGTGTTGGTCTTCCTTGGGAAACGGACCGCCTGCAAACCAGACGGCGCGGGATACCAATTCCGCGATGGCCCGATGGGCCGCTGTCGCTGCGGTCTCTTCCGGCATGCCGAAGTTCAGCCCGTAGTGAACCCCGAGCCGCGTCTCAGCGCTCGGGATTGCCGCGGCAAGTTTGTGAAGCTGACGCCAGTTCCAGGCCGATTGGACACCCCAGTCGAGCAGATTGCGAAGGACAAACCGGTAACGCGCCTCCTCCGCCTGGCCATCCATGCCGAGATAGCGCCACGGCACCGTCGACATCGCCTGGAGCGTGAGATCCTCGGCACGCATGATCTTAATGTCGTATCTGGAGGGCCCGTAACCACAGGCACTGCTTTCTACATGGCTGATCGCGTGCAGCAGCACACGCAGATCGGCGATCTCTGCCATGCCGCTTGCCATAATCGGGTCCCACTGCGAAGGAGCGATTTCGACCGTGCAGGAAAGAGGCGTGCCCGCGACACCGTGGAGCGTTGCTGTGCGTCTCTCCCCAACGGCAGTTCGCAGTTCGCGCCGGTACAGCAGAGTCTGGCCCATGAAGTCCACGATCTCTGCATCTTCAATCATGAGGTAGCCAAGCCCCACCGGCTTGGCCGGTCGATCGAACAATTCGGAAAAGCCGTGAACCTGTTGGGCGCGCTCAAGGAACTCGGCGCGCGATTCGAAGACGAGGGCTTCCCGATAATCGTCACCGGACCTGGGTGAGATCTTCTGGACCATGAGCTCGGTCGATCCGTCGCCGTCGAAGTCGCGTTCGAGGATGCCTTGTCCTCCCCCATACGGACCGTAGGTGGCCATGGGCCAGGGCAGAGCAAAGTCGACGGGGCCGAAGATATGGCGCTCGATCCGGGCGGGCAGAGCCGCGTCGGCACGTTCGATGAATTCTTCCTGCAGCAAGTTCTCGAACGCTGGGCAGACAACCGTGTCTGTCTGGTCGATAAGTCGGGGCTGCCAGGGCAAAGCGTCCGCGTCCGGTACCCAGGCGGTCGATTGCTGCCCATAGGCGGCTCCGGCAAGCACGACCAGCAATGCGGCCGTGACGCAACCGAAGCTTGAACGCCCGCTCTTCATCCTGCTAGCCCCCTCCTTCGCAAGTTCCACATATCAACCCAAGATTGTGGCCGGTGGAAGACCGCGATGGTCGACGCCTCGCACGATGGGCGCTACGAATCCTCCAGCATCGCACCACTGGGAAGCCCCGCCATGACCACCCGCCGCAAGACGCCCGCCGACCTGCGCAGCAGGCTGTGGTTCGACGATCCCAGCCACCCCGATTCCGTGGCGATCCACCTGGAGCGTTACCTCAACTACGGGCTGACGCGCGAGGAGCTGCAGGGCGGGCGGCCGATCATTGCGATCGCCCAGACCGGCTCGGACCTCTCGCCGTGCAACCGGCATCACATCGAACTCGCCAAGCGGGTGCGCGACGGCATCCGGGATGCCGGCGGCGTGCCTTTCGAGGTGCCGGTCCATCCGATCCAGGAGACGGGCAAGCGGCCGACGGCCATGCTCGACCGCAACCTCGCCTACCTTGGCCTGGTCGAGAGCCTGCACGGTTATCCCTTCGACGGCGTCGTGCTCACCATCGGCTGCGACAAGACGACGCCGGCCTGCCTGATGGCCGCCGCGACCGTCGACATCCCGGCCATCGCGCTTTCGGGCGGCCCGATGCTCGATGCCTGGTGGGAGGGCAAGCTCGCGGGCTCCGGCATGGTGAAGTGGGAGGCGCGCAAGAAACTCGCCACGGGCGAACTCGACTATGCCGGGTTCATCGACCTGGCCTGCCGGGCGGCACCCTCGCCGGGCCACTGCAACACCATGGGCACCGCGCTCACCATGAACAGCCTGACCGAGGCGCTGGGCATGTCGCTGCCCGGCTGCGCCGCGATCCCGGCGCCCTATGCCGGGCGTGCGGCGATGGCCTATCACACCGGCAGGCGCATCGTGGAGATGGTCTGGGAGGACCTCAAGCCGTCGGACATCCTGACGCGCGGCGCCTTCCTCAACGCCATCCGGGTCAACACCCTGATCGGCGGCTCGACCAACGCACCGATCCACCTGCAGGCGATCGCGCGCCATGTCGGCGCGGAACTGTCGCTGGAGGACTGGCAGGAGGCGGGCTACGGCCTGCCGCTGCTGGTCGACTGCCAGCCCTCGGGCCGCTACCTGGGCGAGGCCTACAACCGGGCGGGCGGCGTGCCGGTGGTCGCCAGGGTCCTGGCCGACCGGGGCCTGCTGGACCCCGCGACCACGGTGACGGGCCGCACGCTGGCCGAGAACGTCGCCGATGCGCCGCTGCCCGACGGCGACGTCATCCGGCCCTTCGACCGGCCGCTGAAGGAACATGCCGGCTTCCTGGTGCTCTCGGGCAACCTCTTCGATGCCGCGATCATGAAGACCTCCGTGATCTCGCAGGCCTTCCGCAAGGCCTGGCTGGAGGTGCCCGGCCGCGAGAACGTCATGGAGGGCACGGCGGTCGTCTTCGATGGCGCCGAGGACTACCGCGCGCGCATCAACGATCCCGACCTGCCCTGTGACGAACGTTCCATCCTGGTGGTGCGCGGCGCCGGACCGATCGGCCATCCCGGCGCCGCCGAGGTCGTCAACATGCAGCCGCCCGACCGCCTGATCCGCCAGGGCATCCGCGAGCTGCCGACCCTGGGCGACGGGCGCCAGTCGGGCACCTCCAACGCACCCTCGATCCTCAACGCCTCACCCGAGGCTGCCGCGGGCGGCGGCCTGGCGCGCCTGAAGACCGGCGACAGGCTGGTCATCGACCTCAATACGCGCACGGCCAACGCCATCGTGCCGGAAGCCGAATGGGAGGCGCGCGCTGCGACCATGGAAGCGCCCGAGAGTCAGACGCCCTGGCAGGCGCTCTACCGGGAGAAGGTCGGGCCGCTCAACACCGGCATGTGCTTCGACTTCGCGGTCGCCTTCCAGAAGGTCCGCACCCACGAACCGCGCAACTCGCACTGAGGGGCGGAGGCGCGCACGCCGGCATGCAGGATGCAATCCCCTCTCCCCTTGTGGGAGAGGGTTGCGCAGCCTTGGCGCGACCGCAGGTCGTGCCTAGAGCAAATCATCCTTCTGCGGAATCGCTTCGCGATTGCGCAGAAGGA
Organism: Pseudomonadota bacterium; assembly: GCA_027592745.1. Lineage (GTDB taxonomy): Bacteria > Pseudomonadota > Alphaproteobacteria > SP197 > SP197 > CALGGB01. The sequence continues at coordinate 16 of JAQCLG010000207.1, read as the reverse complement.
TGTGAATTTGCTCTAT
>JAQCLG010000034.1 GCA_027592745.1 Pseudomonadota bacterium | reverse complement strand
GCACGGGCGGCCAGCGGGTTGATCTCCTCGGGTTCGTCGAGCACGGCAACGGCGCGGGCGGCGCTGTCGACGAGATCGATCAGGTTCGGGAAGGCGTCGCGGAAGAAGCCGGAGACACGCAGGGTGACATCGACACGCGGGCGTCCCAGCACGCCGGCCGGCATGATCTCGAAGCCGGTGACGCGCCCGCTGCGCGGCTCCCAGGTCGGCTGCACGCCCATCAGGGCGAGCGCCTGGGCGATGTCGTCGCCGCCGGTCCGCATGTTGGCCGTGCCCCAGGCCGAAAGCGCCACGGCGCGCGGCCAGTCACCGTTTTCCTGGGCATGGCGCTGGACCAGTCGCGTCGCCGAGGCCCAGCCGAGCCGCCAGGCGGCGGCCGTGGGCACCGAGCGGGTATCGACCGAATAGAAGTTGCGCCCGGTGGGCAGCACGTCGGGCCGCCCGCGCGAGGGCGCGCCGGAGGGGCCGGGCTGCACGAAGCGACCATCGAGGCCCGTGAGCAGGGCGCCGATTTCGGCATCGCCGCAGGCCTCCACGGCAGGGCGCAGGTGCGCGGCGATCTCGTCGAGCACGGCGGCGGTCGCCGTCCATGCGGGATCGCACGTGGTATCGCCCGCGACCAGCGCCAGAGCCAGCAGTTCCAGGCGTTCCACCGTGTCGCCGTTGCTGCGCCAGGATGCCGGCGCGATCGTTGCCAGCACGGCGGGCCGCGCGCCCGTCCAGGTGTCGGCCATGTCGGCATCGAGCGGATCGAGCGCCAGGTCCAGGTCGGCGGCCAGCGCCCGGGTCAGCGAGGCGTGGCCGCCCTTGCCGTCGCCACGCGGCACGCGGACCAGGGCGACGGTCAGGGCATCGGCCAGCGCCTTCTCGGGCGAGCGCCCGAAGATGTGCAGGCCGTCGCGGATCTGCATCTCCTTCAGCTCGCAGAGATAGCCGTCGAGCTTGGAGAGCCGTTCGTTTTCGCTGTCGCCCGCGCCGATGCCGCAGTCCTTGTCGAGCCCGGTGGAGACGCAGAGGTCGAGGATGTCGCGGGCAAGCGGCTTCAGGCGGCGCGGGTCGGTCTGGCCGGCCTCGAAGTATTCGTCGACCAGGGCCTCCAGGTCGCGCAGCGGGCCGTAAGTCTCGGCCCGCGCCAGAGGCGGGGTCAGGTGGTCGACGATGACGGCAGCGGCACGCCGCTTGGCCTGGCTGCCCTCGCCGGGGTCGTTGACGATGAAGGGATAGAAATGCGGCAGGGGGGCAAAGGCCGCTTCCGGGAAACAGGTTTCCGAAAGCGCCAGGGCCTTGCCCGGCAGCCATTCCAGGTTGCCGTGTTTGCCCATGTGGATCACGGCATGGGCGCCGAAGTCCCGCGCCAGCCAGGCGTAGAAGGCGAGATAGCCGTGGGGCGGCACCAGGTCGGGATCGTGGTAGGTCGCCTTGGGGTCGATGTTGTAGCCGCGCGCCGGCTGCACCCCCACGGCCAGGTTGCCCCAGACATGCACGGCAAGCCGGAAGGCCCCGCGCACGACATGGGGGTCGCGCTCGGGCGGCCCCCAGCGCTGCGTCATGGCCTGCTGCACGGCGGCGGGCAGGGCCGCGAAGAAGGCGCCGTAGTCCTCCAGTGCCAGCGCAACCGAACCTTCGCGAGGCCGGCTCAGGTCGTTGGTCGGTCCTGCCAGCAGGGTCTCGATCAGCGCCCGGCCGTCGCCCGGCACGCCCGTGACACGGTAACCGGCCTGCCCCAGCGCCTGCAGCACGACGCTGGTCGAGGCAGGCGTATCGAGGCCGACGCCGTTGCCGATGCGGGCATCGCGGTTGGGATAGTTGGCGAGCACCATGGCAATGCGGCGCTGCGGCGCGGGCGTTGCCGCCAGCCGCGCCCAGGCGGCGGCGAGCCGGGCGGTCCAGACCACGCGGTCGGTGACCGGTTCGTGACGCACGACGTTGCTTTGCGTGGCGGCGTCCCAGCGCCTGGCCGACTTGAAGGAGATCGCACGGGTCAGGATGCGGCCGTCGACCTCGGGCAGGGCGACGTTCATGGCGATGTCGCGCGGCGCCATGCCGCGCGTACCGGCCTCCCAGGCTTCCCGCGTGCCGCCCGAGAGCACGGCCTGCAGGATCGGGCAATCGGCGGCATCGAAGGGTGTGGGCCCGCGCTGCGCTCCGGGGCTGGCCAGCGCAAAACCGGTGCAGTTGAGGATGACCCGGGGCGGATGCAGGGCCAGCGCCTCCTCGACGAAGGCTGCGGCGGCAGCGTCCTTCAGGCTCTGGCTGTAGAGCGGCAGGGCGTTGAGGCCCTCCTCGGCCAGGGCCTCGACCAGGGCGTCGATCGGCGCGGTGTCGCCGGCCTGGACCAGCGCCCGGTAGAAGACGATCGCTGCGACCGGCGCGCCCTCGACCCAGCGGGCCACGACGTCTGCGAGCGACGGCAAGGTGACACCGGGCCAGTGGCAGCCGGCCCGCGGCAGGGTCTCGGGTTCTCCCGCCTGCGTGGCATGGCCGGCAAGGCCCGCTGCGTGGCGAAGAAAGTTCACCGCGTTGCCGTGGCCGCCATGGATCAGGTAGGCCCAGAGCCGGTCGTAGTCGGCTGCGCCCACCGTGGAGAGGCGGCGCAGTTCGCCGTCCTCGCGGTCATCGCCCGGCAGCATGGCGAGGTGAACGCCGTTCGCGCGGGCCATGGCGGCAATCTCGTCGACGCCGTAGCGCCAGTAGGCCGCCCCGCCCAGCAGGCGCACCACCACCACCCTGGCGTGAGCCACCACGGCCTCGACATAGGTGTCGACCGAGAGGTTGTGCGACAGCGCCATGACGCTGGCCAGGCGCAGGCCGGGAGCATCCTCGCCCAGGACGGCGACGGCATCGGCCAGCAGCGCCAGCTCGGTATCGGCGGCCGAAAGCACGACGATCTCGCCCGGCGTCTGGCCGAGATCGATCGCCTCGCTGCCGTCGCTGACCTCGCCCGGTTGCGCCGCAAGCAGATGCATCAAGGCCTCCGGGGTGTCGCGCGGAGGCGGGAAGGGCGCGGAGTCTCAACATCCGTCATCCCGGACAAGGCGCGCAGCGCCGCAGATCCGGGACCCATGCCGGAACGCCCATACAAGAGCCGGCACCTGTGGAATCGTTCCGGCATGGGTCCCGGGTTCCGCCCTGCGCGCAGCCCCGGGATGACGGGAAGGGAGGACGCGCCGACCCAACTCCGCGTCCTCCGCGTCTCCTCGTGTTTCCCATGCCCGGCAGCGGCCATGTTCAGGCCCGGCCGCCCAGGGCTGTGGTGATCGCCTGGCGGTCCAGGCCCTTCAGGCCGATCACGACCAGTTCGCTGCGGCGCGGTTCGTCGGCCGTCCAGGGGCGGTCGAAATAGCGGTCGAAACGGCCGCCGACTCCCTGCACGACATGGCGCATCGCCTTGCCCGGCACTTCCAGGAATCCCTTCACGCGCAGCACGTCGTGCTCGGCCACGACCTGCTTGAGCCGACTCTCCAGCGCCTCGACGTCCGTTACCGGATCGAAATGCACGGTGAAGGTGTCGAAATCGTCGTGGTCGTGCTCGCCGTCGACGCCGTCGTGGTGGCTCGGGCGGCTGTCCAGATCGTCCTCGGCGGCCGCACCCAGGCCGAGCAGGACCGCGATGTCGACACCGCCGGAAGTCGCCATGACGACCTTGGTCGGGGCGCGCCGTGCCTCGTCGACCATCCGGCGCGCCTGCACGAGCTGGCCCGCATCCATCAGGTCGGTCTTGTTGAGCACGATCATGTCAGCGGCCATGACCTGCTCCTCGAAGACCTCCTCCAGCGGGTTCTCGTGGTCGAGATTGGGATCGGCCGCACGCTGGGCGGCCAGGGCCGCGGGATCATCGGCAAAACGTCCGTCGGCCAGCGCCCGCCCGTCTATCACCGCGATGACGCCGTCGACCGTGACGCGGGTCTTCACCTCCGGCCAGGCAAAGGCCTTGATCAGGGGCTTGGGCAGCGCCAGGCCGCTGGTCTCGATGATGATGTGGTCGGGCGGATCGGCACGGTCGAGCAGGGCCTGGATGGTGGGCAGGAAGTCGTCGGCCACGGTGCAGCAGATGCAGCCGTTGGCCAGTTCGACGATGTCCTCGTCCTTGCAGTCCTCGTAGCCGCAGCCACGGATCACCTCGCGGTCGACGCCCAGGTCGCCGAACTCGTTGATGACGAAGGCGAAGCGCTTGCCGCCGGCGTTCTGGATCAGGTGGCGGATCAGCGTCGTCTTGCCGGCGCCGAGGAAGCCGGTGATGACGGTGGCGGGAATCTTCGGGGCAAGGTTCATCGGACGTCCTTCAGGGTCTGGGCCAGGCCGGCGGTGACGAAGAGGACGCGGCCGGCCACCGCCGCGACCTTGAGATGGATGAGGCCGGCCTCGTCGCGGAAGCGGCGGGCCAGCGCATTGTCGGGCACGATGCCCTGACCGACCTCGTTGGAGACCAGTACGACGGGGCCGCCGACATCGGCCAGCGCCACGGCCAGACGGTCGCCTTCGGCGACGGGATCGCGTTCGGCGGCCATCAGGTTGGACAGCCACAGGGTCAGGCAATCGACCAGGATGGCGCGGCCGGGCCGGGCTTGCGCGATCAGCGTGTCGATCAGTTCGAGGGGTTCCTCGATCGTCGTCCAGCCCTGGCCGCGGCGCGCGCGGTGCTGGGCGATGCGCCGGGCCATCTCCTCGTCGCGCGACTCGGCGGTTGCCAGATAGACCGGTTCCAGACCGGTCCGCAGCACCTGACCCTCGGCGACGGCGCTCTTGCCCGAACGGGCGCCGCCCAGCACGAGGCTGACCAGCGGGGCGCCGGCGGCACGGGCAGACTTCGCCGCAACGGCGGTAACGGAATCCTTGTTCACGGCCATCCGACCTCCCTCCGAGGCGCATGTGGTCCAGGGCGGAACGGGGAGGTTTCCTGGCTCCGGCTCGCCGACGACGGACCCCTTCCCGGCCGTCTGGCCAGTGGGCGCATTGTCCGCCGTCTCACCGTTACAGTTGCGGGGGCAGCGCCGGCCTGGGCCCCGAAAGGCCGCACCGGCTTCCCTCTTCACATTCCAAGGGCGAGCCTAGCAGAGCGGCGGCGGGGTTTCCATGGGGGCCGCAGAGTCACTTCGGCAGCCGGTTGCTCCAGGCCACGCGCCAGGTCTCCGGATGGCCGTCGTCGCCCGTGAAATGGTCGAGGCGGGTCACCGAGATGTTCTCGGTGGCAAAACCCAGCGCCGCCTCTGGCTTCAGGTTCAGCGCCACGGCGAGTGCCGCCCGGATCGTGCCGCCATGGGCGACCGCGATGATGTCGCGTCCGGCCCATTGTGCGGTGAGGCGGTGGATGACGCGGGAGACGCGCACGCAGAGGTCGGCGAAACTCTCGCCGCCCGGCGGGCAGTGGGTCGCGGGCGCCAGCCAGAAGCGGTGGGCGCTGGGCAGGGCATAGACCTCGTTGTGGGTCATGCCGTGCCAGTCGCCGAAGTTCTGCTCGCACAGGTCGGGTTCCTCGCGCGGGTCGATCGAGCGCCCGCCCGCCGCGGCGATCGCCGCCGCCGTCTGTTTGGTCCGCTTCAGATGGCTGGTCACCCAGAAGGCGTCCTGGGGCAGCATGCGGTGCAGCCCGGCATAGGATTCGGGATCGTCGGTGTCGCAGTTGGGGTCGGTAGAGCCGTAGATGCGGCCCTGGGTTTCCGTCACGGGCGCGTGGCGCACCCACCACCAGTTCGTCTGCGTCATGTCACCGCCGCTGCTGCGCAGATCACGCCGATCTCGGCGGCCTGCTGAATCGCACCCAGGACATCGCCCGTCTGGCCGCCGAAGGCAACCCGCGCGCGCCAGGCGATGACCCAGGCAAAACCGCCCCCGAACAGGAGCGCGGGCAGCCAGCCCCAGGGCAGCAGCATGGCCACGGCAAGCACGGCTGCCACCGCCAGCGCCACCAGCATTTCCTCGAGGTCCGGTCTGCCTGCGCCGGCCCCCAGGCCGTCGCTGCGGGCCGCGGGCATGTAGCGCATGGCCACGACCACGGCGGCGCGCGAGACGGCGCCGGCCGCGACAAGCGTGAGGATGACGGTTGCCGGGTTGTGCAGTTCAGCCAGTCCGCCGATGCGCGCACCCAGGGCCAGCACCAGGGCGATGACGCCGAAGGCACCGATGCGGCTGTCGCGCATGGCCGCCAGGCGCCCCTCGCGTTGCCCGCGTGCGCCCAGGCCGTCGGCGACATCGGCCAGGCCGTCCTCGTGCAGCGCCCCGGTAACGACGATCGCCGCGAGCACCGCCGCGATCGCGGCGAGCCACGGCCCCAGGCTCAGCCACCAGGCAAGGAGATAGACCAGCCCGGCAATGAGCCCGACCAGGGCGCCGACCAGGGGAAAGGCATTGGTCGCGCGCGCCAGGTCGTGGCCGTGGCGGGCCGGGACCGGCAGGCGCGTCAGGAAGGCGGTGGCGGTGCGCAGGCAGTCGATCCAGTCCGGGCCGCTGCCCGGGCGCCTGCCGGCTTCGGGTGCGTCGTCGTCATGGCTCTGGTTCATCGCGGCCTCCCACCGGGTGCGGTACCCAGCATAACAGGTGCATGCCCGATCAGCCCAACGTCACGGCACCGGCGGCATCGAGCATCACGAGCAGGCCGAGCAGCACGAAGAGACCGGCCGCGACGGCGCGAATCGTCGCCAGCGGCAGGCGTTGCGCGGCAAACCCGCCGATCAGCACCGCCGGCACGTTGGCCGCCATCATGCCCAGCGTGGTTCCCGCCGTGACCAGGAGGACGTCGTGGAACTGCGCGGCCAGCGCGATCGTGGCGATCTGCATCTTGTCGCCGATCTCGACCAGGAAGAAGGCGCCCGTGGTGGCAAGGAAGGGGCCCCAGCGTTCAGCCGGCCCGGATTTGGCCTCGTCGTCGTCGAGCTTGTCGGGAACCAGCGTCCACAGGCCCATGGCGACGAAGGAGCCGCCCAGGATCCAGCGGAACATCTCTCCCTGGAGCAGACCGGCCACGGTGGCGCCGAGCAGGGCGGCACAGGCATGGTTGGCCAGGGTGGCGACAAGGATGCCCAGGATGATCGGCACCGGCCTGCGGAACCGCGCGGCCAGCAGCAGGGCAAGCAACTGGGTCTTGTCGCCGATCTCGGCGAGCGCGACGACGCCGGTCGAAACGAAGAGGGCTTCCATGGAGTTTCCCCGGGCCGGGAACGGACCACGACCGGACGCAACGCCCGGCCCTACCCGGCGCGCCCGGTCCATGGTCTCGCCATGCCTGCACCTGCAGGCCGCCTGCGCCATGGCCGGGAAACCCGGCCAAGCATGTTGACGCATGCCCTCCTGGGAAACGGAGGCTGCTACTCCCCAAAGACGGCGCTGACTTAGCGCGCCTCACCCCCGGGGGCAAGGGGCTGCGCAAGGCTTGGCGGCGCCCCCCTGGCGCTCTAGCGTGCCCGCCTCACGCGAAGGCAGGCCCATGACGATCTCCAGCTTCGACGACATCCGCGCCCTGGTGCGTACCATGCCGCTCGCCGATGCCGCCGCGATCGAGGCGGCCCAGGCGCGCGACGGCCAGTTGACCAAGCCGCCGGGCTCGCTCGGCCGCCTGGAACACCTGGTGCTGTGGCTGGCCGCCTGGCAGGGCGTCAATCCGCCTCGGGCCGAACGGATTTCCTTCCTGGTCTTCGCCGGCAACCATGGCGTCACCGCCCAGGGCATCTCGGCCTTTCCCGCCGAGGTCACCGTGCAGATGGTCGCGAACTTCCGGCATGGCGGTGCCGCCATCAACCAGCTCGCCGCCCTCGCCGGAGCCGAACTCACCGTCATCCCGCTCGAGCTCGACCGCCCCACCGGCGATTTCTGCGCCGGCCCGGCCATGGACGAGGCCGAGACCTGTGCGGCCTTCGCGGCAGGTTTCGAAGCGGTGCAGGACGGCGACCTCTGCTGCATCGGCGAGATGGGCATCGGCAACACGACGGTTGCCGCCGCGCTGGCGGCCGCCCTGTTCGGCGGCGACGGACAGACCTGGGCGGGCCCCGGCACCGGCCTCGATCCCGAGGGCGTCAGCCGCAAGGGGCAGGTCATCGACCGCGGCCTGGCGTTGCATCGCGAGCGCCTCGCGGACCCGCTGCAGGCGCTGGCCTGCCTGGGCGGCCGCGAGATCGCCGCGATGGCCGGCGCCATCCTGGCCTGTCGTCTCAAGCGCGTGCCGGTGCTGCTCGACGGCTACGTCAACTGCGCCGCCGCCGCCGTGCTGAAGAAACTCGACGCCGGCGCGCTCGACCATTGCCGGGTGGGACATCTCAGCGCCGAACCGGCCGCCCATCGCCTGCTCGGGGCCCTGGATTTCGATCGCAACCTCGAGCCCTTGCTCGACCTCGACATGCGCCTTGGCGAATGTTCCGGCGCGGCCGTGGCGGCGCTGGTCGTCAAGGCGGCGGTAGCCACCCACGCCGGCATGGCGACCTTTGCCGAGGCCGGCGTGGCGGGCAAGGACGCCTGAGTCACCATGACGGACGAGGCCGCAGAGACCCGTGAGGCCGTGCTGCTGGCGCGCGGTGTCTGCCGCCTGTTCGATGCCATGGGCCATGCCTGCCTGACCGAAGTCACCGTGAAGAACGGCCGCCGCGCCGACGTGTTGACCCTGGACGCGGCGGGACGTTTCACCGTTGTCGAGATCAAGACCTCGCTCGCCGACTTCCGCGCCGACGCCAAGTGGGGCGAGTACCTGGAGTTCTGCGACCACTACTACTTCGCCGTACCGCCGCACTTTCCCCAGGCAGTGCTGCCGGAAACCCACGGCCTGATCGTGGCCGACGCCTGGGACGCCACGATCCTGCGCCCCTCCGCCGAAACCGGCATGAACGGCGCACGGCGCAAGGCGCAGACCCTGCGTTTTGCCCAGCTCGCAGCGCGCCGCCTGCGCCTTCTGCTCGATCCGCCGCTGTGAACAAGAAACCCGGCGTGAGCGGCATCGCGACCGACCCTTGCAGGCACGCCCCCGGCGATGCACGCAAACCATGAGTGCCCTGCCCGCCCGGCCCGTTGCCAGCCTGATGCGCGAGGCGGCCTTCCGCCGCATCTGGCTGGTCGGCCTGCTGGGCGGCGTGTCGCGCTGGCTGGAGATGCTGGTGGTCGGCATCTACGCCATCGAGACGACCGATTCGCCCTTCCTGGTCGCCCTGCTGATCCTGCTGCGCATGCTGCCGTTTGCCCTGTTCGGGCCGCTGGTCGGCGCCTTTGCCGACCGCCTGCCGCCGCGCCCCTGCCTGGCGGGAGCCTTCCTGATGGGCGCCCTGGTCTCCGGCACGGTGCTGGTGCTGTTCGTCACCGGGCAGGACGCCTACTGGGTCGTGGCGGCCGCCAGCATGGTCTCGGGCCTGCTGTGGACCACCGACATGCCGCTGCGCCGGCGCATGCTGGGCGACATTGCCGGCACCGAACGGCTGGCCCCGGCCATGGGCATCGACAGCGCCACCGGCAACGGTACCCGCACCCTGGGTCCGCTGCTGGGCGGCCTGCTCTATCAGGCCCTGGGCGCGGGTGGCGCCTTTGCCCTTTCCACCCTGTTCTACGGCGCGGCGGTCGTTCTGGTGCTGGGCCTGCCCGAAATCGCAGTTGCCGCGGCCACGACCGGCCGCGGCGAGCGCCTGCTGCGCCAGATGCGCGAGGCCGTGGTCTTTGCCCTTTCCAGCCGCGACATGACGGCGATCCTGCTGGTCACCGTCATCTTCAACGTCTGGTGTTTCCCGGTGATCTCCATGATTCCGGTGATCGGTGCCGAGGCGCTCCATCTCGATCCCGCCTGGATCGGCGCGCTGGCCGCCTGCGAAGGCGCCGGCGCCTTGTTCGGGGCCATCGCGGTGGCGATGTGGGCCAGGCCCGGCCTGTTCCGCCTGATCTATGCCGGGGGCACCGGCATCTACATGGCGCTGGCCTTCCTGGCCGGCAGCCTGACCGCGGCCCTGCCGGTCGCCTTCGCCCTCTTCCTGGTCGGTCTGGCCAGTGCCTGTTTCGGTACGATGCAGAGCACCCTAGTCTATGCCACGGCACCGCCGGCGATGCGCGGGCGGCTGTTCGGCCTGCTGGTGCTGTGCATCGGCAGCGGCCTGCTGGGGTTCGCCAACATCGGCTGGATGGGCGACCTCTACGGCGGCGCCGCCGCGGTACGCATCGTCGCGCTGGAAGGCCTGGTGCCGCTCGTGCTGGTCGTCCTGTTCTGGCGCGGAGCCTTTGCCGCCAGGCACCGTTGAGCCAGTTGCTCTGGATCAAGGCAGGGACCGGCAGACGTGGCAGACTGATCCCATGGTCGAACCTCCAACATCCCCGGCCGCACTGCGCCGCCGTCTGGGGCTGGTCGGGCTGACGCTCTACGGCCTGGGCGTCACCATCGGCGCGGGCATCTACGTGCTGGTCGGCCAGGTGGCCGGGCTGGCCGGTCCCGGTGCACCGCTCGCCTTCCTGCTTGCCGCGGCCGTCGCCGGGCTGACCGCGATGTCCTTTGCCGAACTCTCCGTGCGCCTGCCCCACAGCGCGGGTGAGGCGGTCTATGTCCGCCAGGGTCTGGGCAGCCCCGCCCTGGCGCTGGTCACGGGCCTTGCCGTGGCGATGACCGGCATGGTCGCGGCCGCAGCAGTGCTGATCGGCGCCTCGGGTTACCTTGCGACCCTGATGCCGCTCGCACCCTGGATCATCGCGGCCGGCCTGATCGTGGTCCTGGGGGCGCTCGCGGTGTGGGGCATCGCCGAATCGGTGGCCGCCATCGGCATCGTCACCCTGGTCGAGATCGGAGGCCTGCTGGTCATCCTGGCGGTCGCCGCACCCGTCACCCTGGCGGCGCCGGCCTGGCCCCTGGCCGATGCCGCGCCGCTGGCAACCGGCAGCTTGGTGGCCGCCGTGGTCGTCGCTTTTTTCGCCTTCATCGGCTTCGAGGACATGGTCAACGTCGTCGAGGAGGTCCGCGCGCCCTAGCGCACGATGCCGCTGGCGATCGGCCTGACCCTGGTGGCAACCACCGTGCTTTAAGTCTCGCTGGCCTGCGCCGCGCTGGGCGTGGCCAGTCCCGGCGAACTGGCCGCCAGCACCGCACCCCTGGCGCTGGTCTTCGAGCGTGCCACCGGGCTGTCGCCGGCGCCTTTTGCCGTGGTCGCAGGCGTGGCCACGGTCAATGGCGTGCTCGTGCTCGTCATCATGGCCTCGCGCGTGCTCTACGGCCTGGCCCGCCAGGGCAACCTGCCCGCCCGGCTGGGCCACGTATGGACGCGCACCGGCACCCCGGTGGCGGCCACCGTGCTGGTCTGCCTGGCCGTGCTGGCCGGTGCGCTGAGCCTGCCCATCGCCCTGCTCACCCAGGCCAGTTCCATGCTGACCCTGACCAGCTTCACCCTGGTGAACATCGCCCTGATCGCGCTCAAGCGGCGCTATCCGGCCGGCACCGGCGGATTTCGCGTGCCCTTCTGGTGGCCCTGGGCCGCCGCCCTGGCCAGCGGCGGCGTGCTTGCCGCCGAACTCTGGCGCCTGGTGGCTTGATCGGCGGTGCGCCCCCTACCACGTGGAGATCGTGAGCCGTTGCGTGTTTCACCCGACAGGAGAACCCGATGCCGCACAGCAAACCCGTGAAGACCTGGATCGTCGTTGCCGATGCAGCCCGCGCCCGAATCATCGAGCAGGCCGCACGCAACGAGCCGCTCAAGGTGATCGAGGAACGCCACCACGACGCTTCCCGCCAGCCTTCACGCGCGATTGCCAGCGACGGCAAGGGGCGCTCCTTCGACAGCGGCGGCCAGGGCCGCCACGCCATGGAACCGCCCACCGATCCCCAGCGCCACGAGAAGACGGTCTTCACCAAGGAACTGGCCGAGGTCCTGAATCACGCCGGCAAGACCAACCGTTTCGACCGCCTGCTCATCGCCTGTCCGGCCCAGATGCTGGGCGAGTTACGCCGCGACCTCGACAAGGCCGCGGCAGGCAAGGTCGCCGCCGAATTCCCCAAGGACTTCACTGGCCTGTCCCTGCACGACCTGCCAGGTCATTTCGGCGACCACATTGTCGTGCCCGACCCGCGCGCCGGCAGCGGCGGGCGCTGACCGCCGTCCCGGATACGGCATTGGCGCCGTTGCGTGCGCGAGCGCGCGGCGCTAATGCTGCAGGCGCACACGCTGCGAGGACGCTGCCGATGAACATGCCCGAAGGTTACGCCACCAAGCTCGCCCGCAAGCCGGTGATGAGCCCGGACCCGAAGGTCTACGTCAGCGCCGAGACCTACGAGGCCGAACGGCGCAACGTCTTTGCCCGTACCTGGCAGTACGTCGGCGACGCCCGCTCGCTGGGCAAGACCGGCGATCGCGTGGCCGCGACCTTCGCGGGCTTCCGCGTCGTCGTGGTGCGCCAGTCCGACGGCAGCCTGAAGGGCTTCCACAACATGTGCCGCCACCGCGCCGCGGCAGTCGTCCACGAGGACGGCTACGGCCGTTCGGCTGTGCTCACCTGCCCCTACCACCGCTGGGCCTACGGCCTGGACGGCGGCCTGCGCACGACACCGGAATTCGGCGAGGTCGAGGGTTTCTGCAAGAGCGACTTCGGCCTGATGCCGGTCCATGTCGGTGAATGGCGCGGCCATCTCTTCGTCAACCTGGCCGAGGACCCCGAGCCGCTGGAGGCAGCGCTCGGCGACATGCCGGGCCTGATCGCCAAACGCCCGCTGGAGCGCTGCGCACTCGCCGATTCCTGGTTTCTCGACTTCGATGCCAACTGGAAGGTCTATACGGAGAACTACGTCGAGGGGTACCACGTCCCCTCCGTGCATCCCCAGTTCGACGCCGAGCTCGAATCGGGGACCTTCACGACCACCGCCTACAACCGCTGCATCGCCATGCGTGCGGGCGCCAAGGCGGGCGGCCTCTACGAGGGCCTGTGGACCTGGACCTGGCCGGCCTTCACGCTGGTCACCTTCCCCGGCGGCTACGACGTCTCGCGCATCGTGCCGCTGGGCCCCCAGAAGACCCGCGCCATCTTCGACGTCTTTATCGATCCCGAGGCAGGCCTCTCGGCTGCGGAGATCAAGGACACCTCGCGTGCCATCCGCGACCTCGTTGCCGAGGACATGGCGATCTCGGTCGCCGTGCACGAGAACCTGGCGAGCGGCGTCTTCCCCGGCGGCCCGCTCTCGCCGCGCCACGAGGAGGGGGTCGCCCTGTTCCACGACATGCTGCGGAACGCCGGCGTCGCGTGAGCCGGCCTGACGTTGCGGCCTTGGATGCCGCGCAGGCCTGGAGCGGATCCGATCTATACCCCCTCGGCGCGCAGCCGTTCCCTGTGGCGCGCCAGCCAGAGCAGCGGGATCGTGGCGTGGGACGCCTGGATGCGGCCGTCATCGACCATGGCAAGCGCCTCACCCAGAGGCAGCACGTGGACAAGGATGTCCTCACCCTCCTGCGCCAGTCCGTGAATGCCGCCTGCGCCGCTCAGGCTGCAGGGCGCGACGAAGGCGTGGACACGGGTCGCGACCGCGCCGGGACAGGGCAGGATGGCACCGGCAGGAATCAGCCGGTCCAGGGTCAGGCCGGCCTCCTCCAGCGCCTCGCGGCGGGCAACGGACTCGGGCGTCTCACCGGGGCCGAGATCGCCCGCGACGGTTTCCAGCAGCCAGGGCGTTTCGCTCAGCGTCGCGACGGCGCCGCGGAACTGTTCGATCAGCAGGACAAGGTCGCCCGCCGGATCCCAGGGCAGGACGCAGGACGCCTCGCCCAGGTCGAAGACCTCCAGCACCAGCGGCCCGCTTTCGCCGCCCGCGAAGGTCTCGTGGCGCATCGTGATCCGGTCGGCGCGGAAATGGCCGCGCCAGATCGGCTCGCGCGCCTCGATCCGGTGGCGGCGCGCCGTCACGGCCTGCGGCTCCACTGCACCCGCAACTCCTCGCGGTGCAGTGCCAGCCAGTAGACCGCGACAACCGTGTTGCCCGCCACGATCCTGCCGTCCTCGGTCATGGCCAGCACCTGGGCGAAGGGCAGGACGTGGACCTTCATGTCCTCGTGTTCGTCGGCCAGCCCGTGTACGCCGCCTGCCGTGCTCGCATCGACCGGGGCGACATAGACGTGCAGCTCCTCGATCATGGCGCCGCAGCTGGGCAGGAAACTGGTGACGTGACGCAGTTCGGTAAGCGTCAGGCCCGCTTCCTCCATGGCCTCGCGGCGCACGACGTCCTCGGGGTGTTCACCCGGCTTCATCGACCCCGCGACGGCTTCCAGCAGCCAGGGGCTGGGCGCCGAGGGGATCGCCGCGGCGCGGAACTGCTCGACGAGGACGACCTCGTCCGTGTCGGGATCCCAGGGCAGGACGGCGGCGGCATCGCCGCGGTCGAAGATCTCGAGGCCGTGGACGGCCGACCAGCCGCCGCGGAACGTCGTGTGACGCACGTGTCAGCGGTCGGCGCGGAAGTGGCCTTCGTAGAGGGGTTCGCGGGCAACGATCTCGTATTTCTTTTCGTTCAAGCTGCGATTCCATGGGCTGAGTGGTCCTGGCGGCATGACCGCCCCTGCCGGCAAACCTAACCCGGCGGCATGACAACCGCGAGCCGCATGGCCTTGCGGGGATGACAGGGCAAGGTGCCAGCGCCTATCGTGCCCACCCGCTTCAGAGAGACAACCATGGCCCGGTCCCGCCCCATGCGCAGCAGCTACAGCCCGCCCCGTTCCACCGCCTATGCCCAGAACGGCATGGCCTGCACCTCGCACCCCCAGGCCTCGCTCGCCGCGCTCGACATGCTGCGCGCCGGCGGCAACGCCATGGACGCAGCGGTCGCCGCGGCCGCCGTGCTGGCGGTGGTCGAGCCGATGTCGACCGGCATCGGCGGCGACGTCTTCTGCCTCTACGCGAAGGGGGGCACCAGCGACGTGCTTTCCTACAACGGCTCGGGCCGGGCGCCGGGCAAGGCCGATGCGCAGTGGTTCCTCGACAACGGCATCGAGAAGATCGGAACCGAGAGCCCGCACAGCGTCACCGTGCCCGGCACGATCGACGCCTGGTGCCGCCTGCTCGCCGACCACGGCACCATGGGCATCGATCGCGTGCTGGCGCCCGCCATCGCCTATGCCGAGAACGGCTACACCATCCACGAAGTGGTCCACCAGTCCTGGGCCGACAGCGTCGCGCGCCTCTCGGGCGACGAGAACGCCAAGCGCATCCTGCTGGTCGACGGCAAGGCCCCGGCCCTGGGCAGCGTCCACACCCAGCCGCTGCTCGCCAAGGCGATGAAGGAGGTCGCGGCCAAGGGGCGCAACGGCTTCTACACGGGCTGGGTGGCCGAGGACATCGTCGGCTATCTCAACAGCCTGGGCGGCCTCCACACCCTGGACGACTTCGCCGCGGCGGCGGGCGAATACGTCGATCCGATCTCCACGGAGATGGCGGGCTACCGCGTCCACGAATGCCCGCCCAACGGCCAGGGTATCGTCGCGCTGATGATGATGAACATCCTGAACGGCTACGACATCGCCAACATGGATCCGCTCGGCGCTGACCGCATCCACCTGACCCTGGAGGCCGGTCGCCTGGCCTTCCGCGACCGCGCCGAATATGTCGCCGACCCCGCCATGGCCGATGTCCCGGTGGAGACGCTGCTCTCGGAGGCCTATGCCCGGATGCAGCGCGATGCGATCGACCCGAAGCGCGCCATGAAGGAGGTGCCCGGCCCGAAGCTGCCGACCACACCCAACACGGTCTATCTCTGCGTCGTCGACAAGGACCGCAACGCCGCGAGTTTCATCAACTCGACCTACTGGGGTTTCGGTAGCGGCCGCGTGGCGCCCAGGTCCGGCGTCGTGCTGCAGAACCGCGGCGCGGGTTTTGTCATACAGCCCGGCCACCGCAACAACATCGCGCCGGGCAAGCGGCCGATGCACACGATCATCCCGGCGATGCTGACCAGGGGCGACAAGGTGATCATGCCCTTCGGCGTGATGGGCGGCGACTACCAGCCTTGGGGCCACACCCATGTGCTGCAGAACATGCTGCTCTACGGCATGGCGCCCCAGGAGGCGCTCGACCTGCCGCGTTACATGTTCGACAACGGCGTGGCGGGCATGGAAGCCTCGATCCCCGGCCACGTCCTCTACGATCTGGCCTGCCGCGGCCACAAGGTCGCCATCTCGCCGGAGTTTCACGGCGGCGGCCAGGCGATCTGGATCGACTGGGAAAAGGGCACGCTGGCCGGCGGCACCGAACCCCGCAAGGACGGCATCGCCCTGGGTTATTGAGCCGCGTCAACGCGATCGAGCCTGCGCACGCGGGACGCGGAGCGGGCCTTCATTTTCCGGTCGTGCCGGTCCGAAGACGATCAGCCTTCAAGGCCACTCGATGGCCCCAAAGAGGATAACCAGCACGGGGGGCGATACGGCAATGCCCCGAGCGACCCTGCCGCGAATTCCAAACAGGAGCACAAGGATCAGGATGGCCCCGGGCAACATGCTGAAGTAAAGCGCGATCAACGCACCGACTCGGCGCACGTACCAGAGTGCAAAGCCGCCATCCCAGAACACATAGCCGCCATTAAAGAAGAGCTCCGACCCAAGCGCACTGATGATGGCGGCGATCAGGACAGCCGTGCCATAGGTCAGGAGGATATGCTAGGCGCGGGCGCGCGCCGGAAGCAGCCTTGCCATGTCGCGTCCTCAGCCCGTCGCTAGAAGGTGCCCGAGATTGCGTGATCCACGCTGACCGGCCGTCCGTTCACAAGGCGCACCGTGGCCCGGAACGTCCTGCGCCACAGGGGCGTGGCGATGTCGAAGGGCACGGCCAGGCCGAGATGCTGGAGCGTATGATAGCCGGGATTCCAGTTGTCGGTGGCGAAGTCGTAGCGATCCGTGATCCGGAAGTCGATGAACCCCTCCACGGCGATCTCGTCGCCTCTTCGCTCGAGCACGAGATAGCCATAGCCGGTTGTCGTGCCGCCTCCGATTGAAGCCTGCTGCTCCCCAATCCAGTCCGCGATGTTCCCCAACTTCAAGGAGGTCACCTCGTCGCCGACGCCGCGGAAAGCGGCATCCCAATGCATGCGCTCGGTCAGATCCTCGGACGGCCCGGAGGCATCGCCACCGATCACGATGCGCTCGCCATCGCGCATGGAAAGGATCGGTGAACCGAATTGACTGTCAGGTCTCGCGCCGAGCAGCCAGTCCCTGAAGTAACCGACCACGGTGTCCCCCGAATCCTGGACCGGACCATAGTTAGCAAGGTAAGACGGCTCCACCGTGACGGGTGTCCCGCTTCCCTCGACGAAATGCTGCAGAAGCTGCGCGGCCGTGGCCCAGCCGCGGTTCTGAAATGTGCCGAGAAGGGTACCCACCGATTTCAACGCCCGGCGCGCCTTGTCCCTGTCTGGACCCGGATGAAGCTGTTCGGCCTGTTCGATGCGGCGGGCCATCCAATCCTGTTCGTCCGTCGCCGCGTCCGGGGACGGCATGGCATCCTTGTTCCCTTCATGCCGTTTCGGCGCACTCTTGCCCTCTCCCCCCGGGCGAAGGCTGCCACCCGATGCGGAAGGCGCTGTACTCGTCGAAAGGTTCCACTTCCTTCGCGAATACTTTCGGAACGCCGATCCGCAACGTCGCCTTCGGGTTCCGGGGATCGTTGTAGATCCGCTGGAGTTGTCGTCGAACGTGACGCTTGAAGGCCTCATCGTGACGGTACCGCGGATCCGCAATCAACCCTGCAAGATCCTTCCGAATTCGTTCGTGTTCCGTGGCCGAAACGTCTTCGCCCGGACCAAAACCCTTCCTTTCCCCGTAGCGTGGCATATCTCTCACTCCCTTATGTGTTCCTATATTGTTCTTATTTCCTGCATCAGATCAAAGGGCGATTTCATGGCAGTGACAGCGGAAACCACAAGCATGGCCGCCGTGGGGCAGCGCGCTTGTGTTGCCGTTGCGCGCCTGCTCCCTCAGGATGGGGCGATGGGCCAGTTCGAGGGACAGCGTTGACCGACAAGGATCGCCAGCCGTGGTCGGTGCGCGGCGTCACGGGCGAGGCGCGTGCGCGCGCCGCGCGCGCGGCCCATCGCCGGCGCATGACCATCGGCGAATGGGTGACCGAGACGATCCTGCGCGCCGCCGCCCGCGATCTCGGCGAAACCGACGAGGCGCCGGCTCCCGAGGCCGGCCTTCCCGCCGTGCAGGCAGGCCCCGACCGCGCGCTCGCTGGCGCGCTGGGCGCGCTGGTCCAGCATCTGGAGAACGACCGCGGCGCAGGCATGGCCGAGGTCGCCCGCCGGGTCGAGCGCACCGAGGCGGTGCTGACCGGGCGCATGGAGCAGATCGCCGCAGCGATGTACGGCGTCATGCAGACGGTCGAGCGCCGCGCCATGACGACGGTCGAGCACGACGACTCCCGCGACGAGGCGATGGCGGCCGAACAGGCCCGCCTGGCCGAACAGGTCGCCCGCCTGGCCGGCCAGGAGAACCGCCGCCAGGATCAGATGGCCGCGATCGCGCAGGCCCTGACCCTGCTCGCCGGCAAGGTCGACGCCGCCAGCCAGCACACTTCACAGCCCGAGGCTGCGCCCGTCGCGCCGCCTCCTGCGGCGGCGCCGCAAGCAGCAACGGCGCCTGCCGCCTTCGTCCGGCATGAGGCACCGCCCGTCGAGGTCGCGCCCGGCCCGGTCGAACCCCAGGCGCCTCAGCCGCGGCCGCGCCACGGCGTCCACCACGACCCGCGCGCCGAGGAAGTCGCCGCCGCCAAGCGGCCGCCCGAGATGGGCGAACCCGAAGACGACCGCCGGCAACGCGGCTTCCTTGGTCGCCTGCTGCGACGGGACTGAAACCGCCTGGCACCCCTTTCTGCGCGCCTTCCCATCAAAGGCAGAGACGAGAAAAGAGACACTGGCGGCACAGGCTGGCGTCGAGGCGCCGGGCGCCTTCAGGGATCCCGGGTCTTGCCCTCGGCTTCCAGGCGGTCGAGGTAGGCCTGCCAGATCTCGGCCTGGCGGGTGCCCAGTTCGTAGAGGTAATTCCACGAGAAGATGCCGGTGTCGTGCATGTCGTCGAACTTGATGCGGATGGCGTAGTTGCCGACCGGCTCGATCTCCATGATGCCGATGTGGCGGCGCCCGGCGATGGTCTTCTTCTGGTCGGGCCCGTGGCCCTGGACTTCGGCCGAGGGGCTTTCGACGCGCAGCAGCTCGGCCGGCAGGGCAAAACGCGCGTCGTCGTCGAAGGTGAGCACGAGTTCCTTCTCGGCGCGCCGCAGGCGCACCTCCGTGGGCCAGTGGGCGGTGGCCTGCGCCTCGGTCTTCATGGTCTTGCGGCCCCGCCCACACGGCTGTCATCCCGGACAAGCGGCTGCAAGCCGCGCCGATCCGGGATCCACGCCGGAACCTCACCATGTTTGCCGGCGCCCTTTGTGGCGTTGCGGCATGGGTCCCGGCTCTGCGCGCCCTGCGGGCGCTTGGCCGGGATGACGATAGAGAAAGGGGCGTGCCTCACCCTCAGCCTTCCTCGTCGAGCTTGCGGGCCTCGTCGACCAGCATGATGGGGATGCCGTCGCGGATGGGATAGGCCAGCCCGGCCTGCTCGCTGACCAGCTCCTGGCGTTCGCGGTCGTAGGTCAGCGGCCCCTTGGTCAGGGGGCAGACCAGGATCTCCAGCAGCTTGGGATCGACGGCGGCCTCGGTCATCACGTTCTCCAGTGGCACGGAACGATCATAGCAGCTTCACGCGGCCGGCTTCACTGGCGCGGCGCGTCCTCGTCGTCTTCGGACCCGCCCATCTGGAGCAGGGCGATCAGGGTTTCGGCGCGCCGGCTGCCGTTGGCCGCTTCCAGCAGCGCCTGCTTCTCGGCGGTGGCAAAGGGGCAGACCATGGCCAGCGCCGTCACCAGGCTGGCGTCGTCGGCCTTTTCCATGGCCTCCCAGTTGGCGTCGATCTGGCGGGCGCGGAAGAAGTCGCGCAGGTGGGTGAAAAGCCGCTGCCGATCGATCTCGAAGACCTCGTCGTCGGCCTTCAGGTCGCTGGCAAAGCCGCTGTAGTCTGGTTCGACCAGGCGGTAGCCGCCGTCCATCTTCGGCAGCTCGCGGGCCACGCGGAAGCGCGCGATGCCGGTCAGCGAGATCAGGTAACGCCCGTCCTCGGTCTCGGTGAACTGGGTGATGCGCCCGGTGCAGCCGATCCTGTAGGTCTGCGCGGCACCGACGTCGCCGCTTTCGTCCTCGGGCTGGATCATGCCGATCATGCGGCTGCCCGAGAGGGCATCGTCGACCATGGCGAGATAACGCGGCTCGAAGATGTTGAGCGGCAGGGTGCCGGCAGGCAGCAGCAGGGCGCCCGGCAGCGGGAAGATCGGCAGCGTGCGCGGCAGCGCCGCGATGCTCTCGAAATAGGGTTTTCCGGCCATGATGCTGCTACGCCCGGGCCGGCCGCCTGGATGCCTGCTTGTGCGACAGCATCCTCAGCTGAACCATGCCGCCGACAGCTTGCGCCGGCCGGCGACCGTGGCGGGGTCCATCGGACCGAAGGCCTCGAAGAACTTCAGAAGCTGCTTCTTGGCCGCCTCGTCGTTCCAGTCGCGCTTGACCATGATGCTGGCGATGAGCTGGTCGATGGCATCGTCGCGCCGGTCGGCCGCGGCATAGGCCTTTGCCAGTTCCAGGCGCGCCTCGTGGTCCTTGCCATCGGCGGCGACCTTGGCCTCGAGCGCGGCGGTGTCGCCGCCGCCCTCGGCCAGCAGCTCGAGCTGGGTCTTCACGCTGACGATCTTGGGATCGGCGGAAAGTTCCTCGTCGAGCGCCTCGATGAGCTGGCGCACGTCGTCGGCATGGCCGAGCGCCAGCAGGGCGCGGCAGAGGCCGGCGACGGCATCGGCGTTGTCGGGTTCGTGCTGCATCACCTGCTGATAGATCGCCGAAGCCTGGTCGTACTGCTTGGCCTCCATGGCCGCAGCCGCCTGCGCCAGCGCCTCGTCGACGGGCGAAGGGCCCATGGCGCCGGTCAGGCGTTCGATGAAGGCCTTGATCTGGCTTTCGGGCTGGGCGCCGACGAAGCCGTCGACCGGCTGGCCCTGGTCGAAGGCAAAGACCGCCGGGATCGACTGGACGCGCAGCGCCTGGGCGATCTGGGGTTCCTCGTCGATGTTGATCTTGACCATGCGGACCTTGCCCTTGGTCGCACGTACGGCCTTCTCGAGAATCGGGCCGAGCTGCTTGCAGGGGCCGCACCAGGGCGCCCAGAGGTCGACGACCACGGGCTGTTTCATGGATTCCTGGAGCACGTCGGCCTGGAAGCCGGCGGTGGTGACGTCCTTGACCGCTGCGCCGCCGCCGTTGCTGGGGGCCGCTGCGTCGCCTTCTCCGATGATGAGCGCCATGGGAGTCCTCTCCTGAACGGCTTGCGCCGCGCTATGTCGTTTCGCCTGCTATGTGGACCGTCAGGCCCGCCGAAGCAAGGGTGCGGGCCGTCCTGGCGCGTCCCAGCCCCGGGTTCAGCCCGCCGGCCCGTCGACCGCCAGGATCGCCGGTTCGTGGCCGGTGGCGCGAAGGAAGGCGACGAGATCGGCCGGCGCGAGCGCCGTGGTCGCCTCGTTGGTCAGCGGGTGATAGTTGACGAGATCGGCCTGCATCATGACCGCATCGAGCACCACCCTGACCTGGCCCTGCGTGTCGTTGGCCAGGGCGAAGGGTGTCACCGAACCGGGGACGACGCCCAGCACCTCGGCCAGCAGCTCGGGCTTGCCGAAGGAAAGCCGCGCCGCACCGATGCGCCGGTCGAGCGATTTCATGTCGATGGCGGCATCGTCGCGCGCCACGACCAGCCAGAGCTGCCCCTTCTTGTCCTTCAGGAAGAGGTTCTTGCAGTGGCAGCCGGGCAGGTGGCCGCAATGGGCGCGTGCCTCCTCCACCGTATAGACGGCGGGGTGGCGATGGGTGGTGTGCGCGATGCCCAGCGCGTCGAGGCGGGCGAGCAGGTCGTCGGGGGATAGTGCCATGGGCCGATTTCTAGCCGCTGGCGCCGGACCTGTCACCACGGGGCGCGCACCTCAATGACAGCGGAAGACCAGCGCCTTCATGACGCCCAGCGTCGAATCGTCCCTGGGCGCCATGGCAAGCGCCAGGGCGATCAGCAGGACAAGGCCGCCCATCACCGCGCAGGCGCCGATCAGCAGGCGCCGGGCGAGCTTCTCCCAACGCGCCGCCTCCTCGGGCGAAAGCCCGTCGGGCAGGTTGGCCGGGCGGTGCTTGTCGCTCATGGTGCGATATGGGGAAGCAGGGATGTCATGGCCCAGCTTCCCCCGCGCACAGGCGCTTGCCAAGCCCCCGGCCCTGTTGTACCAAACGCCCCCGCACCAAGCCGTGCGGGCCGTGAACCTGTGAAATGCGGGCGTAGCTCAGGGGTAGAGCACAACCTTGCCAAGGTTGGGGTCGGGCGTTCGAATCGCCTCGCCCGCTCCAGGTTCCACAAGGGCTTCAGCGGCGGCCACGGGCCGCCGTTTCGTTATCCAAAGCTCGCTCGGTAACTCGTTGGCTTGAGCAGGACGTGATCGCTCAACGGCGGCGTCAGTTCAAATGCTATTGGCGCACGCCGTGCATCATAAAGCCGTACCAGCCTGAAGTCCCTTGGCCGCTCATCCGATAGTGCTCTTTCGTTCTCGCTCAGAAAAAACGGCGTTGTTCGGTGGCCGCCCGTCGTCTTGACCTCCAGCAGGCGCTCAGCGCCGCTCGGATCAAAGGACAGGATATCGTAGCCGGCGCCGTCCCCGAGGCGATCCGAAACCCAATCCACCTTGCGCGCCAGATCCGCCCTTCCCGCCGCGATAAGACGCGCATGTTCGGATTGCACGACCAGTTCCTCGCCCAGGCGGCCAAGTGCTCGATTGTGTGCATCGATGGCCGCGAAATCGAACTTGCGGACGAGCCGCTGCATGACGGCAGGTAGCTGCGGGGCAGCGGGCAAAGCTTCAGGTGGGGCTTCGATGAAAAGCGCTCCTGCGTCCTGCAATCCCGTGAGAGTCGCCTCAGGCGTCAGTTCCAGCCAGGGCAGCCCACGCTCGAGCTCGCGCTCGATTTCTTCGGCCAGCGCGTCCTAGTAGTTGCCGAGCGGTTTGTAACCGGCAACCCACGGTGCGCAGAGTTCCTGCAGAACCGCGCTGATGTTCTGGTGCTTGCGCTCAATCGAACCTTTCGACCGGCCCGTGAGTTCCTGCAGCGCGGCGTTCCGGTGGGACTTCACATAGCTTTCGCCCGCCAGTTCCATGCGAAGCATTGCAAAGTAATCAGCGACGATCACGGCGATCTCGGATGCCGTCCAAGTCGATCCATAGAGTTCGTCTGCAGCCATCGTCGCATGTTCGCGCGCGTGGTTTCGTTTGCCAAGCCTGGCAGAGATGCAAACGATGGCGCTTGGAAAACTCTTGCGCTGCTGCGACACGAACGGTAGTGACAGCCATGCTGCACTGCAGCAATTCCCCGCTTCGTGCCGCCCCGGCGCCTTGAACGCCCGGAGGGCGCCCCTCTAAACAGCGATTTCCTCTACCGCCTGCGCCAGGAGTGGTTCGGCAACATCCGTGGCGATGTGCTGGCCGGGCTCGTGGTCGCGCTGGCGTTGATTCCCGAGGCGATTGCCTTTTCCGTCATCGCGGGCGTCGATCCCAAGGTCGGGCTCTATGCCAGCTCCTCGATCGCGGTGATCTCGTCGTTTGCCGGTGGGCGGCCGGGGATGATCTCGGCGGCGACGGCGGCCACGGCGGTGCTGATGGTGACGCTGGTCGCCGACCACGGGCTGCAGTACCTGCTGGCCGCCACGGTGCTAGCCGGCGTGCTGCAGGTGGGCGCCGGGGTTCTGCGGCTGGGGCGGCTGATGCGCTTCGTCTCGCGTTCGGTGCTGACCGGTTTCGTCAATGCGCTGGCCATCCTGATCTTCCTGGCGCAGCTGCCCGAGCTGATCGGCGTGCCCTGGCTGACCTATGTCATGGTCGCCGGCGGTCTCGCCATCATCTACCTCTTCCCGCATGTCACGAAGGTCATCCCCTCGCCGCTCGTCTGCATCCTGGTGCTGACCGCGCTGACCCTGGGACTCGACCTCGACCTGCGCACGGTGGGCGACATGGGCGAACTTCCCGCGACCCTGCCGGTGTTCCTGCTGCCCGACATCCCGCTCACCCTGGAGACGCTGCTGATCGTGCTGCCCTATGCGGCGGCGATCGCCGTGGTCGGCCTGCTGGAATCGCTGATGACCGCGGCAATCGTCGACGAGCTGACCGACACGGGGAGCAACAAGAACCGCGAATGCATCGGCCAGGGGCTTTCCAACTTCTTCACCGGCTTCATCGGCGGCATGGCCGGCTGCGCCATGATCGGCCAGTCCGTGATCAACGTGAAATCGGGCGGGCGCGGGCGGCTTTCCACCTTCTGCGCCGGCGTCTTCCTGCTCATCCTGTGCGTCGTGCTGGGTGACCAGGTGAGCCGTGTGCCCATGGCGGCGCTGGTGGCGATCATGATCATGGTCTCGATCGGCACCTTCTCGTGGACCTCGCTCGCCAACCTGCGCCACCATCCCCGCTCCTCCTCAATCGTCATGCTGGCGACGGTCGTCACCGTGGTCGCCACCCACAACCTGGCGATCGGCGTGCTGGTCGGCGTGCTGCTCTCGGGCATCTTCTTTTCCTGGAAGATCGCGCAGCTCTTCCGCGTCACCTCGACGCTTTCGGAGGACGGCATGGCGCGCACCTATGTCGTGGAGGGCCAGGTGTTCTTCGCCTCGGCCGACGATTTCCTCGACGCCTTCGACTTCCGCGAGGCGCTGGAGCAGGTCGTCATCGACGTCTCCCGCGCCCACATCTGGGACATTTCCAGCGTTGCCAGCCTCGACACCGTGGTGCTGAAGTTCCGCCGCGAGGGGGCGCGGGTCACCATCATCGGGCTCAACGACGCCAGCGAAACGATCGTCGACCGGCTTGCCCTCCACGACAAACCGGGCGCCATCGACCGCCTGATGGGACATTGAGACCATGACCCGCGTGATCGCGCTGATCGACGGCTCGACCTATTCCCGCAGCGTCTGCGACCACGCCGCCTGGATCGCTGCGCGCACCGGCGCCGGCATCGACCTGCTCCATGTCCTGGGCCGGCGCGGTGCGGGCAGCGCCCCGGTCGACCTTTCGGGCAGTCTCGATGCCAACGGCCGCGAGGGCCTGCTTGCCGAACTGGCAAGCCTCGACGAACAGCAGGCCAGGCTCGCCCTCAAGCGTGGCCGCCTGATCCTGGACGATGCCCGCGCGCGCCTCGCCGAAGACGGCATTGCCGATGTCGGTACGCGCCTGCGCCACGGCGACCTGATCGAGGCGGTGCAGGAGTTCGAGACGGGCGCCGACATGATCGTCGTCGGTAAGCGCGGCGAAGCGGCCGATTTCGCGCGCCTGCACCTGGGCTCCAACCTCGAGCGGGTGGCCCGCGCCAGCCACAAGCCGGTGTTTGTCGCCTCGCGCGCCTTCGTTCCCATCGAGCGCTTCCTGATCGCCTTCGACGGCGGCGCCAGCGCCATCAAGGCTGTCGACCACGTCGCGGCTTCGCCGCTGTTTGCCGGGCTCGCCTGCCGCCTGTTGATGGTCGGCCCCGACAGCGATACGCCGCGGGCAAGGCTGGAGGATGCCGCAAGGCGGCTGCGCGAGGCCGGCCTGACGGTCGATGCCGCGATCCTGCCCGGCCAGCCCGACGCCGTGATCGCCCGCGAGGTCGAGACCGGCGCCATCGGCCTGGTCGTGATGGGCGCCTACGGCCATTCGCGCATCCGCAGCCTGATCATCGGCTCGACCACCGCCGAGATGATCCGCTCCTGCCTGGTGCCGGTGTTGCTGTTCCGCTGAGCGAACGGAGCGGCCCGAACCCTACGCGCAGTCGCGCGCCCGATCCGGGTTGTCGTTGACGGCGTCCAGGCCGGCCTCGCGCGACCCGTGGCGGGTCAGGCCGATGTCGCGCAGGGTGTGCGCATCCAGGTGCGACAGGGCAACAAGGGCGCGCTGCGCGGCCGCGGCGCTCGATCAGCGCGACGGCGCGATCGAAAAAGACAGGCACTCCTCTGGGGCATGGATGACGCCGGAGCCGTTCCGGTGGCTGCGTTCTGCGCCCGCGGCGTTTCCGTGCGACAGCACCGGCCGGCCTTTTGTGTTTCAATCGTTGCAGACCTCCGGCAGCCCCCTTGCGGCCCCGAGGCGTAATTGCATCGTTGTCGGAAGCGGCGGCAGCATAGGACAAACCTATCAATATCAGCGCCGACATAGGGAAACAGTGAAAGCCTTCGCGGCTGCGGACGCCATATGGGCAGACGTCCCGTCCACTGTCCCGGAGTTCCTCTTGATCCAGCTCGACATCGCCGGTTCGGCGCGCCAGCCTCGTATCGTCGTGCGCAACCATCGCGGCGACACCATCGACCTGCCCGCCCTGTGGTTGCGCGAACGCGCCCAGGATGCCAGCCAGGTCGATGCGACGACCGGCCAGCGGCTGATCGACGCGCACCTGCTGCCGCCCGACCTGAAGCTCGTCGAGGCGCGCCGGATCGACGACCGCCTGCAGCTTTCCTTCAGCGACGGCTACCGCGGCACCTTCGATCCCGCGCCGCTGATCGAAGACATCGCCATGGACGACGGCTGCCCGGAACCCGCGCCCTGGCATGCCGGCGCGGTGCCCGAGTGCCGGGTCGCCTGGCCCGACATCGAAGGGGACGAGGCCGCCATGGCGGCCGCTCTGGAACGTTTCCTAGTTTCGGGTTTCCTGGTGCTGACCGGCACGCCGCACAAGGCCGACGCCACCCTGGAGATCGCCGGACGGTTCGGCACCGTGCGCGAGACCAACTTCGGACGCCGCTTTGAGGTCGTCTCGCGGCCCGGATCGAACGACCTTGCCTACCGTCCGGTGCGTCTGGGTCCCCACACCGACAATCCCTATCGTGTGCCGGTACCGGGTATCCAGATCCTGCACTGCCTGGAGAACGGCGCCTCCGGCGGCCTCTCGACCCTGGCCGACAGCCTAGCGGCAGCAGCCCTGTTGCGCGACGAGGATCCGGACGGCTTCGCCCTGCTCGCCGAGATTCCGGTGCGCTTCCGCTTCCGCGACGAGGGCGCCGACCATGTCGCGCTGCGTCCCGTGATCGAGACCGACGGCGAGGAGCGCATGACGGGCCTGCACTACAGCCCGCGCCTGGATTCCCTGCCGCTGCTCGAGGAGGCCGAGCTGCAGGCCTACCAGGCCGCGCGCAAGCGGCTGGCCGAGCTGCTGGCCGGGCCCGAGCTGGAGCTGCGCTTTGCCCTGCAGCCGGGCGAACTGCTGATGTTCGACAACAACCGCATCGTCCATGGCCGCACCGCCTTCGATCCCGAGGAGGGCCCGCGCCGTCTGATCGGCTGCTACATCGACTGCGACGGCCCCCGCAGCCTCTATCGCGTGTTGGGGCGCAACGGCGCGCTGCACAAGGCGGCCTGAGCAACAGCGTTAGGACTCGCCAGGGCGGGCGCCGGCGCGGCAGGATAGCACCATGATCGCCCTGCCGCTGACCGCCCTCACCCGCGAAGCCTTCGCGCCCTTCGGCCAGGCGGTGCCGCATCCCGCCGGCCCGCCGACGTCGTCGGGCGCGGCGTTCGACTGTTGGTTCGGCGTCGGCACCCTGCATGGCGCCGACCTGCGCATGGGTCAGGTCCTGGCCCGCCGGCCGGAAGGCGGCGTGGTGGAGGCCATGGAGCGCCACCCCGACATCGAACTGCTGATGCCCGCGACCGCGGCGCTGGTCCAGGTCGTTGCGCCCGGGCGCAACCTTGCCGATGCCGCCGAACGGCCCCGCGCCGAAGAGGCCGTCGCCTTCCTGCTGCAGCCCGGCGAGGCGGTGATCGTGGCGCCGGGCGTCTGGCACGCCCCGGCCATGCCTGTGGATGCCGAAGCCTTCTACTGGTTCGCCGGCCTGCCCCATCCGCCCGAAGCGGGCCGCGGGGCATCGGCCTGGATCGCCTTTGCCGACGGCGCGCGGGTAGTGCCGGTTCCCTGAATCGTCGCGCCGGCCGACACTCTGGCACGGCGCGTGCAACGAACATGGTACCGGTACCTGGTCAAGGTATGTGACGCAGCACACGCACGCGCCTTCAGGAGAGAACCATGTTTCCAACGTCGAACCGTCTTGCCGCGCTTGCCGCGGCCATGTTCCTTGCCCTGGCCGGTACGGCCGCCCGGGGCGCGGACCTCCCCGAACCGGCCGGCGAGGTGATCCTCACCGTCAGCGATGCCAGCGGCGAACATGTCGCCCGCTTCGACCACGCCATGCTCGAGGCTCTGCCCCAGGCGAGCGTGTTGACGACCACCGACTGGACCGACGGCCAGCACACCTTCACGGGCCCGCTGGCGCGCGACGTTCTGGCCGCGGCCGGCGTGAGCGGCACGACGGTCGATGCCGGCGCATTGAACGACTACCACGTCACCCTGCCGGCGGCCGATTTCGCCGAATGGGACGTCATCCTGGCCATGACCATGGACGGCGAGGTGCTGTCGGTGCGCGACAAGGGCCCACTCTGGATCGTCTATCCGCGCGACGAACACCCCGAACTTGCCCTGCCCGAGATCAACTCCCGCTGGGTCTGGCAGCTCCAGAGCCTGACCCTGCACTAGGTCCATGCCGAACCTCTCCGCCATGCGGCATCGCGCCCTGATGGCGGCGATCGTGCTGCTCGGTGTAGCGCTGGCGGTCGCCGCCGGAACCCTGCTCGACCGCGAACGCACGATGCAGCAGCTCTCCAAGGAGCAGGTCTACTGGTCGGTGGCCCAGGCCGAGATCGAGCTCTACCGCTTCGTGACGACTCTGGAGGCCTACGGGCGCGACGAACCCGGCATCGCCCACGAGGATGTCGTCCGGCGGTTCGACATCTTCTGGAGCCGCATGGCCCTGTTCGAGGGCGGCGACATCGCCCAGCGCGTGCTCTCCTTCGAGGGTGCGCCCGAGGCGGTGCGCGCGGCACGCGACATCATGACCTGCCCTCGCTGACTGGTCCGGTTTCAATGTTAGTGCATGGTCGGCTTTGTCGCCAAGCTGGTTG
>JAQCLG010000206.1 GCA_027592745.1 Pseudomonadota bacterium | reverse complement strand
CAGATTTTTGCGGGTTTTCCGCGGCTCCGCCATTTGGGGTCTGGTCGCGTCCGGATACGATCTGTATAGTTCGCTTGCAAATTTCAGGGAGAAGGTGATGAGCAAGTTCAATGACGGCCGCAATGACGCGATTTCCCGCCGGGCGCTGATCGGGTCGGGCGCGATGGCAGGTGCCGCGGCGGTGTCGGCGGTCGGCACCGCGGCCCTGCCGCGCCGTGCCGCTGCCCAGGATGGCGATCCCGTGGTCATCGGCACCGCGGCCGCTCTGACCGGCTGGGGCGCGGCCGACGGCATCGATTTCAAGCAGGGCTGCGAGATGGCCGTCGAGGACATCAACGCCATGGGCGGCATCGCCGGCCGGCCGGTCGAGCTGGTCGTCGAGGACTGCAAGGAAATGGGTCCCCAGAACAACATCCAGGCGACCCGGGCGCTGGTCGAGCGCCATGGCGTGCACGCCATCTGCAACGGCTACCTGGTCGGTTCGGGGCCTGAGTACGACATCATCGCCGATGCCGAGATCGTGCATCTCAACTGCAACACCTACGAAACCACCGCCAAGATGGTGCGCGACGATCCCGAGCGCTACTACATGATCTTCAGCGACTCGACCGAGATCTGGTACGGCACCGGCCTGCTGGTCTTCCTGCGGAACCTGATGGAAACCGGCCAGTTCGAGCCGAGCAACCGCAAGATTGCCCTGATCACTTCGAACAACCCGTATTCGATCCTGATCGCCGAGACGATCCGCGACTTTGCGCCCGAATACGGCTGGGAAGTGTCGCTCTACGAGGAGGTCGTGCAGCCCATCGCCGAATGGGGCCCGACGCTGGCCAAGATCCGCAACGATCCCCCGGGGCTGATCGCCAACACCCATTTCTTCCCGGCCGACATCGCGCAGTTTGCCCTGCAGTTCGCCGAGGATCCCACCCCCTCGCTAGTCTACATGCAGTACGGCCCGTCGATTCCCGAGTTCATCAATCTGGCCAAGGAAACGGCCAACGGCATCCTGTGGGCGACCGTGGTCGGGACCCTGCCGGCGGAGTTCGGTCTCAGCTTCGAGGAGCGCTACAAGGAGCGCTATGGGCCGGCCGCGGGCTT
The DNA here is from genome assembly GCA_027592745.1 of Pseudomonadota bacterium. Taxonomy (GTDB): domain Bacteria; phylum Pseudomonadota; class Alphaproteobacteria; order SP197; family SP197; genus CALGGB01. The sequence goes on along the minus strand of JAQCLG010000206.1, from coordinate 4,013 downwards.
CCGCAACGCCGGACAGACCTACGACCTGGTGATGCTCTACGCCCAGGCCGCCTCGCGCGCGGGCAATCCCGACGATCCGGTGGCGGTCTCGAACGTGCTGCGCAGCCACACGATCCATCGCGGCGTGTGCGGTGCCTGGAAGTTCGAGGCCGACGACCAGTGCGCCCGGCCCTATCCGGGTTTCACCGACGATCCCTCGCTCGGGCTGGCGCACCATTTCTACCAGATCCAGGACGGCCAGCAGGTCATCGTGGGACCCGATCCCTACATCCAGGGCGCGTTCCAGGTTCCCACCTGGCTCAAGGGCTGATGCGATAGCGTGCCGCCCCTCGGGGCGGCACGCCCGCGTTGCGAGAATCGAACATGTCCGTGTCGCCTGCCGGTGCCGCACCGCCGCTCCTGGCCTGTCGCAACATCACCCGTCGCTTCGGTGCGCTGGTGGCGGTCAACGATCTCAGTTTCGAGCTCAATCCCGGCGAAATCCTCGGGATCGGCGGGCCCAATGGTGCCGGCAAGACGACGCTGTTCGACGTCATCTCGGGCTTCGTGCCGACAGATGAGGGTGCGGTGCTGCACCGCGGCGAGGACATCAGCCGGATGCAGCCGCACCAGGTCTGCCATCACGGGCTCGGCCGCACCTTCCAGCTCAACGCGGCCTTTGCCACGCTGACCGTCTACGAGAACGTGCTGGCCGCGGCGCATTTCGGTCAGCCTCGCTCGATCCTGACGTCGCTGACCTTCCACCGCGAGGCCATCGAGGCGACCTGGGAGGCCCTGGAGTTCGTCGGCCTGAAGGATCGCCACGACCTGGTCGTCGGCAGCCTGCCGGTGGTCGACCGCAAGCGGGTGATGATCGCCTCGGCTCTGGCGACCCGGCCCGACTGCCTGCTGATGGACGAGCCGGTCGGCGGCCTCAATCCCAAGGAGATCGAGGAGATGCTCGGCCTGGTACGCCAGATCCGCGATGCCGGAACGGCCATCATCCTGATCGAGCACGTCATGCGGTTCCTGGTCAGCCTGTCGGACCGGGTGCTGATCATGCACCACGGCGAACGCCTGTTCCTGGGCAAGACAGCCGAGATGTCGCGCGACGAGAAGGTTGCCGAGGTCTATCTCGGCAAGAAGGCCGCGCAGCGCATCCGTGACTTCGTCGCCGCCGGCGACGCGGCATGAGCGCGCCTCTCCTGGTCCTGGACGGGGTCTGCTCGGGTTACGACGACACTATGGTGCTGCAGGGCGTTTCCCTTGAGGTGCCCGAGGGCAAGGTGATTTCGGTCCTGGGGCCCAACGGTCACGGCAAGTCGACCCTGCTGCGCACGATCTCGGGCCTGCTGCGCCTGCGGGGCGGATCGATCCACTTCGACGGTCAGCAGATCGACCGCTGGCGGGTCGACCAGATCGTGGGTGCCGGGATCGTCCACATCCCGCAGGGCGATCTCGTCTTCCCCCAGATGACGGTGAAGGAGAACCTCTATCTGGGTGCCTATCTCGCCGACGCCCACAAGCGACGGGGCGCGCAACTGGAGCATGTCTACCGGCTGTTCCCGCGCCTGAAGGAGCGCGAGGGCCAGGTTGCCAGCACCCTGAGCGGGGGTGAACGGCGCATGCTCGCGCTGGGCCGCGGCCTGATGAGCCGGGCGCGACTGCTGATGATCGACGAGCCGTCGCTGGGCCTGGCCCCGCTCATCACCGAGGAGATCTACGACAACATCCGCGGGCTCAAGGAGGAGGGTTATGCCATCCTTCTGGTCGAGGAGAATCCCGAGCGTGTCCTGGAGACCGCCGACCACATTCACCTGATCGACCACGGTTCGGTCGTCTGGCAGGGCTCCGCCCGGGAGCTCGAGGCCGACGACAGCACGCTTTCCACCTATCTTGGAGCCTGACGCATGACCTCGGCTCTGATCCAGACCATCTACTCGGGCCTCGTGCTGGGCTCGATCTACGCCCTGATGTCGGTCGGCCTCACTCTTGTCTTCGGCGCGCTGCGCGTGCTCAACCTGGCCCATGGCGCGCTCATGATGATGGGCGCCTATGTCTCCTGGCTGACCGCGGAATGGCTGGGATTCCCCGCGTTCCTGGGCCTGCCGGTCTCGTTCCTGGTCATGATGCTGGTGGGTTTTGCGATGTATCGGCTGATGATCGGGCCGATGATGGACAAGCCCAACGGCGAGACCAACGTCTTCATCGCGACCAGCGGCCTGGCACTGGTCGCCGAGAGTTTCGCCCTGCTGGTGTTCGGCCCGCGCAACCAGCCCCAGCCGTTCGCCATGGGCGGCAGCTTCCATGTCCTGGGCGTCACCGTGTCCTATCAGGACATCCTGATCCTGCTGGTGGCCGGCGCCGCGCTGATCCTGATGGACCGCTTCCTGACCCACAGCCGCTCGGGGATGGCTATCCGCGCGACGGCACAGCAGCCCGATGCCGCCCAGCTCATGGGGATCAGGCATGACCACATCTTCCTGCTGGTGCTGGGCCTGTCGAGCGGCCTGGCGGCGCTGAGCGGCGTGCTGCTCAGCTCGATCTACTTCATCGCGCCGACCTTCGGATTCCACCCCATGATGAAGTCGTTCATCATCTGCATCTTCGGCGGTCTGGGAAACATTCGGGGGACGCTCTACGCCGCCTTCATCATCGGCATCACGGAGTCGGTGGTGTCGCTCTACCTGGGTGTGCGCTACGCGCTGCCGGTGATGTTCGGCATGATCATCATCGTCCTGATCTTCCGACCCGCCGGCCTGTTCGGCCAGCGCGAAGTGGTGCGGCTATGACGTCGGGCGGCGGTCTGCCCGGGTTGCGGTTCTGGCCCCTTGCGGTCGTGGCCGGCTTTGCGCTGCTGCCGTGGCTCACCGACGATCGTTATTTCCTGGACCTCGTGATCGTCTTCTTCGTGTGGTCGCTGATCGTCACGCACTGGAACCTGGTGCTGGGCCAGGCCGGCATCTTCTCGCTCGTCCAGTTCGCGATCTTCAACCTGGGCGGCTACTTCACGGCCATCGTGGGCGTCCACCTCGAGATCGGGCCGATCTGGTCGTTCATCCCCGCGGGCCTCTTCTGCGCGCTGTTTGGTTTCCTCGTCGGCTTGCTCTGCCTGCGCCTGCGTGGGCCCTATGTCGCATTGCTGACCTTGGCCACGTATTCGGTAGTCTATCTGCTGATCTCGGCCGACACGAGCGGGCTCACCGGTGGCGGCTATGGTCTCTTCGGCTTTGGCGACTACGGATTCCGCGACCTCTTCGGCAGCTTCGGCAAGCTGGTTGCCCACTACTACCTGGCGCTCATCCTGCTGGTCGTGGGCTGCTACGTCGCGATCCGCGTCATGGCCAGCCCGCTCGGCCTGGCCTTCCGTGCCCTGCGTGATTCGGAAGGTTACGCCGGGGCCGTAGGCATCAGCCGCTACCGTTACCAGCTTCTGGTCTTCACCCTGACGTCGTTCTTCATCGGGCTGGCCGGCTCGTTCTACGGCACCCACCTCGGGCTGGTCGATCCCAACGGCTTCGACTTCGGCACCCTGATGCTCCTTCTGGCCATGATCGTTGTGGGCGGCAACGGCTCGCGCTGGGGCCCCATCCTGGGCTGCGCCCTGCTGATGGTCATGAACGAGTTCATGCGCGAGATTCCGATGTGGCGCGACATGGCGGTGGGTGGCACCGTGATCGTCTTCCTTCTGCTCTGGCCGCGCGGCATCGCCGATGGTCTGCGCCGCGTGTTCCGCCGGCTCGGGTGTGAAATCGCGCCCAATCGTGACCCCACCCGTGAAGCCACATAACTCGTTGCGTTCATTGCAGAATAGTTGAGTTCGGTGGGGTCGCGTTTCGCGTCCAACTGTGACCCCTCTCAGACGCGCAATCCCATCGCGATATCAATGACTTAATGGTGGCGTAGAGTGGGGACGGTTGGACGCGATTTCACACCCTTCGGTGACGAAGCGCATGGCGTGGTGGCCCCAAGGCCCCTCACTGGCAGTGTCAGAGCAAATCGGCTTGAGGCTGCCGGGTCTGGTCCGTAGCCTC
>JAQCLG010000033.1 GCA_027592745.1 Pseudomonadota bacterium | reverse complement strand
ATGTAGAGCGGATTCACACGATCAGCCGGAACCGCCGAGCGGTTCCGGCTGATCGTGATCCGCTCTAGAATGCCCGGCGCCCCTGCTGCGGTTTTCCTCGCCGAAGCGTGCAGAACCCTTCGCCTGCCGGAACATCGGTTCTAGAGTGCCGCCATGGCCAAAGCCGCACGAGCGACCAGAAGGCCGGGCCGGCCCCGCCGCGAACCCGCCCAACCCGACCCGGACCGGCGCGCCCAGCTCTGCTCCGCCGCGCTCGACCTGTTTGCCCGGGACGGTTTCGCGCGCGTCTCGATCAAGCAGATTGCAGCCGGCGCCGGCGTCGATCCGGCGCTGATCTACTACTACTTTGCGGGCAAGGAGGATCTCTTTGCCGCGGCCGTGGGCCATGCCGTGGAAAACGGCTATGCCATGTTCGCCCGCCTGGCCGGTGACGGCGATGACCCGGTGATGACCATCGCGGCCTGGCTCGATGCCCAGGAGGGGCCGGGCAGCACGATCCCGAAGATGGCGCGCCTGGGGCTCGACTACCGGCGTTCGGGTGCTGCAATCCCCGCGGTCGACGACGCCCTGCGCCGGTTCTACGACGAGGAACGCCGCATGCTGCTGCGCGCGGTGCGCACCGGCCTGGCGCGCGGCCTGTTCCGCGATGTCGCCCCCGGCCCCTTTGCCCGTTTTGTCTCGACCTACCTCGACGGCGTCCTGGTCCGGACCGTGATCCTGGACGAGGACGGCCCGGCGGCGGTCGATCGTTTCCGCGTCGAGGTCTGGCGTCGTCTGGGCCTGCAGAAGCCGCCGAGGCGCCGGAAATTCATTGCTGATTGAATAAACCGCGTGCAGCATGCCCGGCAGGACAATCCGGCCGGGGAGGGAAACGGTGATCCGCCATTTCACTGCATGTGACAGCCACCAGGACATGCTCGGCGTGCTCCTCGAGGATGGTGTCATCATCGTCGACGACGCGGTGGCCGGGGCTACGCTCGACCGGCTGATGACCGATCTCGACGAGGATCTCGCCGGCGCCCCGGTCGGCGGCGGCGAGTTCTTCGGCGGCGCCATGCGGCGCATCCACAGCCTTGCCTGGCGCAGCACCGCGATTGCCGATGTGATCACCGCCCCGGTGCTTACCGGTCTCGCCGACGGCGTGTTGCTGGACAACTGCCGCAACTACCGCATCCAGGTTCTGGGTCTCTTCCAGGTCTGGCAGGGCGGCCGGCTGCAGCCCCTGCACCGCGACATCGGCGTCTACGAGCCCTATGTCCTGCGCGAACCCGGCTCCAAGGAGATCCTGCTGTCATGGATCGTCGCGGTCAGCGACTTCACCACGGCCAACGGTGCCACGCGCATCGTGCCCGGCAGCCACACATGGCCGCGCGACCGCATCGCCCGGGAGGACGAGGTCGTGCAGGCCGAGATGCCCTCGGGGGCGGCCGTCGTCTACCTGGGTTCGGTGCTGCACGGCGCCGCAGTCAACACCACCGACCAGCCGCGCAGCGCCATCGTCTCGGGTTATGCCGTGGGCTGGCTGCGACAGGAGGAGAGCCAGTTGCTCGACTGCCCGCCCGAGGCCGCTGCGCGCCTGCCTCTGGCGGCCCGGCAGCTGCTGGGTTACCGCGCCCATTCACCCATCCTGGGCTGGGCCGAACAGCGCGATCCTGACGACCTGCTGGCCGAACGCGAACCCGATGTCGCCGCCGAAGGCTACAAGGTGCAGAGCCTGCAGAACGTCTGAGCGATCAGGCCGCCTTGGGACGCTCGAAGCGGCCGGGGAATTCGTTGAGCAAGTGACCGGCATAGGTCACCGGCTCGGTGGTGTCGGGTGCGAGCACCAGGGCGTCGTAGTCGGGTTCGACAAAGAGGCCGAGCGAGCTGCGCTCAACCAGGCCGCCGGTGACGCGGTGCGGCGTGCCGACCAGCAGGCCGTCGGTCATGCCCTTGATGAGGTCGCCCAGGTGCACTGAGAGGCCGCCGGGAATCACCGACACGTCCCGCCAGGCACCGTCCGGACCCTGCATCTGCAGGCCCGCCGTAGGCTCCTGCCAGAGGATCGACATGATCCCGGTATCGACATGGCGCTGCGTCAGGATGCGCCGGCCGAGCTCGTCCTCGCGGATGGCATCCTGGCGGCCCTCGCGCGGCAGATAGTCCTCGGGAGGCGGCAGGTAGTGGAGCAGGCGCAGGGTGCTGTTGGACCCGGCACAGGGCGCCACGAAGGTTTCCTCGTCCTTGCCGATGTGGCGGGCCACGGCCCGGAGTACGGCCTGGGAAAGGCCGTGGGCGCGTGCGACATAGGCCAGCGTGCGGGTGCGCCAGCCGGGGAACGGCTCGCGTGCGGGCCAGCGGTTGAACTCGCGGAAGCCGTCGGCGCCCGGAAGCGGCGGCACGGTGCCGGGTGTCTCCGGGCCGATGTCGTAGGTCTCGTTGTAGGCAAAGCTCTGCTTGTCGCGCAGCGGATAGTAGCCGCGATAGATGTTGGGGTGCTCGGGCCGGGCGCGGCAGGTCGCCAGCAAGTCCTTCTCGGCCTCGGGCAGGGTGAAGAAGGCAAGTACCCGATTGGCGGCCTCGTCGTTGTCGTTGCTGCCGGGAAAACCGGTCGCGACGAAACTGCCGTTGGCCGCCAGCACCGCCACGATCGCCGCATCGAGCGCGGCGCAATCGCCCGGCGTGTCGAACAGCGGGGAGACGTCGATGGTCTGCGACGGCGGGAAATGGTCGGCCATGGTGCTCCTCGGGTCGTGGCGTCTGCGCCTCGCGGCGGCGTACGCGCGATGATGGAAGCCCCGCCCTCCGCCTGTCAAAGCCCCTGACAGATCACAGGGCGACGATCTGCCCGGCGCCCACGCTCTGGTAGAAGGTGACGAGCCCGGTCACGTCGATGACGAGGTCGTCGCGCAGGGCACACGGTGCGACATCGCGCGCCTTCAGCCCGGCCTCGCAGACCATGATCGCCACGTCCATCGCGGCGCAGGCTTCCAGCAGGGTCTCCGTATCGGCGACCTTGCGGTCTTTCAGAGCATCGTCGCCCTCGGCTCCGGCCAGCCTTCGCCAGCCTTCGCCGGCTTCCAGCAGGGGCACGGCGTCCATGGTGACGAAGAGCGTGACCGGCCGGTCGATGGCCGCGGCCGAGGAGGCCATCATCAGGGCGTAGTGGACACGCGCCCAGTCGCCCGAGAGCACCACCAGGCCCAGGGGTGTCGTCGCGCTCACGACTGGCTCGTCTTCGCGAACTGCGCATGAAAGCCCAGATCCGTGATCGAGGGCTGGCTGCCGCACAGCGCGCAGTCGGGATCCTTGGTGTAGCTGACACGGCGGAACTCGGCACCCAAGGCGTCGTAGATCAGCAGGGTGCCGTCGAGGCGCTGGCCGATGCCGAGGATTTCCTTGAGCACCTCGGCGGTCTGCAGCGTGCCCATGACGCCCGCGATGGCGCCGAAGATGCCGGCTTCCGAGCAGGAGGGGACCAGGCCCTCCGGCGGCATCTCCGGGAAAAGGCAGCGGTAGCAGGGGTGGTCCTGCCCTTCGTGCGCCCGGAAGGTCGTGAGCTGGCCGTCGAAGCGCATCATCGCCGCGCTGACCAGCGGCTTGCCCGCCAGGAAACAGGCGTCGTTGACGAGGTAGCGCGTGGCGAAGTTGTCCGAGCCGTCGCAGACGATGTCGTAGCCGGAGACGATGTCGAGTGCGTTGTGGTGCTCGAAACGCTCCTGGTGGGTGATCACCCTGATGTCGGGATTGAGCGCGGCGATCGCCTGACGGGCGCTTTCGGTCTTGTCGATCCCGACACGATCCGTGGTGTGGATGATCTGGCGCTGCAGGTTGGAAAGCTCGACGTGGTCGTTGTCGACGACGCCCAGGGTGCCCACGCCCGCCGCGGCCAGGTACATCAGCAGCGGTGCGCCCAGGCCCCCCGCTCCGATCGCCAGCACGCGGGCGTTGAGCAGCTTGACCTGCCCGGTGCCGCCGACCTCTGGCATGACGATGTGGCGGGCGTAGCGGTGGAGCTGTTCCTCGGTGAAATCGCTGGTCTGCATGATCCTAACCTGCGGTGGCGCGCCCGCTCTGGCAAGGCCCCGTCCTCAGCGCTTCTCCGGCGGGATGGCGCGCAGCTTCTTCGCAAAGGCTGCGATGTCCTTGCGGCCGAACTTCAGGCGGCGGCGCTGCGTGCCGGCCGGATCGTCGGCCAGGCTGACGCCCGGGCGGTATGCGGTCTTCGGGCGCACCGGGCGCGGCATGAAGCCACCGCCGCAGTTGGGGCAGACGTTCTGGAGCAGGTCCTCGACGCAATCGGCGCAGAAGGTGCACTCGTAGCTGCAGATGTACGCCTCCGCCGATTCGGGCGGCAGGTCGCGGTCGCAGGCTTCGCAGTTGGGACGCAGTTCGAGCATGGGGCCTTCCTATTGCAAGCCGGTGGAGCCGTGGCCGCCGTCGCCGCGGGTCGTCTCGTCCAGGGCGTCGACCTCCAGGATGGCGACCTGAACGACCGGCGCAACGACCAGCTGGGCGATGCGGTCGCCGCGGGTGATGGTGAAGGGCTGGTGGCCGTGGTTGATCAGCATCACCTTCACCTCGCCGCGGTAGTCGGCATCGATCGTGCCGGGGCTGTTGAGCACGGTGACACCGTGGCGGTGGGCGAGACCCGAACGGGGCCGCACCTGGCCCTCGTGGCCTGCCGGCAGGGCAATGGCCAGGCCCGTGGGCACCATGGCGTGCTGGCCGGGCGCGATCGCCATGGCGCCCTCGACGGCTGCGCGCAGGTCGAGACCGGCGGCCTGGTCGGTGGCGTAGGCTGGAAGTTCCAGATCCTCGGCGTGGGCCAGGCGCTGGATGCGCAGCAGGGGCCTCATGCCGCCAGATGCCCGGCGATGCGGCGGGCGAGCGTGTCGGCGACCTCCTGCTTGCTCATGCGCGGCCAGTCCTCGACGCCCTCGGGACCGACCAGGAAGACGGTGTTGTCGTCGCCGCCGAAGGTGCCGGTGCCGGTCGAGACATCGTTGGCGACGATCCAGTCGCAGCCCTTGCGGGCAAGCTTGGCCCGGGCATAGGTCACGACATCGCCGGTCTCGGCGGCAAAACCGATGACAAGGCGGGGACGCCGGTCGTTGCGGGCGGCCAGGGTCGCCAGAATGTCGGGATTCTCGGCAAAGGAGAGCGTCGGCAGGGCGCCGCCGTCCTTCTTCAACTTGGTCGCGGCCTCGCTGGCGACGCGCCAGTCGGCGACGGCGGCGGCACAGATCGCGACATCGGCGGGCAGGGCGGCCTCGCAGGCTGCCAGCATCTCGCGCGCGGTCTCGACCTTGACGATCTCGACGCCTGCCGGATCGGGCAGGTTGACCGGGCCGGAGACCAGTGTGACGCGGGCGCCCAAGCGGGCACAGGCCGCAGCGATGGCGTGGCCCTGCTTGCCCGAGCTGCGGTTGGCGATGAACCGCACGGGATCTATGGGTTCGTGGGTCGGACCGCTGGTGACCAGGGCATGGCGCCCGGCCAGCGGCTTGTCGGTCGACGCGTCGAGAAAGGCCGCGATCGCCGCGACGATGGCGGCAGGCTGGCTCATGCGGCCCCGCCCGACCTCGCCGCAGGCGAGATCGCCGGCGTCGGGACCGAGCATGGCGACGCCGTCTGCCTTCAGGCGCGCGACGTTGCGCTGCGTCGCCGGGTGGTTCCACATCATGGTGTTCATGGCCGGGCAGGCCATCACCGGCTTGTCGGTCGCCAGCAGCACGGTGGAGGCGAGATCGTCGGCCAGACCGGCAGCCATCTTGGCCATCAGGTCGGCGGTGGCAGGCGCGACGACCACGAGGTCGGCCTCGCGCGACAAGCGGATGTGGCCCATCTCGGCCTCGTCGGTGAGCGAGAAGAGTTCGGTGAAGACCCTGTCGCCCGACAGGGCGGCTGCGGCCATGGGTGTCACGAACTGCTGGGCACCATGGGTCATGACACAGCGCACGGCAGCCCGTTGCTCCCGCAGCGCCCGGATCAGCTCGAGGGAGCGGTAGGCGGCGATGCCGCCTGCGATGACGAGAAGGATGCGCTTTCCCTGCAGCATCGCAATTCCTTTCGAGGGGCCATGGCCCGTGCTGTTGCGCTGCACAATATAGGTGAGATCGGGGCGCCTTGCATCGCCACCCTGCTTCAAATCTTTTAATTATAATTTTTCCAATATATATCCTTGGATATCTGCCGTGGCCGGGGGCCAGTCCAGACGGTACCTGTCGGGCGATCGGCCCCTCGCCGCCCGGCGCCCACAGCCAGAACGAAGGGAAGACATCGATGGCCAGTCAAGAAGCAGGTGCGGCCGGCAAATGCCCGGTGATGCACGGCGGTCACACCACCACCGGAACCTCGAACATGGCCTGGTGGCCCAATGCGCTGAACCTCGACATCCTGCACCAGCACGATGCCCGGACGAATCCGCTGGGTGCCGGTTTCGACTACCGCGAGGAACTGAAGAAGCTCGATGTCGCAGCGCTGAAGAAGGATCTCCACGCCCTGATGACCGACAGCCAGCCCTGGTGGCCGGCCGACTGGGGCCATTACGGTGGCTTGATGATCCGCATGGCCTGGCATGCGGCGGGTTCCTACCGCCTGGCCGACGGCCGCGGCGGCGGCGGCACCGGCAACCAGCGCTTCGCGCCGCTCAATTCCTGGCCCGACAACGTCAACCTCGACAAGGCCCGTCGCCTGCTCTGGCCGATCAAGAAGAAGTAAGGCAACAAGGTGAGCTGGGCCGACCTGATCATCCTGGCAGGCACCGTCGCCTACGAGTCGATGGGCCTGAAGACCTTCGGCTTCGCCTTTGGCCGAAAGGACATCTGGGCGCCCGAGAAGGACACCTATTGGGGTTCGGAGAAGGAATGGCTTGGCGCTGCTCGCTACGCCGAGGGCGACAAGCGCGAATCGCTCGAGAACCCGCTGGCCGCGGTGCAGATGGGCCTGATCTACGTCAATCCCGAAGGTGTTGGCGGCAAGCCCGATCCCATGCGTACCGCTCAGGACGTGCGGGAGACCTTCGCCCGCATGGCGATGAACGACGAGGAGACCGTTGCGCTGACCGCCGGCGGCCACACCGTGGGCAAGACCCATGGCAACGGCCAGGCGGCGAATCTAGGCCCTGAACCCGAAGCCGCAGAGGTCGAGGACCAGGGCCTGGGCTGGATGAACAAGACCAGCCGGGGCATTGGCCGCGACACCGTCACCAGCGGCATCGAGGGTGCCTGGACCGCACATCCGACAAGGTTCGACATGGGCTACTTCGAGATGCTGCTCGGCCACGAGTGGGAGCTCAAGAAGAGCCCGGCCGGCGCCTGGCAGTGGATGCCGGTCGACATCGCCGAGGAGGACATGCCGGTCGACGTCGAGGACCCCTCGATCCGCTGCATGCCGATCATGACCGACGCCGACATGGCGATGAAGGTGGATCCGGTCTACCGCGAGATCATGGAGCGCTTCGCGAGGGACCCGGCGGCCTTCCAGGACGCCTTCGCCCGCGCCTGGTTCAAGCTGACCCATCGCGACATGGGCCCCAAGGCGCGTTACGTCGGTCCCGACGTACCCGTCGAAGATCTGATCTGGCAGGATCCCGTGCCCCAGGGCCCGACCAGCTACGACATCGGACATGTCAGAGCCCGCATTGCCGCGAGCGGCCTGACGACGGCCGAGATGGTGGCCACCGCGTGGGACAGCGCCCGCACCTTCCGTGGCTCGGACATGCGCGGTGGCGCAAACGGCGCGCGCATCCGTCTTGCCCCGCAGAAGGATTGGGAAGGCAATGAACCTGCCCGCCTCCAGAAGGTACTGGCGGTGCTCGAGCCGATCGCGGGCGAAGCCGGCGCCAGCCTTGCCGACGTCATCGTGCTGGCGGGCAATGTCGGCATCGAACAGGCGGCGCGTGCCGCGGGTGTCGAGATCGCCGTGCCCTTCTCGCCCGGTCGCGGCGACGCGAGCGCAGAGATGGCCGATGCCGGGTCGTTTGATGCTCTGGAGCCCCTAGCCGACGGCTTCCGCAACTGGCTCAAGAAGGACTATGCCGTCAGCGCCGAGGAAATGCTGCTCGACCGCACCCAGCTCCTGGGCCTGAGCGCCCATGAGATGACGGTGCTCGTCGGCGGTATGCGGGTGCTGGGGACCAACCATGGCGGCACGCGCCATGGCGTGTTCACCGATCGCGAGGGTGCCCTGACCAACGACTTCTTCGTCAACCTCACCGACATGGCCAACGCCTGGGTGCCCACGGGGCGGAACACCTAAGAGCTCCGCGACCGTGCAACCGGTGCGGTCAGGTGGACGGCGACCCGCGTCGACCTGGTGTTTGGCTCCAACGCCATCCTGCGCGCCTATGCCGAGGTCTATGCCCAGGACGACAGCAAGGAGAAGTTCGTGAAGGACTTCGTTGCCGCCTGGACCAAGGTGATGGATGCCGACCGCTTCGATCTGCGGCACTGATCGGTCTGTCGGGCCGTGATGCAGAGGGGCGGGCCGCAGGGTCCGCCCCTTTTGCATGCTGCGTGCTGGCTCGCACACCCCAAGCCTGGCGTTCCACATGCGGGGCCACACGCGGGGGCGCTGGAAAACGGACGTGGCGTGTTTCGCGGAAGGCTGTCAGTCCGCCAGGGCAAACAGCGCCAGGACCAGGGCCAGCGTGGCAAGCGCCCAGAGCCAGCGCAGGGCGCGGCTTCGGGCGCGGGCCTGGCGGTCGACAAGCTCGTCGACGGTGTCGCGGTGCAGGCGGAAGCCCGAGGCCGCGGTCTCGTCGACGATGGCGGCAGCCTTGGCGGCAAGGTCGGGCAGGCGGCGGGCGATCTCGCCGGCGTGGTGCACGCCGTCGCGGATCCGTGCCGGCGGCGACAGGTTGATCAGTGCCCAGTCCTCGACCAGCGGCTGGGCGAGCTGCCACATGTTGATGTCGGGCGCGAGCGAGCGCCCGATGCCCTCGGTCACCAGCATGGTCTTCTGCAGCAGCAGCAGTTGCGGCTGGGTCGGCATGCCGAACTGCTCGGTAACGCGGAAGAGCTGGGCGAGCAGGCGGGCAAGCGAGATGTCCGCCAGGGGCTTGCCCAGAATCGGCTCGCCGATCGAGCGGATCGCCTGGGTGAAGAGTTCGCGCGAACGGTCGGCGGGCACGAAGCCGGCCTCGAAATGGATGTCGGCGACCCGCTTGTAGTCGCGGTTCAGGAAACCCAGCAGCATCTCGGCGATGATCAGTCGGGTCGGCCGGTCGAGCCTGCCCATGATGCCGAAGTCGATGGCGACGATTCGCCCGGCCTCGTCGACGAACAGGTTGCCGGGATGCATGTCGGCGTGGAAGAAGCCGTCGCGGAAGACCTGCTGGAAGAAGACCCGGGCGGCGATCGCGACGATGGCATCGGGATCGTGGCCCGCGGCCGTGAGGGCGGCGCGCTCGTCGATCGGCAGGCCGCTGATGCGTTCCAGGGTCAGGACCTGCTGGGCGGTGCGCTGCCAGTCGACGGCAGGTACGCGGAAATCGGGATCGCCGGCGAAGTTCTCGTCGAGTTCGGCCGCTGCCGAAGCCTCCATGCGCAGGTCCATCTCCAGCGCAACCCAGGCCCGCACGTTCTCGACCACTGCGACGGGCTTGAGTCGGCGCAGGGAAGGGCGAGCCTGCTCGGCAAAGACCGCAAGCCAGTGGGCAAGGTCGAGATCGCGGCGGAAGGTCTCGGCGATGCCCGGGCGCAGCACCTTGACGGCAACCTCGCGCCCGTCGGTCGTGACAGCAAGATGGACCTGGGCGATGGAGGCCGCCGCCACCGGCATGTCCTCGAAGGCCGCGAACAGGCTGGCGACGGGCGCGCCCAGTTCGCGCTCGATCGCGGCGCGGGCGAGTTCGGCCGGAAACGGCGGCAGGTGGTCCTGCAGGTTGGCCAGATCCTCGGCAATCTCCTCGCCCACGACGTCGGGCCGCACCGAAAGGAGCTGGCCGACCTTGATGAAGGTGGGCCCGAGTTCCTGGAGCGCGCGGGCCAGGCGCTGGCCGGGCCGCCCCGGCGCATCGCGTGCCGAAACCTGCTTGGCCGCCCAGACCACAGCGGGCGCGACACCGGCCAGTTCCAGGGGAAACAGGGCGTCGTGGCGCGCCAGCGTGCGCGCGATGGCAAACAGCCGCGCCAGATTGCGCGCCGATTCGATGAGGCCGGTCATGGCAGACGCCGGGGCCGGGCCGTCTGGCCGCCGCTCACAGGCGCCAGGCGGTGGTCAGGGCCGCGATGCCGCCCGAAAGGTTGGCCGTCGCCACATGGGCCAGCCCGGCCTGAGCGACCATGGCCGCGAAATCGCCCTGCTGGGGGAAGCGGCGGATGCTCTCGACCAGATAACGGTAGGAATCGGCATCGCCGGCGATGATGCCGCCCAGTCGCGGCAGCACCGCATCGGAGTAACGGGCGTAAACCCGGTCGAGCACCGGGATCACGACATGGCCGAACTCCAGGCAGGCGAACCGCCCACCGGGCCGCAGCACACGCCGGGCTTCGGCAAGCGCCCGGTCGAGGTGGGTGACGTTGCGGATGCCGAAGGCGATGGTATAGGCATCGACGCTGGAATCGCGCAGCGGCAGGGCCTCGGCATCGCCGCAGGTCCAGGTGATGCCGTCGGTGACGGCGCGGTCGAGCGCGCGGTCGCGGCCCACGCCGAGCATGGCATCGTTGATGTCGACGACGGCGACCTCGAAACCCCTGTCCTTCAGGCGGAAGGCGATGTCGCCGGTGCCGCCGGCGACGTCGACCGCCATGCCGGGTCCCGCCTCGGCGACACGGCTGACCATCGTGCGCTTCCAGACGCGATGGACGCCGGCACTCATCAGGTCGTTCATCAGGTCGTAGCGCGGCGCGACGTTGCGGAAGACGGCGCGCACGAGCGAACCCTTCTCCTCCTCGGCGACGCGGCGTTCGCCGAAACGGGTGGCGTGATCGGATTCGAGAGGATTGGCCATGGCGGCGGACCTTAGAACAAATCGCCATTTTGCGGAATCGCTTCGCGATGGCGCTGCATGACCTCAAGTTGCTCGATCTTGTGGTTCCTTGCCGGAACGAGGGGGCCAGGGAACCGATCGGAGAAGCCGGCTCGTGCAACCGATTCCTGTCGGCACGGAAAGGCTGTAGCTTGCCCGCATGCCCGAACTGCCCGAAGTCGAAACCGTGCGGCGCGGCCTTCAGCCCGTGCTCGAAGGCCGCCGCATCGTCGCGCTGGAACAACGCCGGCCCAACCTGCGTATTCCCTTTCCCATGGGTTTTGCGGCATGCGTGGTGGGCCGCCGCGTCACCGCCCTGCGGCGGCGCGCCAAGTATCTGCTCGTCGACCTCGAGGACGGCCAGGTGCTGATCTGCCACCTCGGCATGTCCGGCCGCATGGTGGTCCTGGCGGCCGGCTCGAACCAGCCGCCCGACAAGCACGACCATGTCGTCTTCACCGTCGAGAGCGGCGAACGCATCGTCTACAACGACCATCGCCGGTTCGGCCTGATGACCCTGACCACGCAACGCGACGAGGCGGCCCATCCGCTGCTTGCGGCCATCGCGCTCGATCCGCTGCAGCCCGGCTTCGATGCCGCCCATCTCTCGGCGCGCCTTGCCGGCAAGCAGACACCGATCAAGGCCGCCCTGCTCGACCAGCGCGTCGTCGGCGGCGTCGGCAACATCTATACCTCCGAGGCGCTGCACCGTGCGGGCATCTCGCCGCGCCGTCTGGCCGCCAGCGTCGCGGGCAGACGGGCACAGCGCCTGGTGCCGGCCCTGGTCGATGTCCTCAACGAGGCAATCGCCGCGGGCGGCTCCTCGCTGCGCGACCACCGCCAGGCCTCGGGCGAACTGGGCTACTTCCAGCACAGCTTCCGGGTCTATGACCGGGCCGGCGAACCCTGTCCGACACCGGGATGTGCCGGCGCCATCGGACGAATCGTCCAGGCCAACCGCTCGACCTTCTTCTGCGGCGCCTGCCAGCGTTGAGCCGGCACCGATTCGGCCGGCAAATCTCCCAAGCGCCCGTGCGATTCGCAAAGCTGGGGCTTGTCTTACGGTGCGATGACCGTGGCGCGACGCCGCGATGACAGCCGACTCCAAGGAATCCCGTGGCGTTGACGCCCCCCGGCACCCTCGGTATAAGCGCGCCAATCCAATTCCATACCAAGGACACGAAGACCATGGCCAATACCCTGCAAGCCAAGAAGCGGGTTCGCCAGACCGCCCGGAAGACCGCGGTAAACCGCGCCCGGATGAGCCGCGTGAGAAGCTACGTGCGCAATGTCGAGCAGGCGATTCTGAGCGGCGACAAGGAAGTCGCGACGGCGGCCCTGCGCGCGGCGGAGCCGGAACTGATGAAGGCAGCCAAGACCCCTGTGTTGCATTCCAACACCGCATCGCGAAAGGTGTCCCGTCTGGCGCAGCGCGTCGCCAAGATGTAGTCACCGCGCGCCCCGGCGCGCACATCATCGTGTCGAACAAGGGCGTCGGACCACAAGGTCCGGCGCCCTTGTCGTTTCGGAGTCATCTGAGGGACATGCAACTTTCGGTTGTCATGAACGCGAGCCGATCCAGATTCCGATTTTGATCCCATTGCCGCTTTCGCCATCGCTGGTCTATGGTGCTCGCCGGGTCGAGGGACCGACCTCAAGAATACAAACACGCAGGCGGCCAACGTGCCGGATCAGCGACACCGAACGGCGACGATGCAAGGTCGCACCGATATGCACGGTTCGCTCCTGCGTCAAGGTCCCCGACCCTGGGCTGGGGCTGCGCGACTTCGTCGCGTTTCTTGTGTGGCAGGGACTGAAGACTTGACCAAATCTCTGATAAAAAACGTTTTTTTGCCAATTGCCCTGGTCGTTGAGCGGTCTTTCTCGCGAATCGCATGCATCGGTGTGACACCGGCCACTGAACCGCATCCCGGTATCGGTGCCATGGTGTCCTTGGACTTCGGCGCGCCTTGTTGAGGGTGCCGGCGACACCGGGCGGTCCATGGCGGCCGCCGGTGTCAGAAGGAGAGTGTGGATGGCTACCAACGCCTTGATTCTCGATCAGGCCGTCGAAGAGCAATGGAAGCGCGTGCGGGGTCGCCTTCGGGCCGAGCTCGGCGAAGCGGCTTTCAAGACATGGTTGCGTCCGCTCTCGCTCGACGGGGTCGCCGGCGGCGACGTCGTGATGCGCGTTCCCAGCGGCAACATGAAGGACTGGGTACTCTCGCGCTGCGGCGAGCGGCTGAAGGATCTGTGGTGCGGCGAGAACGCGGGCATCACCGGAATCGCCATCAAGGTCGGCCAGACCGAGCGCCGTGCGGTGCGCCGCGAGGTCGTGCCGGTGCGCCGCGACATGGGCATGGTCGCCCATGACCACCCGGTCGCCGACCCGGTCGAGGAAGCCGACGCCTTCGCCGCCAGCCTCGATCCCCGCTTCACCTTCGACAACTTCGTCGTGGGCAAGACCAACGAGTTCGCCCATGCCGCGGCCCGCCGCGTCGCCGAGGCCGATTCGGTCACCTTCAACCCGCTGTTTCTCTACGGCGGCGTCGGCCTGGGCAAGACCCACCTGATGCACGCCATCGCTTGGCATGTCCGGTCCAAGAAGCAGGGCCGCAAGGTGCTCTACATGTCGGCCGAGAAGTTCATGTACAAGTTCATCCGTGCCCTTCGCTACAAGGACACGATGGCCTTCAAGGACCAGTTCCGCGCCGTCGACGTGTTGATGATCGACGACATCCAGTTCATCGCGGGCAAGGATTCGACGCAGGAGGAGTTCTTCCACACCTTCAACGCCCTGGTCGACCAGGCCCGCCAGGTCGTGATCTCGGGCGACCGCTCGCCCAGTGACCTCGACGGCATGGAGGAGCGCCTGCGCTCGCGGCTGGGCTGGGGCCTGGTCGCCGACATCCACCCGGCCGACTACGAGCTGCGCCTGGGCATCCTGCAGGCCAAGGCGGCCCAGTTCCCCGATGTCGCGGTTCCCCCGCGCGTCCTGGAGTTTCTCGCCCACAAGGTGACCTCCAACGTGCGCGAGCTCGAGGGCGCGCTGAACCGGGTCCTGGCCCACTGCCAGCTCGTCGGCCGCCCGGTGACGCTGGAATCGACCCAGGACCTGCTGCGCGACCTGCTGCGCGCCCAGGACCGCCGGGTGACCATCGAGGAGATCCAGAAGAAGGTCGCCGAGCACTTCAACATCCGGCTGGCCGACATGGTCTCGGCGCGCAAGCAGCGCGCCATCGCCCGGCCGCGCCAGATCGCCATGTATCTGGCCAAGCGCCTGACCAGCCGCAGCCTGCCCGAGATCGGGCGCAAGTTCGGCGGGCGCGACCACACCACGGTCATGCACGGCGTCAAGAAGGTCGAGGAGCTGATGGCGGGCGATCCCGCCTTTGCCGAGGATGTCGAGCTGCTGGAGCGCATGCTGGAGAGCTGAGCGGGGCGGCCCCGGCACGATCCCGGCGGCGCGACGAAATAGCCAAGCGATATCAAACGCTTGGCCAGCGCGAATCCGGGGCCGAAAACTGGCTTTTCGGGCGCCTTTCTGCTAGTTTGGCCCATCCGGTTCGGGATATGGATTTTCACGATCCGTTCCGCTCCTCCTCCGGGCGGGGAAAAGCTCCCGATTCTCCAACCGTTACGGGTTTTCAGGCGATGAAGCTGGCTATCGAACGTGCCGTCCTGCTCCGGGCACTGTCCCATGTGCAGAGTGTCGTCGAACGGCGCAACACGATTCCGATCCTCTCGAACATCCGGCTCGAAGCCCGGGACGACGGCCTGCGCCTGACCGCCACCGACATGGACCTGGAGGTGGTCGAGGCCGTGCCGGCCAACCTGCAGGTCGCCGGCGCCACCACCGCGCCCGCCCATGTGCTCTACGACATCTGCCGCAAGCTGCCTGATGGCTCGGAGGTCCAGCTCGACGCCACGGGCGATGCCGGCCGGCTGTCGATCTCCTGCGGGCGCATCCAGTTCCGCCTGCCCTGCCTGCCCCCGGAAGACTTCCCCGTCATGTCGGGTGGCGAGTTCAGCCATCACTTCGCGCTGCCGGCCTCCGAGCTGCGCCGCCTGATCGACAAGACGCGCTTTGCCATCTCGACCGAGGAGACGCGCTACTACCTCAACGGCATCTACCTGCACGGCGCGACCGGCGACAACGGCCCGGTGCTGCGCGCCGTGGCGACCGACGGCCACCGCCTGGCGCGCATCGATTCGGAGCTGCCCGAAGGTGCCGAGGGCATGCCGGGTGTCATCGTGCCGCGCAAGGCCGTGGCCGAACTGCGCAAGCTGATCGACGAGATCGACGGCGCCGTCAGCATCGACATGTCCGACACCAAGATCCATTTCGCCTTCGACACCGCGGTCCTGACCTCCAAGCTGATCGACGGCACCTTCCCCGATTACGAGCGGGTCATCCCGGCGGCCAACGACAAGGTGCTGGAGATGGATGCGGCGAGTTTCATCCAGGCGGTCGACCGCATGGCCGCGATCTCGACCGACAAGTCGCGCTCGATCAAGCTGGCACTGGACAAGGACCGCATGCAGCTTTCGGCCAACAGCCCCGACAGCGCCTCGGGCGAGGAAGAGCTGCCGGTCGACTACGACGGCCCGGCGATTGAGATCGGCTTCAACTCGCGCTACGTGCTCGAGATGGCCGGCAACTTCGAGGGCGAGCGCATGCGCTTCACCATGGCCGATGCCGTCTCGCCGACCATCGTCAACGACACCAGCGACGACCGCACGCTCTACGTCCTCATGCCGATGCGGGTCTGACCGGCGGTATGGCGCTGGCACGGGCGGAGCATTCCTCACACAGCGACGTGATCCCCGTCGCCGTGACGATGCTTGCCCTCAATGCCTACCGCAGCTGGGACAACCTTCGTCTTTCGGTCGATCGTCGTCCCGTGGTGCTGACCGGCGAAAACGGCACGGGCAAGACCAACCTGCTCGAGGCGATCTCCTACCTTGCGCCCGGACGCGGCCTGCGCGGCGCCCGCATTGCCGATCTGGCGCGCCAGGGTGCGACCGCGCCCTGGGCCGTCTCGGCCGATGTCGCCACCCCCATCGGTCCGCTGCGCCTGGGCACCGGCGCCGATCCCGAAGCGGTGAGCGAACGCCGCGTCGTGCGCATCGACGGCCAGACCGTGCGCGGTCCTTCGGCCCTGGCCGAGCATGTCTCGATGATCTGGCTGACCCCGGCCATGGACGGGCTCTTCCGCGAATCGGCCTCGGGCCGGCGGCGCTTCTTCGACCGCCTGGTCTATGCCCACGATCCCCTGCACGCCCGCCGCATCGGGGCCTACGAGCGCACCCTGCGCGAGCGCGCCCGGCTGCTCAAGGAAGGCAGGCGCGATGCCGCCTGGCTCGACGCCCTGGAAGAGACAATGGCCGAGACCGGCGTCGCGGTGGCCGCGGCACGGCGCGAACTCGCCGACCGCCTGGAGCCGCTACTGGCGCAGGACTACGGCCCGTTCCCCGGCTGCACCCTGGCGCTCATCGGCAGCGTCGAGAACGACATCGCGGTCATGCCCGCTCTGGCGGCCGAACAGCGGTTCCGTGCGGCGCTGGCCGCCTCGCGCGGGCGGGACGCCGAAACCGGCGGCGCCGCCGAGGGGCCGCACCGCTGCGACCTGGCGGTCACCCATCTGGCCAGCGCCATGCCGGCCGAACTGTGTTCCACGGGCCAGCAGAAGAGCCTGGTCGTGGCGCTGCTGCTGGCCGCGGCCCGGCTGGAGGCGACCCGCCGCCCCCCCCTGCTGCTGCTCGATGACGTCGCGGCCCATCTCGACGAGGGCCACCGCAACGCGCTGTTCGACAGCGTCCTCGACCTTGGCCTGCAGGCCTGGATGACCGGCACGGAAGCGGCATCCTTTGCCGCGCTCGACGGGCGCGCGCAGTTCTTTCGCATTGCCGGGGGCGTTGTCAGCGCCCTTGGTGACCACAAGGGAAGTTCCACATGAGCAACGAGGCACCAGAGCTCGATCCTTCGGGCAACGGCGAATACGGCGCCGATTCGATCAAGGTGCTCAAGGGCCTGGATGCGGTGCGCAAGCGCCCGGGCATGTACATCGGCGACACCGATGACGGCACGGGCCTGCACCACATGGTCTTCGAGGTCGTCGACAACGCCATCGACGAGGCGCTGGGCGGCTACTGCGATCTGATCGGCGTCATCCTCAATGCCGATGGTTCGATCACCGTGACCGACAACGGCCGCGGCATCCCGACCGACATCCACACCGAGGAAGGCGTCTCGGCGGCCGAGGTCATCATGACCCGCCTGCACGCCGGCGGTAAGTTCGACCACAATTCCTACAAGGTCTCGGGCGGCCTGCACGGCGTCGGAGTCTCGGTCGTCAACGCGCTCTCCTCCGTCCTCGACCTGGTGATCTGGCGCAACGGCCAGGAACACTTCATCCGCTTTCGCCATGGCGATGCCGAGGCGCCGCTGGCGGTGCGCGGCCCGGCCCCCGAAGGCCAGAAGGGCACGCGCGTCACCTTCACGCCCTCGCGCGAAACCTTCACCAACGTCGATTTCGATTTCGAGGTGCTGGAACACCGCCTGCGGGAGCTTGCCTTCCTCAACAGCGGCGTGCGCATCCGTCTGGTCGACGACCGCACGGTCGAGCGGCGCGAGCAGGAGTTCTTCTACGAGGGCGGCGTGAAGGCCTTCGTTGCCTATCTCGACCGCAACAAGACCGCGTTGCACGGCGAGACGCTGTGGTTCTCCGACGAGAAGGAAGGCATCGTCGTCGAGGTCGCCATGCAGTGGACCGACGCCTACCACGAGAACACGCTCTGCTTTACCAACAACATTCCCCAGCGCGACGGCGGCACCCATCTCTCGGGCTTCCGCGGCGCCCTAACGCGCACCGTGCAGGCCTATGCCGCCAGCAGTGGCCTGCTCAAGCGCGAGAAGGTGCAAATCTCGGGCGAGGACATGCGCGAGGGGCTGACCGCCATCGTCTCGTGCAAGGTGCCAGACCCCAAGTTCGCCAGCCAGACCAAGGACAAGCTGGTCTCCTCGGAGGTCCGCCCCGTGGTCGAGCAGGTCGTGGCCTCGCGCCTGGGTCAGTGGTTCGAGGAACATCCCGCCGATGCCAAGGCGATCGTCTCCAAGTGCGTCGAGGCGGCCGCCGCGCGCGAGGCCGCACGCCGCGCCCGCGACCTGACCCGGCGCAAGGGCGCGCTCGACATCGCCAACCTTCCAGGCAAGCTCGCCGACTGTCAGGAGCGCGATCCCGCCAAGTCGGAAATCTTCATCGTCGAGGGTGATTCGGCCGGTGGTTCGGCCAAGCAGGCGCGCGACCGCTCCAACCAGGCAGTGCTGCCGCTGCGCGGCAAGATCCTCAACGTCGAGCGCGCGCGCATCGACAAGATGCTGGGTTCCGACCAGATTGGCATGCTGATCACTGCGCTGGGCGCCAGCATCGCCGACGAGTTCGACATCGCCAAGCTGCGCTACCACAAGATCGTCATCATGACGGACGCCGACGTCGACGGCGCCCACATCCGCACCCTGCTGCTGACCTTTTTCTATCGCCAGATGCGCGAGATCATCGACAACGGCTATCTCTTCATCGCCCAGCCGCCGCTCTTCAAGGTCAAGCGCGGCAACAGCGAGGTCTATCTCAAGGACGAGCGGGCCTATGAGGACTACCTCATCGACATGGGCCTGGAAGACAGCATGTTCGTCCATCATTCCGGCTCGACCAGCACCGGCCAGGACCTCAAGGACACGGTCAACCAGGCGCGCCGCGCTGCTCACCTGATCAAGGCCCTGACCCGCCGCCTGCCCCTGCTTGTGGCCGAACAGACCGCCATTGCGGGCGCACTGGCTCCCGAACTGCTGGCCGATGCCGCCACCGCCGGCCAGGCCGCCGCCTACATCGCGCGGCGGCTCGACTCCCTGTCGGCAGAGACCGAGCGGGGCTGGGCCGGCGAATCGGACGGTGACGGCGGGCTGGTCTTCACGCGCACTATCCGCGGCGTCACCGAGACGCACCGCATCGACCGCGCCCTGGTCGCCACGGGCGAGGCGCGCGGCCTCAACGAGATCGCCGCTTCCCTGCAGGAGACCTACGCCCATGCCGGCAAGCTGGTGAAGAAGGAGAAGGAGCACAAGATCCAGGGCCCCACGGGCCTCGTCGACATGGTGATGGAACTGGGCCGCAAGGGCGCCTCGGTGCAGCGCTACAAGGGGCTGGGCGAGATGAATCCCGAGCAGCTCTGGGAAACCACGCTCGATCCCAATGCCCGCACCCTGCTGCGGGTCAACGTCCGCGACGCCAACGAGGCCAACGAGCTGTTCGAGACGCTGATGGGCGATGTCGTCGAGCCGCGCCGCGAGTTCATCCAGACCAACGCGCTCAAGGTCACCAACCTCGACGTCTAGGAGCCTTTCGCTCCGGACCGCTCCACCATGGCCAAACGCCCGACAACGAAACGCCCGGCCCGCAAGCCCGCGGCCGGCAAACACCCGGCGCCGTCCAGGACCAGGGCCGCCCGCCCCCGGGGATTCTGGCGCATCCTGCTGCACTGGGCGGCGGTCACCTGCATCTGGGGCCTGCTGGCGCTTGCCGGCCTGGTCGGCTGGTACGTGCTCGACCTGCCCGATCCCGACATGCTGGCGCGCGGGCGCCAGGGTTCGGTCACCGTGCTCGCTGCCGACGGCGCGGTGCTGGCGACCTATGGCGAACTCCACGGCGCCGCATTGCACTACGACGACCTGCCTCCGGCCCTCGTCCAGGCGGTCCTGGCGACCGAGGACCGCCGCTTCTTCGACCATGTCGGCGTCGACCTGCGCGGCATCGCCCGGGCCGCCTGGGCCAACCTGCGCGCCGGCGGCGTCGTCGAGGGCGGCAGCACGATCACCCAGCAGCTCGCCAAGAACCTGTTCCTCACCCCGGAGCGCTCGTTCAAGCGCAAGATCCAGGAGGCCCTGCTGGCCCTCTGGCTGGAACGGCGGTTCTCCAAGCAGGAGCTGCTCGCGATCTACTTCAACCGGGTCTATCTGGGGGCCGGCACCTATGGCGCCGATGCCGCCGCGCGGCGCTACTTCGGCCGGCCCGTGGGCGAACTTTCGCTCGCCGAATGCGCCATGATCGCCGGTCTGCTCAAGGCACCCTCGCGCTTCAACCCGGCTTCCGATCCGGCGGCGGCCCGGGCGCGCGCCTCCGAGGTCATCGACAACATGGTCGAGGCCGGTTTCATCGATGCCGGTGCCGCCGAGGGCGCCAAGCTCGCCCCGCTCGACCTGGTCGGGCCCCGCGTTGCCGGCGGCGCCGGGCGCTACGCTGCCGACTGGGTGGTCTCGCGTGCGGCCGACTACATCGGCACGGTGGCCGGCGACATCGTCATCACCACAACCATCGACGCCCAGCTCGAACGGGCCGCGGGGGATGCCCTGGCGGCGGGCCTTGCAGGCGAGGGTGCCGAACGCAACGCCCATCAGGGCGCCCTGATCGCGATGGCGCCCGACGGCGCGGTGCGCGCCATGGTGGGCGGCGCCGATTACGGCGCCAGCCAGTTCAACCGTGCGGTCCAGGCCCGGCGCCAGCCCGGATCGGCGTTCAAGCTGTTCGTCTATCTGGCCGCGCTGGAAGCGGGCATGCGCCCCGACGATGTCGTGATCGATGCGCCGGTGACGATCCGGGGCTGGGCGCCGGGGAACTTCGACGGGGAGTTCCGCGGCCCCGTGACCTTGCGCGAGGCCCTGGCCCAGTCGATCAACACCGTGGCCGCCGAAACCGCCTGGCGTGTCGGCATGATCAAGGTCGTCGATGTCGCCCATCGCCTGGGCATCACCGAAACCCTTCCGCCGCTGCCCAGCCTGGCCCTGGGCGCGACCGAGGTGACGCCCCTGGAGCTGACGGCGGCCTATGCCGCCCTGGCCAACCAGGGCAACATCGCCTGGCCCTATGTCATCACGCAGATCGCCACGCGGGACGGCCAGGTGCTCTACCAGCGCCCGGCGATGCCGGTGCAGCGGGTCCTTGCCCCCGATGTCGTCGCCGGCATGATCGACATGCTGTCGGCCAACATCGCGGTCGGCACCGGCAAGGCCGCCCGCATCGATCGTCCGGCGGCAGGCAAGACCGGTACCAGCCAGGATTACCGGGATGCCTGGTTCATGGGTTTCACCCGGGGCTTGGTGACCGGCGTCTGGGTCGGAAACGACGACAATTCGCCCATGAACAGGGTCACGGGCGGCGGTCTGCCGGCCCACATCTGGGCCGCCTTCATGACCCGCGCCGAAGCGGGCAAGCCCGCCCTTGCCCTGCTCGATGCCGTCCCGGCGACGCAGGATCGCGATGTCGCAGCGACCCCGGAGACCGGGGGATTCGATTCGCTGCTCGACTCACTTTTTGGCGAACTGGTTGGGGGCAACGCAACTCCGCCCTACGACCGAGGCGGCGGCGACCGCTGACCTGCCGCTGCCCCTACAGAGTGAGAGCTCTTGTCGCGGTATCGAGGCTGCTCTGGAGCGGTTCGCATGGCGCCGCGCCGGTCGCGGCGACCTGGTCGATGACCTGGTGCAGGAGACCATGCTGCGGGCCTGGACCCACCAGGACAAGTTCCAGGAAGGCACCAACCTCAGCGCCTGGCTCTACGCGATCCTGCGCAACACCCACATCAGCTACATCCGCAAGGCCCAGCGCGAGCAGGTGGGCCTGGACGAAGGCTGGGAGCAGTCGATGGCCACGCCCGCCTCGCAGGAGCACCATCTCGCTCTCGTCGACATCTCCGATGCCCTTGCCACCATGCCCGCCGATCAGCGCGAAGTGCTGCTTTCGGCCGGCGTCGAGGGCCGCGCCCACGAGGATATCGCGCGCGAAAGCGGCTGTGCCCTGGGCACCGTGCGCAGCCGTCTCTCCCGCGCCCGGTCGCGCCTCCACGAGATCCTCGACGGCGGCGACGACGATGCGCCGCTGCCGATTGCCGCCTGATCGCGCAGCGAGAAGATGCCATGCACCACGTTCTCGATCGTGTCCGCCACTCTCCCCGGCGCAACATGTTCCTGATCGGCCTGGGAGGGCTTCTTGCGCTGCACGTTGCCGCCGCCGGCATCGACATTGCCCAGTTTGCCGCCGGGCAGCGCGATTTCAGCGGCTTCATCCAGCTTGCCGAGGTCTTTGCCGGTTTCGCACTGGGCTTTTTCGCCCGCACCTGAGGCAAGCCGCCGACTGCTGCCGACGACCGTCACGGCCGCGAGAGAGCCCGCCTCAGGCGCTCTCACGGTCGATGACGTGCAGGAACGAGCCGCAGACGCGTCCGACCACGGCGCCGAAGGGGCCGAAATAACGCCCCGCCGCGTCACTGGCATGGAACAGGGGAGTCCCTCGCTGGCGCACCAGGCGGGCGTAGTGGAACTCATGGCCGCGAAAGACGTCGCCGCCGCGGCCCAGGGGGCCGTCGTGTGCCAGGGTGAAGCGGCGGTAGCCCAGATGCAGGCGCGGCGCGCCGATGGAGGTCGCCACGGCCAGCAGTCCGGCCATGCGGTGATGTTCGCCCTCGGCGTCGATCAGCTCCTCACCCAGAACCATGAACCCTCCGCATTCGCCGAAGATCGCGGCGTTGCGAGCGGCGGCATCGCGCAAGCCGGTCATGAAGACGTCGGCGGCCTCCAGCCTGGCGGCGTGCAGCTCGGGGTACCCGCCGGGCAGATAGACGGCATCGACGCCGGCATCGGGCGCCTCATCGGCCAGCGGCGAAAACGGCAGGATCTCCGCGCCCGCCCGGCGCCAGGCGTCGAGCACGGCGGGATAGACAAAGGCAAAGGCGGCGTCACGGGCGACGGCAATGCGCTGGCCCAGGGGCGCGATCGGTGCGGGCGGCGGCATGGGTGCGCCAAGTTCGGGCAGGCGGGCAAGCCCTGCCAGCAGGTCGAGGTCGACATGGCGGGCAACCAGATCGGCTGCCGCGTCGAGAAAGGCATCCAGGCGCGGCCGTTCGATTGCCTGGACCAGGCCCAGGTGGCGCTCGGCCAGCACCAGGCGGTCGTCGCGCGGTACCATGCCGACCACGGGGACGAGCCCCTCGCAGGCCTTGCGCAGGATGGCGCGGTGGTTCTCGCCGCCGACCCGGTTGAGGATGACGCCGGCGATGGTGATGTCGCTGCGGTGGTCGCGGAAGCCGCGTACCACGGCGGCAACCGAGGCGCCCTGGCCCTTGACGTCGATCACCAGGATCACCGGCAGACCCAGACGCGCGGCGACATCGGCCGTCGCGCCCGAACCGTCGATGGCGCCGTCGAACAGGCCCATGACCCCCTCGCCGATCATCAGTTCGGCATCGGCGGCCGCATCGCGTGCGATGGCGTTGAAGGTCTCGGGCCGCATCGCCCAGAGGTCGAGGTTGCGGCAGGGCCGACCGCTGGCGGCGGCATGGTAGGCCGGATCGATGTAGTCGGGTCCGATCTTGAAGGAGGCGACCCGCCTGCCCGCCCGGACAAGGGCACGCAGCAGGGCGAGCGTCAGCACCGTCTTGCCGCTGCCGCTGCCCGGCGCCGCGACGATGAAGCCGGCGGCCACCGTCAGCCCGTGCTGCGTTCGCGGTTGCGGCCCAGCGGATCGGCGTCGAGCAGGCGTCCTTCCATCGCGCCCAGCCAGTCGAGGCCGGCGCGCAGCGAGACGATCTGGCCGATGGCGACCACGGCGGGCGCCTCGATGCCCGATTGCACGACGTCGCGGGCGGCCTCGCCCAAGGTGGTCTCGAGCACCTTCTGGTGGCGCGTCGCGGCCCGGGAGACCACCGCAACCGGCGTCGCGGCATCCAGGCCGCCGGCAATCAGGTGGCCGGTGATCGCCTCGATATGCTTGAGCGCCATGTAGATGACCAGCGCCTGGGCACCCCGTGCCAGGGCGGCCCAGTCGATGCCGTCGGGCACCTCGCCGCCGGCCATGTGACCGGTGACGAAGGCGACCGTGTGGTTGGTGTCGCGGTGGGTCGCCGGAATCCCGGCATAGGCCAGGCCCCCGATGCCGGCCGTGATGCCCGGCACGATGCGGAAGGGGATGCCTGCGGCGGCTAGGGTCAGGGCCTCCTCGCCGCCACGCCCGAAAACGAAGGGGTCGCCGCCCTTCAGGCGCAGCACGCGGCGCCCCTCGTGGGCCAGGCGGACGAGGCGGGCCGAGATGTCGGGCTGCTTGGGCGATGGCTTGCCGCCACGCTTGCCGGCAAAGACCATCTCTGCGCCGGGTGCGGCCAGCTCCAGGATGCTCTCTTCGACCAGCGCGTCGTAGACGATGACGTCGGCGCATGCCAGGGCATGGGCGCCCAGCAGGGTGAGCAGGCCGGGATCGCCCGGGCCCGATCCCACGAGCCAGACCCAGCCCGCCTCGAAGGCGGGCAGCGCGGGCAGGCGCAAGGTGATTGTCGTCTCCATGGCCCTGCCTATACCCCCAAAGCGGGCCTTCGTCATGGGTCGGCGCGACATCGGGGGTCGCCTGCAAGACAGCCTGCTTCCTGTCGCCCCGCGTAGGTGTTCCGGTCTAGGATTGGCGCCATGGCACACAAACCTGCGGGTCCCCTGCGCAAGGGCTGGACTACCGGCGCCTGCGCCACGGCGGCGACGACGGCGGCCTTCACGGCGCTGGCGAGCGGCCGCTTTCCCGATCCCGTCACGATCACCCTGCCGCGCGGCGAGGAGCCGAGCTTTGCCCTGGTCAGGGCCGAACTGGGCGAGGGCGTGGCGACCGCTTCGGTGATCAAGGATGCCGGCGACGATCCCGACATCACCCACGGCGCCGAGATCGTCGTTTCGGTACGTCCCGGTGCGCCCGGCAGCGGCGCCGTCTTTGTTGCGGGTTCCGGCGTCGGCATGGTGACCAAGCCTGGTCTGCCCATCCCGGCGGGACAGCCCGCGATCAACCCGCGGCCGCGCGAGATGATGGCCTCGGCCATCGCCCAGATCGCGGCGCGCCACGGCATTGCGGGCGATGTCGTGATCGAGGTCTCGGTGACCGGTGGCGCCGCTCTGGCGGAAAAGACCTGGAATCCCCGGCTCGGTATTGTCGGCGGGCTGTCGATCCTGGGCACCACCGGCGTCGTCATTCCCTATTCCTGCTCGGCCTGGATCCATTCGATCCATCGCGGCATCGACGTCGCCCGGGCGACCGGCGCGACCCACGTCGCCGGGGCGACCGGGCGGACCTCGGAGTTGACGGTGCAGAAGCTCTTCGGCCTCGACGACAGCGCCATGCTCGACATGGGCGATTTCGCCGGCGGCATGTTGAAGTATCTGCGCCGCCACCCGGTGCCGCGAGTCACCATCGGCGGCGGCTTCGGCAAGCTGGTCAAGCTCGCCCAGGGCGAGATGGACCTGCACTCCTCGCGCAGCCAGGTCGACCACGCCATGCTTGCCGTGCTGGCGCGCGATGCCGGGGGCGATGCTGCCCTGGTCGATGCGGTGGCGGCGGCAGGCAGCGCTGGCGAGGCGCTGGGCCTGGCGCTGGAGGTGGGCGTGCCGCTGGCCGACACCGTTGCCGCGCGCGCCCGCGAGGCGGCCCTGGCGGTGCTCTCGGGCGGTGTCGCGCTCGATGTCGTCATCATCGACCGCGCCGGCGCGATCGTCGGCCGGGCTGGGCCGTGATGCCCCATGTGCTGATCCTTGGGGGAACCGGCGAAGCACTCGCCCTCGCCCGCGCCCTTGCCCTGCACCGCCCGGACCTTGCCGTCACCACGTCGCTTGCCGGGGCAACCAGCACCCCGGTGCAGCCGCCCGGAGCGGTGCGCATCGGCGGCTTCGGCGGCAGCGAAGGGCTGGGGGACTGGCTGCATCAGGCGGAGGTTGCCGCTGTGGTCGATGCCACCCACCCCTTCGCCGCGACCATGGCCGGTCATGCCGCTGCGGCCTGCACGGCCTGTGGCATTCCCCGGCTGAAGCTTGTGCGTCCGATGTGGCAGCGCCGCGACGGCGACCGCTGGATCGCCGTGGCGGATGCCGCTGCGGCGGCGCAGGCCCTTGTCACGCTGGGTGCGAGCCGGGTCTTCCTGACGCTGGGCACGCGCGAACTGCGCGCCTTTGCGGGGCTGGACTCGATGGTCTTCACGGTGCGGATGATCGAGGCGCCTGCCGAACCCCTGCCGCTGGCTCGTGCCGATCTGATCCTGGCGCGCGGGCCCTTTGGCGAGCGCGAGGAATACGCGCTGATCGCCGGCCGCAAGATCGATGCGGTCGTCGCCAAGGCGAGCGGGGGCGATGCGACCAGGGGCAAGATCGACGCTGCGCGCGCGCTCGGCCTGCCGGTCGTCATGATAGCGCGACCGCAGATGCCACCCGGCCCGACCGTGGACGAGCCCGCAGCCGCGTTTGCCTGGCTCTCGCAGCGGCTTCCCGGGTGAGTCTCAGCGCGCGCGGGGAGCTTTCTTCCTTGCCGCCGGTGTCTGCCTTCGGGTTTCACCGCGGGGTGTGGGCGGCGCCCGGCGGCGCCCGGCGACCCGAGCCTCGGCCTTCAGACGGGCTTCCTCCTCGGGATCGGGCGTCTTGGGCTTGAACGGGCAGATATCGGCGATGACGCAGATCCAGCAGTGAGGCTTGCGCGCAAGGCAGGTGTAGCGCCCATGCAGGATCAGCCAGTGGTGGGCGCCCTTCTTCCATCGCTCGGGCACGATCGCCTCGAGCTTCTTCTCGACCGCATCGGGCGTCCTGCCGGGCGCCAGTCCCGTGCGGTTGGCGACGCGAAAGACATGGGTATCGACAGCGATGGTGGCTTCGCCGAAGGCCTCGTTCATGACGACCGACGCCGTCTTGCGGCCGACGCCGGGAAGCGCCTGCAGGGCCTCGCGGCTGGCGGGAACCTCGCCGCCGTGGCGTTCGATCAGGATCCTGGAAAGCGCGATGACGTTCCTGGCCTTGGCGTTGAACAGGCCGATCGTCTTGATCTTCTCGCGCACGCCCTCCTCGCCCAGCTCCAGCATGGCCTGCGGCGTGTCCGCCAGGGCAAACAGCCCCGGCGTGGCGGCGTTGACGCCCTTGTCGGTCGCCTGGGCCGAAAGCACGACCGAGACCAGAAGGGTGAAGCTGTTGGTGTATTCGAGTTCCGTCTTCGGCGCGGGAATGACCTCGGCCAGGGCGGAGAACAGGCGGTCGATGTCGGCGCGTTTCATGGATGGGTCCCCGGTGCCGGCGCGGCAGGTGTCGTGGCGCCATTCTAGACCAGGTCGCTGGCCCGGATCGAACCGACAGGGGGGATGACGTCGCGGCCCCCTAGGCGTATCAACCACGGCATGTCCGATGACGCCCCGATCCGCTGCCACTTCGACGCGCGCCTGATGCCGCACCGCTCCCTGTCGCGGCGCGGATTCCACCTCCTGATGGCGTCGGTCACCGTTGCCTTTGCCCTGATCGGTCTGTCGTTCTGGTCGCTGGGCGCCTGGCCGGTGGCCGGGTTCTGCGGCCTGGAGGTGCTCCTCATCTGGGGTGCCTTCGAGCTCAACTACCGTTCGGGCAAGGCTCACGAGACCGTGCGCCTGGACCAGGAAAATCTGGTCGTCACCCATGTCGATGCCCGCGGCCGTGCCACCGTCTGGCGTTTCGAGCCGGCCTGGGTGCGGGTTTCCCTCGACCGCCCGGGCGAGGAGGACAGCACGCTTTCCCTTGCCTCCCATGGCCGCCGGCTGGTCATTGGTGCCTTCCTCACGCCCGGGGAACGCACCGAGGTCGCCGACGCCCTGGGCGATGCCCTGCGCCGCTGGCGCAACGCCCTGGCGCCGCTCTAGACTCGATCCGGACTGAAGCTGCTCGTGTGCCGGGAGCGGCGCGGCAGCAGGCGGCTGGCCACTATACGATTGTATTTCTTTGTCATCGTGCAGCCGAAGGTTATAAACTTCGAACGACCACATCGTTCAACCTGGCCGGGCTGGCGATTGCATGGACTCTAGTGCTGCGATTGATGCGCAATTGCCGGGGAGCGGTTGCGCCACCTCCCTGTTGCCCGACACATGAGCCCGCCCGGGATTCGCCACATGGGCGTGCGGGACATCCTGCTGCTCGTGCTCACGGCCGGGGGATTCGGCAGTTCGTTCCTCTTCATCGCTATCGTGCTGCCGGAGGTGCCGCCGGTCACGCTGACCCTTGCACGTTCCGCCGTGGCGCTGGCGACCCTGCTGCTCGTGCTCTGGCTTGCCGGGCACCGACTGCCGGCACCCGGACCCCTGTGGCTGCATCTGGGCGCCCTGGGCGCGGCATCCCAGGTCGTGCCCATGATCCTGCTCTCGTGGGGCCAGCAGCGGATCGCCTCGGGCCTGGCCGGCATCATCCTGGGCTCGGTGCCGGTGGTCACCATGGTGCTCGCCCACATCTTCATCCGTGACGAGCGCATGTCGATGCGGGGCCTGTTCGGCGCCCTGGTCGGTTTCGGCGGTGTAATTGCGGTGATCGGCGCCGGTGTCCTGGGCCATGCCAACGGCGAACTGCTCGCGGAACTGGCCGTGTTCGGGAGCGCCACGGGCATTGCCGTGGCCAATGTCCTGGCGCGCCATGCCGGCCACCTGCCGCCGGTGGTGCTTGCCGCGGGAACCCAGCTCGCTGCCGTGGTCATGCTGGTGCCGCTGTCCCTGGTGATCGATCGCCCCTGGACCCTGCAACCGGGAGCACAGGCGATTGGCGCGCTGGTGGTTCTGGGCGTCGTCGGCAGCGCCCTGCCGGGGCTGATGTTCTACCGCCTGCTCAAGCGCGTGGGCGCCACCCGCGCCTCGCTGGCAGCCTATCTCGTGCCAGTCGTCGCCGTGGTCCTGGGCGCGCTGGTGCTCGACGAGCGCCTGGCCTGGAGCACGCTGCTCGGCATGGTGCTGATCCTGATCGGTGCCCTGCTGGTCAACCGCAGGATCACCGCGCCGCCCTCGGGGTCTTGAGACCCGCTCAGGCCGCGCGGGCGATGATCCCGGTCACGCCGACCAGAATCAGGTAGGCCGCGACGATGTAGTTCAGGATGCGCGGCCAGATCAGGATGGCAGTACCGCACAAGAGGGCGATGACGGGATGCAGGACGGCAGCGTTCATGACGGGACTCCCCTTTGGATCGTCCCAACAGAACGCACCGTGGCGGCTTGCGTCCCGCGCCTGCTGCCCGACGGCTACAGCCCCAGCACGTCGTCCATGCCGTAAAGACCCGGCTTGCGGTCCTTGAGCCAGAGGGCGGCGGTCACCGCACCGCGGGCGTAGATTCCCCGGTCGCTGGCGCGATGGCCGATCTCGATGTGCTCGCCCGGTGCGGCAAAGATCACCTGGTGGTCGCCGATCACGTCGCCGCCGCGCAGGGCGGC
>JAQCLG010000032.1 GCA_027592745.1 Pseudomonadota bacterium | reverse complement strand
GAGGTCACAGCATGGATTCTCCGGTCAAGCCGGAGAATGACCCGGAACTGGGGGCCTGCCTAGCCCCTACTGCGCGGCCTGGGCCGGGGCGTTGGCGGCGATGCCGGCGAGGGCCTGGGCGAGGTCGCGGGCGCCCGAGAGGCGGGCTTCGACCTTGCTCCAGTTGCGCGTGGCGACCATGCGCATGTCGGGACGCAGCTTGACCGTGCCCGACTGGCTGGCGATCCAGTCGACGAGCCCGGCCGGGTTGACGAAGCTGTCGTCGCGGAAGGTGACGATGCCGCCGCCGGTGCCGGCGTCCAGCTTGGCGATGCCGGCGGTGCGGCAGAGCGCCTTGATGCCGATGATCTCCAGCAGGTTCTCGACCTCGATGGGCGGCTCGCCGAAGCGGTCGTCGAGCTCGACGCGCAGGTTCTCGATCTCCTCGCGGTCCTCCAGGGCAGCGATGCGCCGGTAGAGACCGAGGCGGACATCGAGGTCGCGCACATATTCCTCGGGGATGAGCACGGCGGTGCCGACGTTGATCTCGGGCGTCCAGGTGGCGTGGGCGACGGCGGTGCCGCCCTCGCGCTCGGCACGCAGGGCCGCGACCGCCTCCTCCAGCATCTGCTGGTAGAGCTCGATGCCGACCTCGCGGATGTGGCCCGACTGTTCGGTGCCCAGCAGGTTGCCGGCGCCGCGGATATCGAGATCGTGGCTGGCCAGGCTGAAGCCCGCACCCAGGGTATCCAGGCTGGAGAGCACCTCGAGGCGGCGCAGGGCCGTGGGTGTCACCTTCTTGCCCGGCGGCAGGGTGAGATAGGCATAGGCGCGCGCCTTGGAACGCCCGATGCGCCCGCGCAACTGGTAGAGCTGGGCCAGGCCGAACATGTCGGAGCGGTAGACGATCATGGTGTTGACGTTGGGAATGTCGAGGCCCGATTCCACGATCGTGGTCGAGATCAGGACGTCGATCTCGCCATCGTAGAAGGCGCCCATGATGGTCTCGAGTTCCCTGGGCGTCATCTGGCCGTGGGCGACGGCAAAACGCGCCTCGGGCACCAGTTCCTTCAGGCGCTTGTGGTTGCGCTCCAGGTCGGAGATGCGCGGGCAGACGAAGTAGCACTGGCCACCGCGCAGCTGTTCGCGCCGGATCGCTTCGCGCAGGGTGACCGAATCGTAGGGCGTCACGAAGGTGCGCACGGCCAGGCGGTCGACCGGCGCGGTGGCGATGAGCGAGAGGTCCTTCACGCCGACCAGCGACATCTGCAGCGTGCGCGGGATCGGCGTGGCGGTGAGCGTCAGGACGTGGACGTCGGCCTTGAGCTGCTTCAGGCGTTCCTTGTGCACGACGCCGAAGTGTTGTTCCTCATCGACGATCAGCAGGCCCAGGTTTTTGAAGTGGATGTCCTTGGCAAGCAGGGCATGGGTGCCCAAGACGATGTCGACCTTGCCGTTGTCGATGCCCTCCTTGGCCTCCCGCACCGCCTTGGCGCCGACGAAGCGCGAGAGCTGCGCGATCCTGATGGGCAGGCCCTCGAAACGTTTCTCGAAGGTGGCGTGGTGCTGGCGCGCCAGCAGGGTGGTCGGCACGACGACGGCGACCTGGTAGCCGGCCATGACCGCGACGAAGGCGGCGCGCAGGGCGACCTCGGTCTTGCCGAAGCCGACGTCGCCGCAGACCAGGCGGTCCATGGCACGGCCCGAGCCGAGATCGTCGACGACATCGTCGATCGCCTTCTCCTGGTCGTCGGTCTCCTGGTAGGGGAACCTGGCGCAGAACTCGTTGTAGAGGCCCGGGACGAGCTGCATGCGCGGGCCGGCCTTCAGCTTGCGCTCGGCGGCGATCTTGAGCAGTTCGCCCGCCATCTCGGTGATGCGGTCCTTCAGGCGGGCGCGGCGCGACTGCCAGCTGGCGCTGCCCAGCTTGTCGAGATGCAGGTTGCCCTCGGCGGCGCCGTAGCGCGACAGCAGCTCCAGGTTCTCCACCGGCACGAACAGCTTGTCGCCGTCGGCGTAGATCAGCCGCAGGCAGTCGTGGGGCGCCTCGCCCAGCATCAGGGTCTGCAGGCCGTCGAACTGGCCGATGCCGTGTTCGACATGGACGACGAGATCGCCCTCGGCGAGCTGCGAGGCCTCGGTGAGGAAACGTTCGGCATCGCGCCTGGTGCGCTTGCGCGAGGGCCGCGTGATGCGGTCGCCCAGGATGTCCTGTTCGGTGATGACGGCCAGATCGAGCGTCTCGAAGCCGCGCTCGAGTTCGAGGACGGCAGCGGCGACGGTCGCCGGCGAGAGTTCCAGGGCAACGGGCCAGGTCTCGACCGGGGCGGCCTCGTGGGCGCCGTGTTCCTGGAGTAGGCGCACGAGGCGGTTGCGGCTGCCCGTGGTCAGGCCAGAGAGCAGGACGCGCTTGTTGTCCTTCTGGCGGCCCGCGATGTGCCAGGCGACCTCGTCGAACAGGTTGATGTCGCCGCGCTGGCGCTCCGGGGCGAAGTCGTGCCCTGCCCTGCCGCCGGCCTCCAGCACGATGGCGTCGCCCGAGGCCGCCTCGGCAAAGGGCGAAAGCTCGACCTTCAGCGAATCGGCAAAAAGGTTCTCCCAGGCCAGTTCGGAGAGGTAGAGCCGTTCGGGCGGCACGGGGCGGTAGGTCGGCGCCTCGTCCTCCAGATGGCCGGTGCGGTCCTCGCGGCGGTGTTCGTAGTGGTCGCGGATGGTTTCCAGGCGCACGTCGCGCGCCTCCATCACCCGATGGTCGAGCACGGCCACGGCATCGTTGAGATAGGCCGTGATCGGCTCCAGCCGGTCGTAGAACAGCGGCAGCCAGTGCTCCAGGCCGGAGATGCGGTTGCCCGCGCTGGCCGCCTCGTAGACCGGGTCGTTGCCGGTGATGCCGAACAGCTCGCGCCAGCCGTTGCGGAAGCGCGCGATCGTCTCCTCGTCTAGCAGGACCTCGCTGGCCGGGGTCAGCAGCGCGGCCTCGCACTTGCCGCTGGAACGCTGGGTCAGGGGATCGAAGGCGCGGATCTGCTCGATCTCGTCGCCGAACAGGTCGAGGCGGTAGGGCTGCTCGGCGCCCGGCGGGAAGATGTCGACGATGTCGCCGCGCATGGCGAAATCGCCAGGTTCCATCACCGTGCCGATGCGGTGGTAGCCCGCGCGCGTCAGGAAACGGGCCAGTTCCTCGGTCTCGACCCGGTCACCGACGCCGAGCGAGCGGCGCAGGTCGGCGAAGGCCTCGTGCGGCGGGACGCGCTGCAGCAGGGCGCCGGCGGTGGTCAGCAACACCACGGGGGATTCGCCAGGCTTGCGCGCGGCAAGAGTCGCCAGCGCCGAAAGCCGCGCGCCGGCCACCGCGGCATTGGGCGAGACGCGGTCGTAGGGCAGGCAGTCCCAGGCGGGAAACTCCACGACATGGGCATCGGGCGCGAAAAACCCCAGGGCATCGGCCAGCCGCTGGGCACGCTCGGCATCGCGCGCCACCATCAGGATGTCGCGGCTGCCGGCCTCCGCGGCAAGCTCGGCAAGGACCGTCGCATCGACGCCCTCTGGCGCCCCACAGATGATGCAGCGACGATCTTTCGAAAGCCGTTTCAGTATGTTTTTCACTTTCTTATGGTGTTTTGTGAAAGTTCAATATCATATCGACGACATCGCTCTTCTGATCGTCGGGCACCGTGCGGCGGCCATCGACCCAGGCATGGATGTCGGGGTCGGGCTGATCGAGCAGGCGGTCGAAACGTTCGAGCTGGCCCTCGTCCATGGCCCGCAGACGCGCATCGGCAAAGCGGCCGAGCAGCAGGTCCATTTCGAGCGTGCCGCGGCGCCAGGCACGGTAGTGCAGGCGTTTGAGGCGGCTCTCGCGGTCGTCGGCTTCGGCCATGGTCCGATGCGTTCCTGAGCGGGCGCATCATGTAGACCCTTGCTGCGAGGATGTCACCCGCCCGCCCTGCGCTTATGCTGGCGCCACCATGCGCCCGGAAATCCTCTTCCCCCTGTTCACCCCGGTGACCGCCCTGCCCGGCATCGGGCCGCGGCTGGCCAAGCTCGTCGAGAAGGTGGCGGGCCCGCGGATCGCCGACCTGCTGTGGCTGCTGCCGACCGGCATCGTCGATCGCCGCCATGCTCCCAGGCTGGCCGAGGCGGTGCCGGGCGGCATCGTCACCGTGACCGTCACCGTGGAGGAACACCGCAAGCCGCACAGCAAGCGCCAGCCCTACCGGGTGGTCTGCAGCGACGGTACCGCCACCCTGCACCTGGTCTATTTCCATGCCCGCGAGGACTGGCTGGGCAAGACCCTGCCCCAGGGCGCCGTCCGCGTCGTCAGCGGCCGCCTGGAACGCTTCGGGGAGGATCTCCAGATGGTCCACCCCGACCATGTGGTGACGCCCGAGGAACTGGAAACCCTGGT
Source organism: Pseudomonadota bacterium (assembly GCA_027592745.1). Taxonomy (GTDB): domain Bacteria; phylum Pseudomonadota; class Alphaproteobacteria; order SP197; family SP197; genus CALGGB01. The sequence goes on along the minus strand of JAQCLG010000032.1, from coordinate 24,922 downwards.
GCGCGTCGAACCGGTCTATCCCCTGACCGAGGGGCTGATGCCCAAGGTCATGGTCAAGGCGATTGCCGGGGCGCTGGAGCGGGCGCCCAGGCTGCCCGAGTGGCACGATGCCGCCTGGTGCAAACAGCAGGGCTGGGCGCCCTGGGACGAGGCGATCCACCTGGTCCATGCGCCGCGTGACGGTGTCGATCTCGACCCCCGCTCGCCCCACCGCGCCCGGCTGGCCGCCGACGAGCTGCTTGCCAACCAGCTCGCGCTGGCGCTGGTGCGGGCCAACCAGAAGCGCGCCAGGGGACGGCCGGTGGCCAGCGACGGGCGGTTGCGCGCCAGGGTCGAGGCCGCCCTGCCCTTCGCCATGACCGGGGCGCAGCACCGCGCCATCGCGGAGATCCTCGACGACATCTCGGGCGACGAACGCATGTTGCGCCTGCTCCAGGGCGACGTCGGCAGCGGCAAGACGCTGGTCGCCCTGATGGCGATGCTGGCGGCCAACGAGACCCGCCGGCAGGCTGCGCTGCTGGTGCCCACCGAACTGCTGGCGCGCCAACACGCGGTGACCCTGGAGCGGCTGGCCGCGGCCGCCGGCGTGCCGGTGGTGCTGCTCACCGGGCGCGACAAGGGCAAGGCGCGCAAGGCCAAGCTGGAAACCATCGCCACGGGGCAGGCCGGCATCGTGGTCGGCACCCATGCCCTGCTGCAGGAGGATGTCGTCTTTGCCGACCTGGCGCTGGTCGTGATCGACGAGCAGCACCGCTTCGGCGTCCACCAGCGCCTGGCGCTGACCGACAAGGGGCGCGGTGTCCATGTCCTGGTGATGACCGCCACGCCGATCCCGCGCACGCTGCAGATGACGGCCTTCGGCGATCTCGACGTCTCCCGGCTCGACGAGAAACCGGCCGGGCGCATGCCGATCGCGACCCGGGCGATGCCGCTCGAACGGCTCGACGAGGTCGTCGAGGGCGTGCGCCGGGCGATCGCGGCGGGCGACCGGGTGTACTGGCTCTGCCCGCTGGTCGAGGGCTCGGAGGTTTCCGACCTTGCCGCCGCCGAGGACCGCTACGCCGCCCTGCAGGCGGTGCTGGGCGAACGGGTCGGCCTGGTCCACGGCCGGCTCAAGCCCGCCGAGCGCGACGCCGTGATGGAGCGTTTCGTCGCCGGAGCGATCGACGTCCTGGTCGCGACCACGGTGATCGAGGTCGGCGTCGACGTGCCCGAGGCCACGGTCATGGTGATCGAACATGCCGAACGCTTCGGCCTGGCCCAGCTCCACCAGTTGCGCGGCCGGGTCGGGCGGGGTGCGCGCGCATCGTCCTGCCTCCTGCTTTATGCCAGCCCGCTGGGCGAGACGGCGCGGGCGCGTATCGCGATCCTGCGCGAGAGCGAGGACGGCTTTGCCATCGCCGAGGAGGACCTGCGCCTGCGCGGCGCGGGCGAACTGCTGGGCACGCGCCAGTCGGGCTTCCCCGTGTTCCGCATGGCCGACATCGCCGTCCACGAGGACCTGCTGGCCGCGACCCGGGACGACGCCCGCCTGATCCTGGCGCGCGACCCCGAGCTGCAGAGCGAACGGGGCAAGGCGCTGCGCGTCCTGCTCTATCTCTTCGAGCGGGACGCCGCGGTGCGCCTGCTGCGCTCGGGCTGAAGCCGGGTCAGGCCTTGCCGGTCCTGCCGTTGCCCGGGGTGGTCGGGTACATCTCGGGCGTGACCACGCCGCCGGAAATGACCAGCTTGATGCCCTGCTCGACGCTCATCTTCAGGAAGATGACGTCCTTCCTGGGCAGGAAGAGCAGGAAACCGGAGGTCGGGTTGGGTGTGGTCGGCAGGAAGACGTTGACGACCTCGTCGCGGATCGCGTCCTGGACCTCGCCCTTGGTGGTGCCGGTGGCAAACCCCAGGGCCCAGCAGCCCTCGCGCGGATAGGGGATCAGCACGACCTCGCGGAAGGCGCGGGAGTTCTGGCTGAACACCGTCTCGAAGATCTGCTTGAGCGCCGAATAGAGCGAACGCACGATCGGCATGCGGTCGAGCAGGTTCTCGCCGACACGCACCACGGTGCGCCCGACCAGGCCCGTGGTCAGCCAGCCGATCAGGGTGAGCACGACGACAAAGACCAGCACGCCGATGCCGGGAACCGCAAACGGCAGGTAGGTCTCGGGATTGTAGCGGTTGGGGAAGAGCGGAAGGATCTTGTCGTCGATCAGGTTGATGATCAGCGAGATCAGATAGATCGTCAGCGAGATCGGTGCGACGACGATGATCCCGGTGATGAAGTAGTTGCGCAAGCGCAGCCAGAAGCTGCGCCTGGGCTTCTCCAGAGGATCGCCGGCCGGCATGATCGTTCCTTCGCAGTGAGGGTCGGCCCACAGGGGCCGTGGCACTATATGATCCCCGCCGTGAAGGACCGCAAGACGCGGCCATGACGCTGGCCTTCGGGCTCCCGCTCCTCCACAGTCGCCGGCGAACACGAGGGACACGGGGGAACGCATGGCAAGACGCATCGTTGTCGTGGGCGGCGGCGTGATCGGCTGCAGCGTCGCATGGCACCTTGCCTGCCGCGGCGCGGGCGAGATCGTCCTGGTCGAGCGCGACCGCCTGGGTGCCGGCACGACCTGGCACTCGGCCGGAAACATCCTGTGGAACCCGATCGACATGCACGACCTGCCGATCCTCTACATGCTCGACGAGGTGATCCCCAAGGTGACGGCGGAGTCCGAACAGGAGACCGGCTGGCTGGAGACCGGGCGCTTGTTCCTGGCGCACACCCAGCGCACTCTGGAGAGTTTCACCGCCCAGGCCGAGGAAGGCGCCCGGCGCGGCTTCGTCTCGCGCATGCTGGAATCCCACGAGATTCCCCGGCATCACCCCCTGCTCGACCCCGGCGTGCTGACCGGCGCATGGCTCAACGGCAAGGTCGGGCGTCTCAATCCCGCCGACCTGACGGCAGCCTATGCCCGCGCGGCGCGCAAACGCGGCGTGACGATCCTGGAGCAACGCAACGTGCTGGGTATCGAGACGCGGGGCGAGCGGGTGACCGGCGTGGCGACCGACCAGGGCAGCCTTGCCGCCGACACTGTGGTGGTCTGCTGCGGCCTGTGGTCGCGGCGCCTGCTCGAACCGCTGGGCCTGGCGCTGGGGCAGTGGGGCTGCGAGCACTTCTACGTCATCGCCCGGACGGCGCAGCGCCTGCCGCGCGAGACGCCCTCCTTCGTTTCGGCCGACGACCTGATCTATGGCCGCGAGGAGGTCGGCGGCATGCTGTTCGGCGCCTTCGACGAGGACGCGGTCCCGCTGGAGGGCGGCGTGCCGCCCAACGACTTTGCCTTTTCCCTGCTGCCCGACAACTGGGAGAAGTTCGGCCCCTATGCCGAACGCGCTGCGGAACTGTTCCCCAGCCTGAAGGAGGCGCCGATCCAGCGTTTCGTCAACGGACCGGAAACCTTCACGCCGGACGGCAAGCCGCTGATGGGTCCCGTGGCCGGCATTGACGGCCTGCTCGTGGCCTCGGCATTCAATTCCGGCGGGGTGAGCTATTCGGGACTGGCCGGAGCGATGATCGCCGACATGGTGGGCGGGAGCGCGCCGCGGTTCGACCCCGCCGCCTATGATCCCGGACGCTTCGGCGCACGTACCAGCGACCAGGCCTGGATGCGCCAGAGGATTTCGGGAACCCCCAGCAGCCACTACAGGGAAGTCAATGGTTAACCCACCAGCGCGGCTGCTTGCGCTCGCCACGGCCAAGCCGGCCCACGTCCTGCACCAGGACGCGGTGATGGCGGCCGGCCAGCAGCTCTTCGGCGATGCCTTTGCCGACATCGACCGCCTGCTGCCGATTTATGCCCATGCCGGCATCGAGCAGCGGGCCTCCTGCGTGCCCCTGGCGTGGTATCTGGAGAAACACGGCTTTACCGAGCGCAACGCACTGTTCCTGCAGCACGGCCGCGACCTTCTGGTGGAAGCCGCCGACCGCTGCCTGGAAGCGGCGGGCCTGGCCCATGAGGACGTCGATGCCATCGTCGCCGTCTCGACCTCCGGCATCGCCACCCCGAGCCTGGACGCCCTGGTTATGGAGGAACGCCCCTTCCGGCGCGACACCATGCGCCTGCCGGTGTTCGGCCTGGGCTGCGCCGGCGGCGTGCTGGGGCTTTCGCGTGCCGCGGCCATGGCGCGCGCCCATCCGGGTTCCCGTGTGCTGTTCCTGTGCGTCGAGCTGTGCGGCCTGACCTTCCGCCACGACGACCGCGGCAAGAGCAATTTCGTCGCGACCGCGCTGTTCGGCGACGGCGCCGCCGCAGCGCTGCTGAGCTGCGCCGAGGGCGGCGGGCCGGCGGTCGGCGCCAGCGGCGAACACACCTGGGCGGGTTCGCTCGACGTCATGGGCTGGAAGGTCTGCGACGACGGCTTCGGCGTGCTCTTCTCGCGCGACATCCCGACCATCGTGCGCAACGACTACCGGGCGGCCTGCGACAGCTTCCTCGCGCGCAACGGCCTGGATCTGGCCGGCTTCGACGCCATTCTCTGCCACCCCGGCGGGGCCAAGGTGATCGCCGCGCTCGAGGAGGTCTTCGCCATGGCGCCGGGTGCGATGCGGCACGCCCGCGAGATCCTGCGCAGCCACGGCAACATGTCGGCGGTCACCATCCTGTTCGTCCTCGAACAGGCCCTGGCGCAGGAGCCGCCGGGCCGCTGGCTGCTGTCCTCCCTGGGTCCGGGCTTCACCGCCGCCTTCCTTTCCCTGGAGGCGTGAGCCATGTGGCTGTGGCTGATCGTCGCCGTGGTCGCGGTGCAGCGCCTGGGCGAACTGGTCCGGGCGCGGCGCAACACGCGGCGCCTGCTGGCGCAGGGCGGGCGCGAACACGGCGCCGGCCACTATCCCGTGATCGTCCTGCTGCATGTCTCCTGGCTTGCCGCGCTGCTCGTTTTCATCCCACCGCAGACGCCGCCCGATCTCCTGTGGCTTGCCATCCTGATCGCCCTGCAGGCCGCGCGCATCTGGGTGATCGCCAGCCTGGGCGGGCGCTGGACGACGCGGATCATCGTGATGCCCCAGGCGCCCCTGGTGGCCCGCGGCCCCTATCGCTGGATGCGCCACCCCAACTATGCCGTGGTCGCCGCCGAGATCGTCGCCCTGCCCATGGTCTTCGGCGCCTTCTGGATCGCCCTGGTCTTCACCCTGCTCAACGGCGCCGTGCTGGCCTGGCGCATCCGCGAGGAAGACCGGGCGCTCGGTCGCAGTTGAGCCGGGGCGAACGCGCCGCTATCGTGCCGCTCCGCCGGCCGGCGGAGCCAAAAAAGGGCGCATCGTGGCCAACGAGCCGACCAAAACGACACCGCGCGAGGAAGCGGCCCGACGCGCCAAGGCGTTGTTTGCCGAGGCCGTGAAGGCGCAGAACGAGGGCGACCTCGCCGCCGCCATCGAAGGCTACAACAACGTCCTGGCGATCGCGCCGGGTTATCTCTCGGCGCTCAACAACCTCGGCGTCTCGCTGCGCAAGCAGAACAAGGTGGACCAGGCTATCGCCTGCTACCGCCGCGCCCTGGAACGCGACCCCAAGAGCGTCCAGACGCTGAGCAACTTCGGCAACGCCCTGAAGGATGCCGGGCGCCACGCCGAATCCCTCGACATGTTCCGCCGCGCCATGGAGGTCGATCCGAGCGATCCCGGCATGGTCTACAACTTCGGCATCACGCTGAAGGACGCCGGCCTGATCGATGAATCCATCGAGATCTTCAAGCGCGCGGCCAAGCTCAACCCCGAGCTGCCCGACATCGGCTGGGACATGGCGCTGGCCTACCTGGTGAAGGGCGACTTCGCCCGCGGCTGGCCGGCCTACGAGGCGCGCTGGGCGCTCAGCTACACGCCAGACCTGCGCTACCCCGAGCGCCAGTGGGACGGCAGGCCGATGAAGGGCACCCTGCTGCTGGCGACCGAGCAGGGCTTCGGCGATGCCATCCAGTTCGTGCGTTACGCCCCGATCGTGCGGCCCATGGTCGACCGTGTCGTCCTGGAGTGCCGCGAAGGACTGGAAACCCTGTTCCGGGGTGTCGAAGGCATCGACGAGGTGATCGTGCGCGGCAACCGCCTGCCTGCCTTCGATGCCTTCATGCCCCTGATGTCCCTGCCCCGCGTGCTCAAGACCACGATGAAGACCATTCCGGCCGAGGTCCCATACCTGCCGGTCGATCCGGTGCGCCGGGAGCGTGCCCGCCAGATCCTCGCGCCGCTGGGCAAGCGGCTGAAGGTAGGCATCGTCTGGGGCGGCAGCCCGGGGCACCGCAACGACGCCAACCGCTCGCTCGTCTTCGAGAACTTCCTCGAACTGCTGCGTGCGCCCAACATCGCGCTGATCAGCCTGCAGAAGGGCGAGCGGGTCGCCGAACTGCGCGACAGCGGCTGCGGCGCGCTGGTCTCCAACCTCGACCCGGCGATCAACGACTTTGCCGACACCGCGGCGTTTGCCGCCGAACTCGACCTGATCGTCATGTGCGACAGTTCGGTGGCCCATCTTGCCGGCGCGCTGGGCCGGCCCGTCTGGGTGCTGCTGCCCTATTCGCCCGACTGGCGCTGGCTGCTGGAGCGCAGCGACAGCCCCTGGTATCCGACCATGCGCCTGTTCCGCCAGAGCGAACCCAAGCGCTGGGACGACGTCTTCCGCCAGGTGGCCCAGGCGCTGCGCGAGGTCGCCGTGCAGCACGCCGCCTCCCTGGGTTGAAGGCCATGGCAATCCGCGCCGCTACCTGGCAGGACAGCTTCAAGGCCGCGCTGGTGGCCGAACAGGCCGGCCAGCTCGACGAGGCCATCGCCAAGCTCAATCTCGCCGTGCGCCAGGCCCCGCTCGAAGGCGTCATCTATCGCTAGCTCGGTGTCCTGCTGCACAAGCAGGAACGCTACGAGGCCGCGCTGGGCGCCTTCCGCCGGGCGCTGGAGCGGCTGCCCGGCACGGCCGTGCAGTGGAGCAACATCGGCATCACGCTGCGCGATCTCGACCGCTTCGACGAGGGCGCCCAAGCCATGGCGCAGGCCTGCGCCCTGGCGCCCGAAAACGCCAAGTACGCCTTCCGCCAGGGTCATTGCCTGCTCAAGGCGATGCGCCCGGCCGAAGCGGTGCCCTGCCTCGACCGCGCCGTCACCCTGCAGGACCCGGAGGGCGATGCCGCCCTCACCCTGGCACTGGCCCTGCTCACCGACGGCCAGTTCGAGCGCGGCTGGGACGCCTACGAGGCACGCTGGAAGCACAAGACCTCGATCGCCGAACCCTGGCCCGAGAAACGCTGGGACGGCCGGCCGATCGAGGGCACGCTGCTGCTTTCGGCCGAACAGGGCCTGGGCGACACGATCCACTTCGTGCGTTACGCCGCCATGGCCCGGAAACGCTGCAGCCGCCTGGTGCTGCGCACCCACAAGGGCTCGGAATCCCTGATGCGCCGCGTCGCGGGGGTCGACGCGGTGATCGTGCGGGGCGAGACGCCGCCACCCTTCGATGCCGTGCTCGGCCTGCTTTCCCTGCCCCGCGTCTTCGGCACTCGTCTGGCGACGATCCCCGCGGACATCCCCTACATCGCGCCGGGGGAGGAGGCACGGGAACAGGTGCAGAAGCTGTTTGCGCCGCTGCAGAGCCTGAAGAAGGTCGGCATCGTCTGGGCCGGCAACCCGAAACACAGCGAGGACCGGCGCCGTTCGATCCCCTTTGCCAAGTTCCTCGAACTGCTGGCCGTGCCGGGCACCGCGCTGATCAGCCTGCAGAAGGGACCGCGGGTGACCGAGGCCGCCGAGAGCGGTGTCGTGGGCCTGATCTCCGACATGCAGCGCCGCATGGAAACCCTGGAGGACACCGCCGCGCAGATCTCCGGCCTCGATCTCGTGATCGCCTGCGACACTGCGGTCGCCCACCTGGCCGGTGCCATGGGCAAGCCGGTCTGGATCCTGCTTTCCCACACCGCCGACTGGCGCTGGCTGACGCAGCGCGAGGATTCACCCTGGTATCCCAGCGCGCGCCTCTTCCGGCAGTCGACGCCCGGGGACTGGGACGAGGTCTTCGCCCGGGTCGTGGCCGCCCTGAAGGCCCTGCCGTGAGTGTCACGCTCCATGGCGCGGCCTACAGCGTCTATGTCCGGATCGTGCGCCTGGCGCTGGCCGAAAAGCGCGTTGCCCATGACCACGAGGAGGTCGACATCTTCGCTCCCGGCGGTCCCCCGCCCGAACACCTTGCGCGCCACCCCTTCGGCAAGATCCCGACGCTGACCCACGACGGCTTCACGCTGTTCGAGACCGCCGCCATTTGCCGCTACATCGACGAGGCCTTCGACGGCCCGCCCCTGCTGCCCCGCGATGCCCGCGGCCGGGCGCGCGCCGCCCAGGTCATCGGCCTGCTCGATGCCTATGGCTACCGCGCGATGGTCTGGGACGTCTATGTCCAGCTAGCCGGCGATGCCGCGCAGGAAGGCACGACGGACCCGGCGGTCGTGGAGGCCGGCCTGGCGCGCAGCGAGACCGTGCTCGACGTCCTCGAGCGGTTCGGCGCGGAAGGCGATGTGCTGGGCGGCGAAAGGATCACCCTGGCCGACCTGCACGCCGCACCGATGCTGGCCTATTTCATGGCGACGGCACCGGGCCGGGAGGCCGTCGCCGCACGCCCGCATCTGGCCGCCCGGGTCGCCGCCATGCGGCAGCGCCCCTCGGTTTCACATACGCGCCCGGCCGAAGCGGCCTGGTAGGCCTGCCTCAGTTCTCCTGAACGCGGTCGTAGACCTGGCGCAGCGGCTTTGCGAAGACGCGCTGCAGGCTCGGCAGAAAGGCTTCCAGCGGCATGGTGTCGTAGGCCGGATCGAAGGCGGTCTGGTCCCAGTCGTCGCAGAAGCGGCGGCAGGTCTCGGCAAAGGGATGATCGCGCACGGCGTCGCGCGCGTTGCGGTCGCCGCCCAGGTGATGGAAGAAGTGATAACCTTGGAACATCTCGTGGTGCTTGACCGTCCAGAAAATCTCCGGGCGGACATAGGGCTTGAGGATGGCGGCGCAGAATTCACCGTGGTTGTAGGGCGCGAAGAAATCGCCGATGTCGTGCAGCAGCGCGGCAGCGATCATCTGGTCGTCGCCGGACTGGCCGTCGCGCCAGGCGCGCGTGGCGGTCTGCAGGCTGTGCTCGTAGCGGTCGACGGGATAACCCGGCTCGGGCTGCTTCAGCTTGTCGAGGTGTTCGAGGCAGAGTTCCAGGACATGGCTCTTGTGCTCGCCGCCCTTGGAGAGGATCGCGGCCCAGTCCTCGGCGGTGCTTTCCGAGAACGAACGGAAGCGCGCCTGGGAGGGAATCGGCGCGCCTTCGGCGATGAGGTCGTGGGCGGCCTTGGTCTTCTCTGCGGCAACGGCCATGGACGGACTCCTGTTTAGTGATCTGACAGGTTGTTTACGTCGCCGCGCCCGCCGATGCAATCACGGCAGGATCGGGGGTGCCAGAATCGTGGGCACCCAGAGATAACCCTCGGGATCGAGGATGAAGGCCTCGCGGGTGCCGTGGCCCTTGGTCGTGGCCGGTTCGAGGACCTTGCAGCCCAGAAGGTCGGCGGCAGCGCAGGCCGCATCGGGATCGCGCCCGTTCAGGCGCAGCTCGGCGCCGACGCCGCGATCGAGGTCGGCGGTCAGCATGCGGTGCAGCGGGTGGCGGTCGTAGGTGTGGTCGGCATGGAGCATCCAGTTGACCTCGCCGAAGACGAAGGAGGCGAAGTCGACGCAGACGAATTCGGCGGTGGCGCCCAGCACCCGGGTGTGGAACGGCACGCACGCCTCGACGTCGCGCACCATCAGGTTGATCGAGAGGCCCTTCATGCGGGCGGCATAATCCTCGGTCGTCATCCACCAGGTGGCGGGATCACTCTTCATCGTCATGGCAGGTTCCCTGTCGTTGCCTCATCGAAGCCTGCGGCCGCAATCCTCCGCCAGAGCCAATCGCGGCGGCGCCGCGGTGCCACCGGGCTACTCTCCGAACACCGCCCAGCCGCCGTCGATGACGAAGCTCTGGCCCGTGGTCCAGCGCCCGGCCGGCGAGGCGAGATAGACGGCGATGCCGGCGAGGTCCTCGATCTCACCGATGCGGCCCAGCGGCGTGATCCGCTCCTGCTCGGCGAGCAGCGCGGGATCGTCCCACAGCGCCTTGGCGAAATGGGTCTTCACCAGGCCCGGCAGGATGGCGTTGGCGCGGATGTTGTCGCGGCCGTGGGCGACCGCGAGGTTCTTGACCATCTGCACGTCGGCGGCCTTGGTGAGGCAGTAGGTGCCCAGGTGATCGCTGCCTCGGATCGCCCCGGTCGAGGAGGTGATGACGATCGAACCGCCGCCCTGCGCCTGCATCGCCGGCACGACCATGCGGCAGAGTTTCATGACGTTGCGGACGTTGACCAGCATGGTCTTGTCGTACATGTCGTCGGGGATCTCGAGGAAGGGGCCGTAGTGCGGGTTGGCCGCGGCGTTGCAGAACAGGGAATCGATGCGGCCCCAGGCCTTCAGGGTCTGCTCGACCAGGCCCTGGAGCTGGTCCTCGTGGCTGACGTTGCAGGGGATGACCATGGCCTCGCCGCCCGCCCTGCGGATCGCCGCCGCGGTCTCCTCGCAGCCCTCGGCGCGGCGGCTGGAAACCACGACCCTGGCACCATGGGCGCCCAGGCCCTCGGCAATGGCACGCCCGATGCCCCGGCTCGATCCCGTGACGATCGCCACCTGGCCCGAAAGATCGAACAGCTTGCTGTAGTCGGTGGTCATCGCCGGCCCTTTCCTCTTGGCGGCGCACTCTTGCCCGCGCCGCTGCCGTTCGCAAGGCGCGCCGGCGGGGAGAGATGCACGCGCTTGACCGGCCGCACCTTCTCGCGGCCCACGACCCAGGTCTCGAAGCCGCCGGGGAACAGCCCGGAAAGTGCCGGCTCGAAGATGTCGAGGCCGCCGGTGTAGGCGCCGAAGGCGGGCATCACCAAACGCCGGCCGTCGGTGACGAAACAGCGCCGCCGCAAACCCCGCCCGCGCACCCGCACCGTGGCGCAGGGATGGAGGTGGCCGCAGACCTCGCCCGCCGCGGGCCGCGCGGCAGGTTCGTGACGGAACTCCAGCGGCCCGACGGCCAGGGCCTCGACGCAGCTTCCGGCAAGGTCGGCGGGCGGCGCAGGGTCGTGGTTGCCTGCGATCCAGAACCAATGGCGCCCGGCGCCCAGGGCGGCGAGCGTGCCGCGCGCCTCGGCGTCGAGCCGGGCCGAGGCATGGCGGTCGTGGAAGCTGTCGCCCAGGCAGATCACGATCTCGGGCTGGAGCCGCGCCAGCGCCTCGGCCAGGGTCGCCAGCGTGGCGCGGCTGTCGTAGGGCGGCAGCAGCTGGCCCCTGGCGGCATAGGAGCTGCCCTTCTCCAGGTGCATGTCGGCGACGACAAAGACGCTCCGCTCGGCCCAGTACAAGCCGCCGGAGACATCGGGCTGCAGGGCGACGCCGTTGAGGATCATGGCGCCATTCCCCCTCTCCCCCTGTGGGAGAGGGTCGGGGTGAGGGGTCGAGAGCGCGATAGCGCGACATGATCCGGTGCGGAACGAGATGCCGATGCGGACCCCCTCACCCAGCTTCGCCTGGCCCCCCGCTCCGCGTGGGCCAAGGCTGCGCAACCCTCTCCCACAGGGGGCGAGGGAAGACGCGGCGCCTTCACAGCAGCCTCGTGGCGTCGGCGATGAGGGTTTCCTCGGCTTCGGCGAGCAGGTCCTCCTCGGCGTCGCCGCCGACCATCTGCTTGGAGATCTCCAGCATGATCGGCACGGCGAGCGGGGAGACGCGCTCCAGCGGCTTCATCACGATGTGGCCCTTCACGCGGGCCAGCATATCGGCCAGGCGGCGGACGTCGAGCAGGCCGCCGGCGGCCTCGCGGCGGGTCGCCTGGAGCAGGACGTGGTCGGGTTCATAGCGGCGCAGGACGTCGTAGAGCAGGTCCGAGGAGAAGGTCACCTGGCGGCCGTTCTTCTCGCGTCCGGGATGGCGCCGCTCGATCAGGCCGGCAACGATGCCGACGTTGCGGAAGGTGCGCTTCAGCAGGCTCGATTCGGCCATCCATTCCTCAAGATCGTCGCCCAGCATGTCCTCGTCGAACAGGGGATCGGGGGCGGTGATGGGCCGCAGGCTCCAGATCGCCAGGGCGTAGTCGTTGCACATGAAGCCCAACGGCCCGAGCCCTGCGCGTTGCATGCGCCGGGTGAGCAGCATGCCCAGGGTCTGGTGGGCGGGGCGCCCCTCGAAGGGGTAACAGACCATGTACTGCTTGCGTGCCCGGGGGAAAGTCTCGACGAGCAGTTCGCCGGGCCGGGGCAGCACGGAGCGGTACTGCTGGATGCGCAGCCATTCCTGAACGTCGGGCGGCAGGCGCCGGCGGCGCGCCGGGTCGGCGATGATCGCGCGCAGGTGCTCGGCGACATTGGTCGTGGGCGGGAACCTGCCGCCGCCGTAGATCGGCACCTGAGCGGTCTGCGACTTCGCGGGGCTGACGAGGACCTCGTTCTCGCGGATGCCGTCGAGCGCCCAGACGCGCCCGGCAAAGAGGAAGGTCGCGCCGGGCTCCAGGCCGAGGATGTAGTACTCCTCGATCTCGCCCAGGACACGGCCGCGCCGGCGCCGGACCTTCAGCATCGGCTCCTCGACGATGGTGCCGACGTTCATGCGGAACTGGTGGGCGACCCGTTCGTTGGCGATGCGCAGGCGGCCGTCGTCCATGGCATAGAGGCGCTTGAAGCGATCGTAGGCCCGCAGGGCGTAGCCGCCGGTGGCGACATAGTCGACGATCCGGTCGAAGAGCGCGCGGTCGATCCCGGCATAGGGCGGCACGCTGGTGACCTCGGCAAAGAGTGCGGCGGGATCGAAGGGCCCGGATGCGGCGGTGCCCAGGATGTGCTGGGCGAGCACGTCGAGCCCGCCCTCCTCGCGCGGCGCGCCGTCGAGCTTGCCGGCGCCGATCGCCTCCAGCGCGGCGCGGCATTCGAGCAGCTCGAAACGGTTGGCCGGCACCAGCAGGGCGCGGCTGGGCGCGTCCATGCGGTGGTTGGAGCGGCCGATACGCTGGAGCATGCGCGAGATGCCCTTGGGCGCGCCGACCTGGACGACGAGGTCGACGGCGCCCCAGTCGATGCCGAGGTCGAGGGTGGAGGTGCAGACCACCGCGCGCAGGCCGCCCCGGGTCATCGCCGCCTCGACCTTGCGACGGCTCTCGACCGCCAGCGAGCCGTGATGCAGCGCGATGGGCAGGGCGTCCTCGTTCAGCTTCCAGAGTTCCTGGAAGACCAGCTCGGCCTGGCTGCGGGTGTTGACGAAGACCAGCGTCGTGCCGTTTGCCTTGATGGTCTCGTAGAGTTCGCCGAAGGCGTGGCGGGCGCTGTGACCGGCCCAGGGCACCCGCTCGCCCGAGATAAGGATGCGCATGTCGGGCTTGACGCCGCCGCGGCCGATGACGCGGGCGACCCTGCCGGACGGCCCCAGGTAACCCTCGAGCCTGGCGGGTTCGGCGACGGTCGCCGAGAGGCCGATGCGGCGATGGCCCGGCGCGATGGCCGCCAAGCGGGCCATGCCCAGGGCGAGCTGGTCGCCGCGCTTGGTCCCGGCCATGGCGTGCAGCTCGTCGGCGACGACGAAGCGGAGGTTGCCGAAGATCGTCGCCGCGTCGGGGTAGGAGAGCAGCAGGGCAAGGGATTCGGGCGTGGTGAGCAGGATGTCGGGCGGGTCGCGCCGCTGGCGCTGGCGGCGGTGGGCGGGGGTGTCGCCGGTGCGCGTCTCTAGGCGGAGCTTCAGCGCCATCTCGGCAACGGGGACCTCAAGGTTGCGCTTGATGTCGACGGTCAGCGCCTTGAGCGGCGAGACATAGAGGGTGTGCAGGCCGCGCCCGCCGCCGTGGGTGGCAAGGTCGACCAGGGTGGGCAGGAAACCCGCCAGCGTCTTGCCGCCGCCGGTCGGCGCGATGACGAGACAGGAGCGCCCGGAACGGGTCGCCTCCAGCACCGCAAGCTGATGGGAACGCGGCTGCCAGCCCCGCGCCGCGAACCAGTCTGTGAAGACGGTCGGCAGCAGGACGGGCGGCGCTTCGTTTCTTGCAGCAAGGGACGACATGGCGGCATCATAGGGCATGGCGACAAAAGGTGAACAACGATGGAGAGGGATGAACTCTCTCTTCCGTCATCCCGGCCCCCGCATCAGGTGCGGGGCAGGCTCCGCGCAGCGAAGCGCCGGGACCCACGGCGGAACGCGGAAATGGGCGCCGGCGCTTATGGCGAGGTTCCGGCATGGGTCCCGGATCTGCGCGGCCTGCGGCCGCTTGTCCGGGATGACGTCGTGAAGAGAGGGCCAGCGCGATGAGCCCTGCCCCGAACTGGCTGAAGCCTGTCCCCGGCGGCTTGTGGTGCGAACCCGGCGGGTTCTTCGTCGATCCGACGCGGGCGGTCGACCGCGCGGTGATCACCCACGGCCATGCCGACCATGCGCGCGCCGGGCACGGCCATGTGCTGGCGACGGCGCAGACGCTGGCGATCATGGAGGACCGCTACGGCGAACGTGCCGGCGACAACAGGCAGGCGGCGCGTTACGGCGAAGCAGTGCGCATCGGCGACGTGACGGTGACGCTGCGGCCGGCGGGCCATGTGCTGGGCAGCGCGCAGGCGGTGCTGGAGCACAAGGGCGAGCGCATCGTCGTCTCGGGCGACTACAAGCGGCGGCGCGACCCGACCTGCCCGGCCTTCGAGCCGGTCAACTGCGACCTCTTCATCACCGAGGCGACCTTCGCGCTGCCAGTGTTCCGCCATCCCGACGACCGCGAGGAGATCGCCCGCCTTCTCCACACCCGCACGGTGTTTCCCGAGCGCGCACTGCTGGTCGGCGCCTACACCCTGGGCAAGGCGCAGCGCATCCTCTGCCTGCTGCGCGAGGCCGGCTACGACCGGCCGATCTATACCCACGGCAGCCTGGATGCGATCAACGCCACCTACCGGCGCTTCGGCATCGACTTCGGCGACCTGCGCCCGGTGCTGGAGACCGACAAGGCGGATATGGCCGGGGAGATCGTCATCGCGCCGCCCTCGACGCTGGCCGACCGCTGGTCGCGCCGCCTGCCCGACCCGGTGCCCTGTTTCGCCTCGGGCTGGATGCGGGTGCGGGCGCGGGCACGCCAGCGCGCGGTCGAGGTGCCGCTGGTGATCTCCGACCATGCCGACTGGGACGAACTCAATCGTACCCTCGACGATGTCGGCGCACCCCATGTCTGGGTGACCCACGGGGCCGAGGAGGCGCTGATTCATGCCGCGATGCAACGCGGCTTCGATGCCCGCGCCTTGCGCCTGCAGGGCTACGAGGACGACGCCGAATGAAGGCCCGTTCATGAAGGCCTTCGCGGAGCTGCTCGACGCGCTTTCGTTCCAGCCCGGGCGCAACGGCAAGCTGGCCCTGCTGACGACCTATCTGGCCGAGACGCCGGACCCGGATCGCGGCTGGGCGCTGGCGGCGCTGACCGGGGAACTGTCGCTGCGCCAGGCCAAGCCGGCGCTGGTGCGCGGCCTGGTCATGGAGCGGGTCGACGAGACGCTGTTTGCCCTGTCCTATGAGTACGTCGGCGATCTTGCCGAAACCGTCGCGCTAATCTGGCCCGAGCGGCCCGGCGCCAACCGGGTACCGAGCGTGGCGGAAGTGATCGAGCAGGCCGAGACGACGGGCAAGAGCGCGCTGCCCGCCCTGCTCGCCGGCTGGTTCGACGCCATGACCGCGACCCAGCGCTGGGCGACGATCAAGCTGATGACCGGGGCGTTGCGCGTCGGCGTCTCGGCGCGCCTGGCCAAGACCGCCCTGGCCCAATGGGCCGGGCGCGAAGCCGACGAGATCGAGGAGGTCTGGCACGCGGTCGCAGCACCCTACAGCGACCTCTTTGCCTGGCTGGAGGGCAAGGGCGAGCGGCCCGATCCCGCCCATTCGGCGGCCTTCCGGCCGGTGATGCTGGCCCACGCCCTGGACGAGGACGATCTCGAACGCCTCGATCCCGCCGACTTCCGCGCCGAGTGGAAATGGGACGGCATCCGTGTCCAGGTCGTGGGCGAATCCGGTCGGCTGCGGCTCTATTCGCGCACTGGCGAGGAGATCGGCGCCGCCTTTCCCGACCTGCTCGATGGCCCGGCGATCGAGGCGACGCTGGACGGCGAGCTGCTGGTCGTGCGCGAGGGGCTGGTGGCGCCGTTCGCCGACCTGCAGAAACGGCTCAACCGCAAGACGGTGACGGCCAAGCTGGCGGGCAGCCATCCCGCCCACATCCGGCTCTACGATTTGCTGGTCGAGGGCGGGCAGGACCTGCGCGCCCTGCCCTTCGACACGCGCCGGGGCCGGCTGGAGGCATGGCATGCCGCCCATGGCCATCCGCGCATGGACCTCTCGCCCATGGTGCCGTTCGAGAGCTGGGAGGAACTGGCGGCAATCCGCGCCGGCGCGACCGGCGAGGCGGTCGAGGGCGTGATGCTCAAGCGCGGTGACAGCGCCTATGTGCCCGGCCGGCCCAAGGGACCGTGGTTCAAGTGGAAGTTCGACCCGCACCTGGTGGACGCGGTGCTGATGTACGCCCAGCGCGGCCACGGCAAGAGGAGTTCGTTCTTTTCCGACTACACCTTCGGCGTCTGGAGGGACGAGGAGCTGGTGCCGGTCGGCAAGGCCTATTTCGGCTTCACCGACGAGGAGCTCAAGCAGCTCGACGCCTGGGTGCGCAAGCACGCCGTCGAACGTTTCGGCCCGGTGACGGCGGTGGAGCGCAAGCTGGTGCTGGAGGTCGCCTTCGAGGGCCTGCAGCGCTCGCCGCGACACAAGTCCGGCATCGCCATGCGCTTCCCCCGCATCAGCCGCATCCGCTGGGACAAGCCGGCGATCGAGGCCGATCGCATTGCGGCGCTGGAGGATTTGCTGGAGGGGTAGGCCGTTTCTCCCGCTCCGCGCGCTCCGCGGCTCCGCGTGCCCAGCCGCTTCATTTCGCGCGGAGGCGCGGGGGCCGCGGAGAAACAGAAGATCGTGTTCCATCGCTGGCGCGCTTTCCCCCGCTACCTGTCACCCTCCGCACAGGCGGGGGGGTCCATGCTGTGACCTGGCGGGTGGTGCCACGGTGTCAGGGCGTGCAGGGCGTGCAGGGCGTGCAGGGCGCGAGGTTACAGCATGGGTCCTCCGGTCAAGCCGGAGGACGACAGTGCCTTCTGTTAGGTCTCGCTCCTCTTCGGCGCCAGCCGCGGCCTTACGCGCGGCGCATGGCGGCGGTCATGAGGCCGGCGCCGATGAGGACCAGGCCGCTGGACCAGCGCATGGCCGACTGCCAGAGCGGGCGTGTCAGGTGGCGGGCGATACGGGAGGCGGCGAAGGCGTAGGCCAGCGTGTTGAGGCCGGCCAGCGCAACGAAGGTGATGCCCATGAGGAGAAGCTGGGGCGCCAGCGCCGCCGCCGGATCGACGAACTGGGGCAGGAAGGCGACGAAGAAGGCGATGCTCTTGGGATTGAGCGCGGTGACGATGAAGGCACGCCCGGCGAGACGGCGGGAACTTGCAGCGGGCCGGGCGGCGGCATTCTCCGTGGCGGCGGGTTTCTCCATGAGCGTGCGGATACCGAGCCAGACCAGATAGGCCCCACCCAGCCACTTCAGCACGTCGAACAGCATGGCCGATGCCGCAAGCAGGGCGCCCAGGCCGACCAGGGTCACGGTCACCGCCAGCGCATCCCCGGCAACGACGCCCAGGGTGGTCGGCAGGGTGGCCCGCGGCCCCTCCTTGAGGGCATGGGCGACGATCAGCATCACGGTCGGCCCCGGCACCATCAGCACGATGGCCGAGGCGGCGCTGAAGGCGAGATAGAGGTCGAGGGACATGGCGCGGTCTTCTCCGGAGCGATCCGTCTCAGGAAAGACAGATCGCCCGGGGAAGATCAAGCCGCGCGATCAGCCATAGGGATGGGCGTCGCCGTCGCCGCGCAGGGTCGTGGCCTCGAGCACGCGGTCGCGGATCGCCTGCTGCCATTCGCGGCCCGCATCGTCCTGCCACCAGACGACCTGGCCGCTGGTCGCGGCGAACTCGTAGGGGCTGATGCCGACGTTGCGCGAGGGATGCCACTGGGCGGCCAGCGCCGGGAACTGCTTCTTGAACTGGGTCGTGGTGTCGATCCGGCCGGGAATCTCGCGCGGGCCGGTGATCTTCTGGCCGTCCTCGTACCAGCCGTCCATGCGGCCCCAGTAGAAGCCGGCGTAGCCCTTCAGCGCCGCCATCTCCTCGTGCGGATCGGCGTAGGTCCAGACCGCGTTCTTGACGCTCCTGCCGCCGGCGTTGATCGACCAGTAGCTGGCATGGCCCTTGTAGGGGCAATAGGTGTCGTGGTCGGTCGCCTCGAGCAGGTCCATGTCGAGGTCCTCGAGCGGCAGGTAGTACATCGGCGCATGGCCCAGCTCGTACATCACCCTGGCGCCCTTGGAGCGGCCGACGGTGGCGCCGCCGAACTCGACCCGCACCTCGGCGGGGATGGCATCGAAGAAGATCTCGTAACCGGGATTGTTGATCCAGCCGTTGGTGCCGGGTTTGCCCATGATGGCCTCCGTTGTCGGTTGAGGGACCTGATTGGCGGCGCTGCGCCGCGGTGTCCTTGTCGTGCCCTCAGCCCTGGCGGCCCTGGGCGACGAGCTGGTCGAGGTCCTCGGCATCGAGCGCACCGGGATAAAGCGCGCCGTCGATGACGAAAGCCGGGGTGCCGTTGACGCCCAGTTCCCGTGCCAGGGCATCGGTGCGCGCCAGATAGGCGTCGATCGCGGGATCGGCCATGTCGGCCTTCAACTGCGCAGTGTCGAGGCCGACCGATTCGGCCACCGCCATGATCTCGGCCTCGCTGAAGCCGATGTCGGCCTGCATCAGGGCCTGGTGGAAGGGGAAGTAGAGGTCCTGCTCGCGCGAGGCGAGCGCGGCGCGCGCGGCCAGCCGCGAGGCCTCGCCCAGGATCGGGAACTCCTTGAAGACGACCTTCACGCCGGGATCGCTGTCGATCAGCGCAAAGAGATCCGTGGCGCTGTGGCGGCAATAGCCGCAGCGGTAGTCGAAGAACTCGACGATCACGACATCGCCCTGCGCATTGCCGGCATAGGGCGTCTCGGCATCGTCGTAGAGGTCGCCGGCACGTGCGGCGAGTGCCTGCTGGGCAGCTTCGGCCTGCAGTGCCTCGGCCTGGCGCTGCCAGTCGCGCAGTGCCTCGACGACGATCTCGGGGTGCGCGGCGATGTAGTCGCGCACGATCAGCTCGATCTCCTCGCGGTCGAGCGTGGTCGTGGCCTCCTGCGCCTGCGCGGCGCCGGCAAGGAGGGCAAGGCAGAACGCCAGGACTGAAAGGCAGCGGGTCATGGAGCCTCCGGATGGGTCAGCGCGGTCATGCCAGCCCGGCGCCGCAGGGTCAAATGACGGCTGCGAGAGGCCTCAGGGCTGGCCGGTTGCGGTGAGCAGGCCGAGGAAACTCGCTTCGTCGATGGCACCGACGATGAGCAGGTCGCCGATGACAAAACTCGGCGTGCCGTCGACCCCGATGGAGGCGGCCAGCCGGCGGTTGGCGTTGAGGGCCGCGGCGACCGCTTCGCCCTGGGCGTCTGCCGCCAGGCGCACCGGATCGAGCCCCAGGGCGGCGCCGAGATCGCCCAACCCTTCGGGCGTGAAGGGCACGGTCGAGAACATCAGCGCACGGTGATAAGGCCCGTAGCCGTCCTGCAGGGCCGCGGCCAGGGCATATTGCGCCGCAAGCAAGGATTCCGGGCCCAGGAGGGGCAGTTCGATGGGTACGAGGGTGAAGCCGGGTTCGGCGTTCAGGGCATCGTGGACGACGCCCGCCATGCTGCGGCAATGGCCGCAGCGGTAGTCGAAGAACTCCACGACCCGCACGCCCTGGCCGTTGCCGTCGAGCACCGGAACGAAAGAAAGCTCGGCAAGGGCGGCATCGAAGGCCGCGACATCGACGATGTCGCGCGGCGTGCCCTGGAAACCCTCGCCCAGGAAACCCATCTGGCGCGCGATCACTACCACCACGACGATCGCGACGATCATCAGGATGTTGCGGCGGCTGGATCGCTGGCTCTCGCGGGCGATCGCCATGGTGCTCTTCAGGGCATCGCGCGCCGAGCGCGGGCGTTCCTCGTCGTTACCAGGCAAGGGCGTAACACTCCCGTCGCGGATCGGCGCCGGCCACCCGGTCACCTGTGGTCTCGTCAACCGCTATGGCGCAAATGCCGCCGGCGCGCCAGCCCAGCGGCGGCCAGGGCTGGATGACGTGGCCCATCGTCGAAAGCGCCTCGGCGTGGTGCATCAGGCCCGGCTCCAGGCGCAACACCCCGGGCTTGTGGGTGTGGGGCCAGAAGGAACCCGGGAAACTCTCGGTCGAGAAACGCGGCGCCTCGATGGCGGCCTGGGGGTCGAGGCCATGGACGGCGTGCAGCAGGAATACCTGCAGCATGGCCTGGGTCTGGACGTCGCCGCCGGGCGTGCCGAAGAGGAAGGCAAGCTTGCCGTTCTTCTTTGCCAGCGCCGGGGTCGGCGTCAGGCGTGGCCGCTTCCAGGGGGCGAGCACGCTGGGATGGCGCGGATCGAGCCAGTTCTGGTCGCCGCGGGTGGAAACGCAGAAACCCAGGCCGGGAATGATCGGCGCCGTGCTGTAGCCGTCCGAAGGGGTCGCCGACATGGCGTTGCCCGCGGCATCGACGACGCAGAGATAGGTCGTGTCCTGGTGGGTGCGATTGCGCTGCGTGCTGGCGGTGGCTTCCCAGACCCAGGGCGTGTCGGGGCGGCCCAGGCGGGTTTCGCCGGCGCGCGGCAGGTCCGGGCAGGCCCTGCGCGGGTCGATCGCCTTCACCCGCTCGGCCGCGTAACCCGGCGAGAGCAGGTCGTCGAGCGGCACGTCGACGAACTCGGGATCGCCGAAATAGGCCTCGCGATCGGCAAAGGCGAGTTTCTTGAGCTCAGTCATGCGATGCACGTAGTCGAGTGAACCAAACTCTGAGAAATCGTCGCTAAGTTGCTCATAAAGCATGATCATTTCAAGCATTATGGGCCCCTGGTTCCAGGCGCCGCAGGTGAACACCTCCCAGTCGCCGAAGGCGATGCGCTCGGGCGCCTCGACGCCGCTGCGGAACCCCGCCAGGTCGGCCGCGGTCATCAGACCGCCCTGTTCCTCGAAATGGGCCATGATGTCGTGGGCGACGGCACCCTCGTGGAATTCGTCGCGCACGGCGCGGATGCCGGCCTCCCGGCCGCCGCCGGCAAGGCCTTCCGCCGCGATCAGCCGGTCGAAGGTGCGGCCGAGATCGGCCTGCACGAAGGGTTCGCCGACCTGCGGCAGCCGCCCGTCCGGCAGCATGACCGCCGCGGAACTCTCCCAGGTGCGGTAGAGGTCCTCGTCCTCGGCGATGGTTTCGGCCAGCAACCGGTGCATGGCGAAACCGCCCGCCGCCAGTTCCTGCGCCGCCAGCGCGACCTCGCCGAATGTCATGGTGCCCCAGCGCTCCAGCGCCTGGCACCAGGCGTCGATCGCGGCCGGCGTGACGCAGCGCAGGACGCCCAGCGGCAGGTCGCCGCCGTGGTGCTCCATGAAAAACTCCGGCGATGCCGCCCGCGGCCAGCGCCCCAGCCCCGACAACGTCACCACCTCGTCGGTCTCGGCGAGATAGACGATGATCGGTGCCACCCCGGTCGACCCGACGATGTCGGGCTGCAGCACGCCCAGACACAATCCTGCCGCGACGCCCGCGTCGATGGCGTTGCCGCCCTTGTCGAGGATACGGCTGGCGGCGAGCGAGGCCAGGGAATGGTTGGTCGAGACCGCCCAGTGGCGCCCGCGAATGGCCGGACGGTGGGTCTTGGGCGTTTCAGGAAGGTTGGAGAGCATCGTAGCCGTACTCCTGCAGGCGTGCGCGCGCGGCCTCGGCCACCGCGCCATCGAATCGCCCGGCATGGTCCAGGACAAGGGCCTCGGGCGTGTTCTCGACTTGGCCGAAGGCGACCATCCTGAGGAAGGCGTCCGAGGCGTTCGCCTTCAGGACGAGGTCGGCCAGCACCGCTTCGGCGCCGTCGCGTTCCAGCTTCTTGCGGGTGCGCACGATGCGCCGGCGGGTCGCCGAATCATCGGCCAGCGCCTGCTCCAGCGCCAGCAGGTTCGCAGTGAAGGCGCGCTCCAGGGGATCGACGATCTTCATGTCCTGGCAGCGGCAGAGCTGACGCACGGCGGCATGCAGGATATCGGGACGGTCCAGGCGCAGCGCACTCCGCACCCAATCGGCCAGGACCCTCTGGCTGGTCTCGCGCGAGAGATCGGGGGCCTTGTCGGCGAAACTCGGCCGTTTGCCGGCCATCGCTGGCTCCTTTCCTCAGGCCGGGCGCAGGCCGCACCAGTCGGCGATGAAGAGCGCGATCGCCTTGGTCACGTCCTTGCACGACTGCAGGTCGACGCGCTCGTCGAAGCCGTGGATGTTCTCGGCGATGGGGCCGTAGACCAGCGCCGGCATCTTGGCGTAGAGGCCGAAGAAGCGGGCGTCGGTCGTGCCGGTCAGCGCCCTCTCCTCCATCTCGGCGCCGAAGATCGCCTTGTGGCTGGCCGCCAGGGTCTCCTCGACCTCTGTCCCCGGCTGCTGGATGAAACCCTCGGCCTGGAAGCCGTCCCAGACGACCTCGGGCGGGTTGTTGGCCAGGAACGGGTCCTTGCGCGCGGCCTCGGCCAGGCAGGTCTCGACCTCCTTGCGCGCAGTCGCGAGGTCCTGGCCGGGGAAGACGCCGACACGCATGTCGAAACGGCACCAGGCCGGAACGCTGGAGGCCCAGTCGCCGCCCTCGATCTTGCCGACGTTGAAGTTGAGCGGATGATCGTTCTTGGCGTAGGCCTCGTGGCCGCGCTTGTTCCAGGCCTCCTCCAGGGTGTGGAGTTCGCCGATAAGGCGGTAGGCCGCCTCGATGGCGTTGGCGCCGCGCCCGGCATAGGCGACGTGGACGGGATGGCCGCGCACGACGCAGTGGAACCACATGACGCCGACCTGGCTGCGCATGACCGCGTTGCCCATGGGCTCGGGGATCAGCGCGGCATCGGCGCGGTAGCCGCGCTGCAGGCAGGCGAGCGCGCCGTTGCCGGTGGATTCCTCCTCGATCACCGCCTCGATGGCGACGTCGGCGGCGGGGCGATAGCCGGCGCGCTTGAGCGCCTCCAGGGCAAAAAGGCCGCAGACCCAGCCCGACTTCATGTCCCCGGCGCCCCGCCCGTGCATCCAGCCGTCCTTGATGACGGGATCGAAGGGCGGGGTCGACCACATCTCGTGGGGGCCTTCGGGCACGACGTCGATGTGGCCGTTGATGATGAGCGAATGGCCCTGGGGCGCGTCGCAGCGCAGGCTGCCGACGGTGACATAGGCGTCCTCGTAGCCGTCGAGCTTGGGCGAGTAGCCGGGCATGTTCTCGATGTCGGCGACGTCGATCTTCCAGCGGTCGACGGCAAAGCCGCGCTTCTTGAGTTCGCGGGCGAGGAAATCCTGGGCGGTGGCCTCGCGGCCGCGCAGGGACGGCAGGCGCACGAGGTCCTGGGTGAAGACGACCTGCTCGTCGAAACCCTGCTCCACCGCCGCCAGGATGGCGTCGCTCACGTTCTTGTCGACCATCGCGTCATTCCCCTGTCGCTGACCGGTGGGAGCCTAGCGGCAGGCGCCCGCAACGCCAACAACCCTGCGCAGGTGCGCGCCCGCCCCGCGCCATGCCACACTGGCAAGCTGCCGCATCCAGCCGGAGACACCGCCTTGAAGTTCCTTTCCTACAACATCCAGTACGGCATCGGCCTGGACGAGACCTATGACCTGCCGCGTGTCGCCGCCGTCATGCAGGACGCCGACGTGATCGCTCTGCAGGAGGTCGAGCGGCACTGGAGCCGGACCAACGACGACGACCAGGTCGCCATCCTGGCCGGACTGTTGCCCGACCATCACTGGGTGTTCGGCGCCGGATTCGACACCGATGCCAGCTATCGCGACGGCGACGGCCGCCTGGTCAACAAGCGGCGCCAGTTCGGCTGCATGCTGCTGTCGCGCCTGCCCATCGTCTGGTCGCGCTGCCACATCTGGCCGCACCGGCGCACGGTCAGCCCCTACAACATGCAGGGCCAGGCACTGGAAGGCATGGTCCGCACGCCCTGGGGGCCGATCCGCGTGCTGTCGATGCACCTTTCCCACATCGGCGCCGAGGAACGCCTGTCGCAGATCGACTTCATGCTGGCGCGCCATCGCGACACGCCATTCGACGGCGGCGCCTGGTGCGGCAGCGACGGCGACGACGACGAGTGGGAGGAAGACGGCATAGCACCGGAGAATCCCGTCGCCGCGATCTGGATGGGCGATTTCAACGCCACGCCCGACAGTCAGGAGTACCGGCGCATGACCGGCCACTCCCCCTACTACCCGATCGCCCTGCACACCGATGGCTTCGTCGACAGCACGGTCGCTGCCGGCCACGACAGGAATGCCTTCATCAGCCACGAGGGGCCCGACGGCGACGGCAGCATGCACCGCAGGCGGCTGGACTACTGCTTCGTCGGTGCCGAGCTGGTGCCGAAGGTCCGGAAGATGTGGGTCGACGAAGATGAAATCGCCTCGGACCACAAGCCGGTGTGGACCGAAATCGCGCTGGATTGAGCACTTCGGGAGTTCGTGCGATGGTCTAGTCAACCCGCGGAGTTCTTCAAATCCCGGGAAGTCGAAGACCTGCGAGGATCTCCGCAGCGTTGATTCAACCCGCATTTCCCAAGTGACCGAACCATTTGATGCGGTTTGCATCTTATTCAGGTATATAAATCCGATACTCATATCAGATAAAGGGCGGCTCGGATGCGGAACCCAGAGGGTGAATCGGATCGCCACCCACTTCGGCCCTGTTTCGA
>JAQCLG010000205.1 GCA_027592745.1 Pseudomonadota bacterium | reverse complement strand
TGCGCCGGAAACGACGCCTCGCGTTGACTCGTTCCGGGCCGCATGCAAGCGTTTGCCGGCACACGCTGGCGGGACGGGCTTTCGCTGCGGTGCACAATGAAAATCCGGGAGGAACGAACAAGATGCGCAACGCAGGGCTTCTGACGACGGCTGCCATGGCTCTGGCCCTGACGGCCGGTCTGGCGCAGGCCGAGGAACTACATGTCTTGAACTGGCAGGGTTACGGCACCGACGAGGCCTGGGCCATGGAGGCCTTCGAGGCCGCCACCGGCGTCACGGTCGTGCACGACTACTTCAACTCCGAGCAGGAGATGCTGACCAAGCTGCGCACCAGCCCCGGCGCCTACGACGTCGTGCTGATCAACAGCGCCTTCACCCAGCAGGCCGCCGACGAGGGCCTGATCCAGCCGATCGACACCGCGCGCATCACCAACTTCGCGGCCCTCTCGCCGGGCCTGCGCGATGCGCCCGACCTTGCTTATGACGGCCAGGTCTACGGCGTCGCCTGGACCTGGGGCCTGACCTCCATCGCCTTCGACACCACCGAGGTCGAGCCGGGCACCTCGATCGACATCCTCTGGGACCCCCAGTACGCCGGCAACGTCGGCCTGCGCGACGATTCGGTGGAGAACGTCGCCATCGCGGCCATCGCCACCGGCCAGAACATGAACGACCCGGCCGACATGGAGCTGATCCGCCAGAAGCTGCGCGAGCTCAAGCCGCAGATCCGCACCTACTGGTCCTCCGAGGACGAGTGGAACAAGGAGTTCTCGGCCGATTCCTTCGACGTCTCGGTCTACTGGTCGGGTTCGGCCTCGCGCAGCGCCACGGCCTTCGGCCTGCCCGTGGGCTTCTTCATCCCCGACGAGGGCGCCATCGCCTGGCTCGACGGTCTCTCGATCGCGACCGACGCGCCCAACCTCGATGCCGCCTATGCCTTCATCGACTACATGGACAGCGCCGACTTCTACGTCCGCTGGGACACCGAGGCCGGCGCGCCCGCCTCGGCCAACCCCTCGGCCATGGACATGCTGCCCGACACCGCCTTCAACAAGGTCGTGCTCTCGCGTCACGGCGCCACGGACAACCTGCAGTTCATGGCACCGCTCTCGGACGAGAAGCGCGAGGAGTTCCTCGAGGTCTGGGAAGAGACCAAGGCCTACTTCGCCGAGTAGGCAGTTGATCGGGGACGGGGCCCGCACGCGAGCGGGCCCCGTCTGCGTTTCGGGGGCAACCATCATGCGGGCAATGACCCATGCGGGCTGAGACCAGGCGGCGCTGGGCGATCGCCGGCCTCACGGGGCCGGCCTACCTGTGGCTGACGCTCACCATCTTCCTGCCGCTCTCGGCCATGCTCTGGTTCTCCTTCCAGAAGAAGGGGCCGTTCGGGCGCCACGAGGCCGAGTTCACGCTCAAGCACTACGAGGCCTTTTTCACCAAGGCCTACATGCAGGACCTCACCTGGCGTTCGCTGGAAATGGGCCTGCAGGTCACCGTGATCTGCCTGGTGCTGGGTTTCCCCGCCGCCTATGTCCTGGCCAAGCGCATCAGGGGGCGCTGGCGCGAGGCGCTGTTCCTGCTCGTCGTCCTGCCGTTCTGGTCCAACGCCCTGGTGCGCATCTTCTCCTGGACCGTGGTGCTGCGCCCGGGCGGCGTGCTCGACGGCGCCGTGCAGTTCGTCTTCCCCGGCGCGCCGGCGATCGATCTCGCCGATTCCTGGAACGCCGTCATCATCGGCCTGGTCCACTCCTACCTGCCCTACATGATCCTCACCTGCTACCTCTCGCTGCAGGCCCTCGACGACAGCCTGATCGAGGCCGCCCGCTCGCTCGGCGCCTCGGCCGCCACGATCCTCTGGCGCATCGTCCTGCCGCTGGCGATCCCCGGCATCGCCGCCGGCGCCGTGCTGATCTTCGTCCCCGTGATCGGCTCCTTCTTCGAACCCAAGCTGCTGGGCGGCACCCAGGGCGTGGTCATCGGCACGGTGATCGAGGAGCAGTTCACCGTCGTCTCCAACTGGCCGCTCGGCGGCGCGCTCTCCTTCATCCTGCTCGCCATCGTCCTGCTGATCCTGGCCGTCTCCTACCCCTTCCTCAAAGACCGCATGAGGACGGCATGAACCGGCCCTCACCCTCCCACCGCTTCGCGGCGGGTCCCTCCCTCTCCCACACGTGGGAGAGGGGCCGGGACAGGCCACCCCTGCCCCTCGCCCGCGCGAGCGGGAGAGGGAGGGGCCCATGGCGCAGCCATGGGAGGGTGAGGGCATGAGCCGCCATCTCCTCCCCCGGATCGCCGACGGCATGGGCCGTATCTTCCTGGCGCTGATCCTCGTCTTCCTCTACGTGCCCATCGCCGTGCTGGCGCTGATGGGCTTCAACGAATCCGTCCACTACGCCCTGCCGTTCGAGTTCTCGACCAAGTGGTACGAGGCGCTTGCCGGCAACGAGCGGCTGCTCACCGCCAGCTTCAACAGCGTCTGGATCGCCCTTGCCAACACGGTGGTCGCCACCACCATCGGCACCATGGCGGCCTTTGCGCTCGGCCGCTTCCGCTTCCGCGGGCGCACCGTGATGCAGCTCCTTTTGTTCCCGCCGATCACCATCCCCTGGCTGATCATCGGCACCGCCATGCTGGTCTTCTTCTTCTGGACCGGCATCGGGCGCGGCCTGCATTCCCTGCTGCTGGGCCACATCGCGCTCTCGCTGCCCTATGTCATCATCGTCGTGGGCGCGCGCATGGCCAGTTTCGGTCCCGAACTGGAGGAGGCCGCCGCGAGCCTGGGCGCCACGCCCCTGCAGGCCTTCTGGCGCATCTCGCTGCCGGTGCTGATGCCCGGTATCATCGCGGCGGCGCTGTTTGCCTTCGCGGTCTCCTTCGACCAGTTCGTCATCTCCTACTTCCTCGCCGCGCCCGGCACCTCCGTGCTGCCGGTCGAGATCTTCTCCGCCATCCGCAAGGGCTTCACGCCGGAGGTCAACGCCATCTCCACGCTCGTCATCTTCGTCTCCATGGGCATCATGCTGGCCTTCGCCCGCCTCTCGAAGTTCGGGGGCGAGCGATGAGCGTCGTCGAGGCCCGCCACGTCACGAAGCGTTACGGCGAGGTCCGTGCGCTCGACGACGTCTCGCTGGTCTTCCCCGAGGGCAATTTCTTCGCCCTGCTCGGTCCCTCGGGCAGCGGCAAGACCACGCTGCTGCGCGCCGTCGCCGGGTTCGTCGAACCCGAGGCCGGCGAGATCCTGCTCGATGGCCAGGATATCGCCCACACCCCGGTGCACCGGCGCAATATCGGCATGGTCTTCCAGAACTACGCGCTCTTCCCGCACATGAGCGTCTTCGACAACATCGCCTTCGGCCTTTCGGTGCGCGGGGTTTCCCGCGCGGAAGCCCGCGAGCGTGTCCACCGCATGCTCGATCTGGTGCGCCTGCCGGGCATGGAGGAGCGCAAGCCGCGCCAGCTTTCGGGCGGCCAGCAGCAGCGCGTCGCGCTCGCCCGCGCCATGGTCACCGAGCCCAAGGTCCTGCTGCTCGACGAGCCGCTCGGCGCGCTCGACAAGCGCCTGCGCCAGGAGATGCAGATCGAGCTGAAGCAGATCCAGCGCGCCGTCGGCATCACCGCCATCTTCGTCACCCACGACCAGGAGGAGGCGCTCACCCTCTCGGACCACATCGCCATCATCAACGACGGCAGGCTGGTCCAGGTCGGCGCGCCCCACGACATCTACGAGAACCCCGGCAGCGTCTTTGCCGCCGGGTTCCTGGGCGATGCCAACATCCTGCGCGGCCGTGTCGAGAACGGCGCCGTCGCGGTCGATGGCGTCGGCCCGGTCACCCCGCGCAGCGCCCTGCCGGGCCAGGGTTCGCCCGCCGTGGTCGCCGTGCGCCCCGAGAAGGTGCGCATCCTGGCCGAACCCTCGGGGCAAGCCTGCAACCGCGTCGCGGGCCGCGTCATCCAGGGCGTCTTTTCGGGCACCAGCGTCACCTACATCGTCGAGACCGCGGCGGGCGTGCAGCGCGCCTTCCGCCAGAACGCCGGCGAGCGCATCCATGGCGCGGGCGAGGGCGTCGTGCTGGAGTGGTCCCCCGAACACACCGTCGTCGTGGAGGAATGATGCAGGAGATCAAGCCGATCGGGCCCGACGCCGTCCACGTCTGCATCGACATCCAGCGCCTGTTCGCCGAGAAGACGGATTGGCACACGGCCTCGATCCCCACGATCCTGCCGGCGATTCTGAGGCTCACCGAACACGCCCCGGCGCGCACCGTCTTCACCCGTTTCACCACGCCGGAGACCCCCGACCAGGCGCTCGGCCACTGGCGCGCCTATTACGAGCGCTGGACCAGCGTCACCACGGGCATCGCCGGGGCCGACATCATCGACGTCGTCGAGGAACTCAAGGCCTTCGTGCCGCCCGCGCGCATCGCCGACAAGCCGACCTACTCGGCCTTCGAGAGCCCCCAGTTCTGCGCCATGCTCGACGAGATGGGCTGCCGCACCGTCATCTGCTCAGGTGTCGAGACCGACGTCTGCGTGCTCGGCACCGTCATGTCGGCCATGGACCGCGGCTACCGCGTCATCGTGCCCTCCGACGCCGTGCACGGCTCCAACCCCGCCTCCCACGAGGCGGCACTGGCCCATGTCTATCGCCGCTTCGAGGACCAGATCGAGATCGGCTCGACCGACGATGTCCTCGCAAACTGGAGGCCCTGAGGTGTTGTTCGAGAAGGTTCGCCCCGACCGCTGGTGGAACACCTGGGATGCCGTCTACCCGGCAGAGATGATCCACCTGCCCAGCGGCACCCATGTCGCGCTCACCGCCTATTCCGACGCCGCCGCCAGCTTCACGCGCCTGCCGCCCGGTCACCGTCATGGGGTGAAACTCGGCCCGCGCACGCTCGGCCCCGACCACATCGCACTGGAGGTCGAACACGGCGGCACCCGCCTTGCCGTCACCATGGCGCGGCGTGCCGACGGCGCCATCACCATCGGCTGGAAGACCCTCAGGCACGGCGAATGGGGCCTGCGTTTCTGGCTCAACGTCTGCCTCTGGCGCGAGGACGGCGCGGAAGTCTCCTACGACCCCGACAGCACCGAGATGTTCGTCTGCACCGGCGACGGCGACGTCCTGGTGAAGGGCCCGCGTTTCCCCCTGATGGCGACCTTCCA
>JAQCLG010000031.1 GCA_027592745.1 Pseudomonadota bacterium | reverse complement strand
CGCCTCCTGACTTGCGGCAGCGGCCCGTGTCATCGCGACACGGGCCGTTTGCCGTTCCGGGGCAAGGGGGCTGACCTTTCTTGCATTCGGCGCAGCACCCGGTTTCGGTTGCGCCCGAGCCCGTGTTCGGCTTGAGTCCGCGCCTGTGCAGGAGGCGCGACCATGAAGATCACCGACATCAAGACCTTTGTGGTCGGCAATCCCCCGCCCCATTTCGGCGGCCAGTATTTCGTCTTTCTCAAGCTCACCGCCGACAACGGCATCGTCGGTTACGGCGAGGTCTACACTGCGACCTTCTCTCCCCATGTCGTGGCGGCCATGGTCGAGGACATCGCCCAGCGCCACGTCATCGGCACCGATCCGTTCCGCATCGAGACGATGTGGCGCAACATCTACGGCAGCGGCTACAGCATGCGCCCGGAGCTCTCGCTGATCGCGGTGCTTTCGGGGCTGGAGATGGCCTGCTGGGACATCGTCGGCAAGGCGGTGGAGAAGCCGGTCTACGAACTGCTCGGCGGCAAGGTGCACGAACGCCTGCGTTCCTACACCTACATCTATCCCCAGGACGGCGACACCACGGACGTCTACGAGGACCCCGACCTTTCGGCCGAACGCGCCGCCGAATACGTCAAGCAGGGCTTCACCGCGGTGAAGTTCGATCCTGCCGGCCCGTCCTCGGCCTTCGATCCCAGGCAGCCCTCCCTGGAGCGCCTGGAACTGTCGGAGACCTTCGTGAAGAAGCTGCGCGAGGCCGTCGGCACGCGCGCCGACCTGCTGTTCGGCACCCATGGCCAGTTCACCACCTCGGGCGCCATCCGCCTGGCCAAGCGGCTGGAGCCCTACGACCCCCTGTGGTTCGAGGAACCGACGCCGCCCGAGATGCCCGAGCAGATGGCCATGGTGGCGCGCGCCACCTCGATCCCCGTGGCAACAGGCGAGCGCCTGGCGACCAAGTACGAGTTCGCCCGCGTCCTGGCGACGGGTGCTGCCTCCATCCTGCAGATGGCGCTGGGCCGGGTCGGCGGCCTGCTCGAGGCCAAGAAGATCGCCGGCATGGCCGAGGCGCACTACGCCCAGATCGCCCCGCACCTCTACTGCGGCCCGATCGAGGGTGCGGCCAACGCCCAGCTTGCCGCCTGCAGCCCCAACTTCCTCATCCTGGAGAGCATCCAGCAGTGGGGCGGCTTCCACAGCGAGATCCTGAAGAAGCCGATGCAGTGGGAGGACGGCTTCGTCATTCCCTCCAGCGAACCCGGCCTGGGCGTCGAACTCGACGAGGCGGTCGCGGAGGCCAATCCCTACACGGGCAGCGCGCTGCACCTGGAAATGCGCGACTTCCCTGCCGACTTCGCCTGAACGCCCCACAACTGTCATGGACACCACCACCACCATGCGCTACGGATTCATCGGCCTCGGCAACCTCGGCGCCTTCCTCGCCGGCAGCCTGCTGCGCGAGGGCTTCGACCTCACGGTCAACGATCTCCACAAGGAGGCCGCCGCCGACCTGATCGCCAGGGGAGCGACCTGGGCCGACACGCCCGCCGCGGTCGCGGCCGCTTGCGATGCCGTCTTCACCTGCCTGCCCTCGCCGGCAGCGGTCGATGCCGTGGTTGCCGGCAGCAAGGGCATCCTGGAAGGCGCCGGGCCGGGTCTGGTCTGGATCGACATGTCGACCAGCGACCGTCACGACGTCGAGCGCCTGGTCAAGCTGGCCCAGGACAAGGGTGTCTCCATGCTGGAAGCCCCCGTCACTGGCGGCGTCCACCGCGCCGCGGCCGGTGAGATCACCGTGCTGGTCGGCGGCGACAAGGCGCTGTTCGATGCCCACCTGCCGGCCTTCCAGGCGATGGGCGGCAAGATTCTCCGCATGGGTCCGCTGGGCAGCGCCTCGGTGATCAAGGTCATCACCAACATGCTGGCCTTCATCCACCTTGTGGCCTGCGGCGAGGCCCTGATGCTGGCCAAACGCGGCGGCCTCGACCTTGGCCAGGCCTTCGAGGCGATCAAGGCCTCCTCGGGCAACAGCTTCGTCCACGAGACCGAGGGCCAGCTCATTCTCAACGGCAGCTACGACGTCGCCTTCACCATGGACCTTGCCTGCAAGGACCTGGGTT
This sequence comes from Pseudomonadota bacterium, assembly GCA_027592745.1. Classification (GTDB taxonomy): domain Bacteria; phylum Pseudomonadota; class Alphaproteobacteria; order SP197; family SP197; genus CALGGB01. The sequence goes on along the minus strand of JAQCLG010000031.1, from coordinate 27,327 downwards.
TTGCCCACGACATGGGCAAGGAGTTCGGCGTGCCGCTGGAGATCGCCAGCCACGTCGAGCAGATCTTCTGGCGCGGCCGCCAGGAATACGGCGGCAACGCCCAGTCGACCCAGATCGTCAAGCTGCTCGAGGACGCGCTGAAGACCGACCTGCGCGCGCCGGGCTTCCCCGCCAGGCTCGACCCGGCCTGATACCATGATGCGCCCGCCGCCCGAGATCCTGGCGCGTGACGCCGACGATCCCCTGGGCCATGCGCGCGAGCGTTTTCACCTGCCCGCGGGGCTGATCTACCTCGATGGGAATTCGCTGGGCCCGGCACCCCTCGCGGTCTTCTCCGAACTGCAGCATGCCGTGGCCGGGGAGTGGGCGGGCGACCTGATCGCGAGCTGGAACAAGGCCGGCTGGTTCGCCCTGCCGCAGACCCTGGGCGCCCGCCTGGCGCCGCTCATCGGCGCCGGGGGCGACGAGGTCGTGGTCTGCGATACCGTCTCGATCAACCTCTTCAAGTGCCTGCATGCTGCACTCGCCTTGCGGCCCAACCGCCATGCCGTCGTCGCCGAACAGGCCGGGTTCCCGACCGATCTCTACATCGCGTCCGGCGTCGGCCGCACCCGGCCGGACCTCGCCATGCGCCTGCAGGGCAGGGACGGGGACACCCTGGAGGACCTGATCGACGGCGACACCGCGGTCGTGCTGGTCAACCAGGTCGACTACCGCAGCGGCGCCCTGCGCGACATGGCGGCGCTGACCGCCCGGGCCCATGCGGCCGGAGCGCTCATCCTCTGGGATCTCTGCCACAGTGCCGGGGTGATGCCCATCACGCTCGACGCCTGCGGCGCCGATTTCGCCGTGGGCTGCAGCTACAAGTACCTCAACGGCGGACCCGGCGCGCCGGGTTTCCTCTACGTCGCCCGTGCCCATCACGACGGCCTGCGTCAGCCGCTCTCGGGCTGGTGGAGCCACGCCGATCCCTTCGCCTTTTCTCCCGACTACGTTGCCGCGCCGGGCATCGCGGCCATGCTCACGGGAACCCAGCCGATCCTCTCGATGCGCGCCCTGGTCGCCGCGCTCGATGCCTTCGACGGCATCGACATGGCCGCCGTGCGGCAGAAGAGCATGGCGCTCACCGATCTCTTCATCGCGCTTGTCGAGGAACGCTGCCCGGACTCCGGCCTGGCGCTGGCCGCCCCCCGGGACGCGGCGGGCCGCGGCAGCCAGGTTTCCTTCCGCCACGACCAGGGTTACGCCGTCATGCAGGCCCTGATCGCCCGCGGCGTCGTCGGCGATTTCCGTGCGCCCGACATCCTGCGCTTCGGCTTTGCGCCGCTCTACATCGGCTTTGCCGATGTCTGGAACGCCGTCGAGGTGCTGCGCGACGTCCTGGACTCGGGCGCCTGGCGCGATCCCGCCTACGCCCGGCGCTCGGGCGTCACCTGAGCAGCTTGCGGCCGCGCCGCAGGCCCCAGGCGGCGTTGAGGCCCAGGGAGGCGAGCACGATGGCGCCGCCCGGCAGGGCCGTCGGCCCGGGATGTTCGGCAAGGACCAGCCAGAGCAGCAGCGGTGCCAGCACCGCCTCGAGCAGGATCAGCAGGGCGACCTCGGCCGCCGGGATGTAGCGCGCGCCGACGAACTGCAGGGCAAAGGCCAGCGGCATCATGGCAAGGCCCATCGTCGCCAGCAGCACGATATCCTCGCCCATCACCGTTGCCGGCGCCGAAAAGGGCAGGGCGACCGCAGCGGTGACGAGGCCGCCGAAGATCAGCGCCGGCACCATGTCGATCCCGGCATGCTTGCGGATCAGCGAAAAGGTGAGGCCGGCCAGCGCCGCGGTGGCGAGCGCGGCGAGATCGCCGTCCCAGTGGCCGCTGCCCAGGTCGCCGGCGACCAGCACCAGCAGGCCGGCCAGCGTGCCGATCATGGCAAGCAGCGTGCGCCGGGCGAGCCTCTCGCGCATCAGCAGCCAGGAGAAGAGCGCGCCGAACATGCTGCCGGTCGAGACGATGAGCAGGGTGTTGGCAGCACTCGTGTGGGTCATCGCCCAGACGAAGGTGACGGTGCCCAGGCCGAAGACGCCTCCGATCACCAGCCCCATGGCGCCGATGCCCAGCATCATGGGCAGGAAGCGGCCGCGGTAGACCAGGGCAAGGCCGGCCGCCAGGCCGATCGCCGAGAGCAGGCCGCGCCAGAATGCCAGTGTCCAGGGATCGACCTCGATGAGCCGGATGAGCAGCGCGTCGGGCGTGATGACCAGCACGCCCAGCGACGTCAGCAGCAGTCCCTTGGCGTGATCGGACACCGGCCATCCCCCGATGGTGAGGTCGTGTTATCCGGGTTCCGACTGTCGGGGGCAATGGGAACGTGCAGCCAGGAAAAAGGGCCGGCGGAGCTGCCCCCGCCGGCCCGTTCTTCCATACGCGTCTTGCCGGGTCAGGCGCCCGCGCGGACGTCCTGGTAGAGCGTCTCGTACTTGGCCTCGTATGCGGGTTCCATGGCCGGGAAGAAGATCGTGTTGGCGATCAGCGTCTCGGGATCGGCAAAGCCCAGTTCGCCCAGCCGCTCGGGGCTGAGCAGGTCGTAGGCCGCGAGATTGGCGCTGCCGTAGCCGTAGTTGTCGATCAGCCAGGCGCCCGATTCGGGCGAGATCCAGGCGTCGATGTAGCTGTAGACGGCGTCGAGGTCGCTCGCATCCTTGTGGATGACAAAACCCGAGCCCCAGGCAAAGACGCCCTCCTTGGGCACCATGTAACCCACGGGCAGGCCCTGCTGCTGGAGCTGGACGAAGGACTGGTTCCAGGAATAGGCCGCCGCGATCTCGCCTGCCGCGATCGCCTGTTCCATCTGCGTCACGTCGCTCCAGTAGAAAAGCGTCAGGTCGCGCTGCTTGGCCATCAGGGTCGCAACGTCGGCGAGTTCGTCGTCCGAGAGCGTCCAGATGTTGTCGTAGCCCTTCATCAGCGCAGCCACGGCCACGGTGACCGGCGAGCTGTCGTACCAGGCCATCTTTCCGGCATAGGCATCGTCGTAGAGGATCGCCCAGGAGTTCTCCTTCAGGTAACCCTCGTCGACCATGTCGGTGCGGTAGAGCAGGCTGGAATTGCCGAACTCCGCGGGCACGAAGTAGCGCGTGCCGTCGACCACCGCGCCGTCGATGTCCTTGATGCCCGGCGCCAGGGTCGCCCAGTTCGAAAGCCGGCTGGTGTCGATCGGCTGGACCAGTTCGGCATCGACGTAGCGGCGCACGATGTAGCTGCCGGGATGGATGAAGTCGGGCGCGAATCCGGCGCGGATCTTCTCGAAGGACTCATTGTCCGAGGCGATGTAGCTGAACTCCGGCGGCTCGCCGTACTGGGCAAGATAGCTGCCCATCAGCTCGGGCAGGTCGTAGCCCGCCCAGGTGTGCCCGGCGATCTGTCCTTCGGCCGCGGCCGGACGGTTGACCAGGGGATAGGTGACGACGCTGACGCCGACTGCTGCCATCGCAGCGGCGAGCTCGCGCCTGCTCATGCCCTTGAATGTCATGGATGCCTCCCAGCATGGACGGTCGCAACGAGCGTCCTCGAATGGGCGAGTGAAGCAAGCCCGCGCCCTGCCTTGAACCCCCAAAATGGGTCATGCATCGCCCCGGTGCGATCACGCGAGGACCGGCTGGCGCGGGCCTGCGCGAGCCTCTAGCGTGACGCCGCCGGGGAGGGGAAGACATGGCGGATCGGAGCGAGGGCGGGCGTCTGCCGTGGGCAAGCCTTGCCGCGGTGATCGCGGGGCTGACCGTGGCCTCGATGACCGGCGGTTTCAACGCACCGCTGTTTTCGGCCCGTCTCGATGCGGCAGGTTACGGTGCCTCGCTGATCGGCCTCAGCGCGGCGGCCAATGCCATCGGCCTCTTTGTCGTCGCGCCCCTGGCGCCGGCCCTGCTGGCGCGCCACGGCCTGGCCCGTGTCATGATCGTGACCTCCCTGCTGGAGGTCGCGCTTTACCTTGGCTGCGCTCTCTCGGAGGATTTCTACGTCTGGACCCTCCTGCGCCTGCTGATGGGCGGCATCGGCGGCGTGCTCTGGATCGCCGGGGAGGTCTGGATCACCCAGGCCGCGACCGATGCCACGCGCGGCCGGGTGCTGGCGATCTACAACTCCTTCTTCGGCCTTGGCACCGCCGCCGGCCCCACCGTGCTTTCGGCCATCGGCCACCAGGGTGCCCTGCCTTTCGTGGTGGCTGCGGGCATCGTTCTGGTCTCGGTGCTGCCGATCCTGTGGGCGCGTGCGCTGGCTCCCGTGATCGAACCAGACGGCAGCGGCGACGGTTTTGCCGTGCGCGCCCTGCTTGCACCGCTGCGCCTTGCCGCCGTGCCGATGATGCTCAACCTCAGCTATGCGCTGGTCTTTGCCGGGCTGTGGACCTTCCTGCCGGTGTTTGCCGTCGATACCGGCCTGCCGGTCGAGCGCGCCTTCCAGCAGCTCACCGCCTTCTCGGTCGGCACCATCGTGCTGCAGTTTCCCGTGGGCTGGCTGTCGGACCGCTTCGACCGCCGCCTGATCGCCACCGTGCTAATCGCCGGCAGCCTTGCCGCGGTCGCCTCGATGAACCTCTTCGTGCATGTGCCCGGTCTCGACTTTGCCTATTTCTTCGTCCTGGGCGGCATCGTCAGTGGCGTCTATGTCGTGGCACTCAGCCTCATCGGCAAACGCTTCCGCGGCAGCGCGCTGGCCGCGGCGATCACCGTCTACACCCTGATGTGGAGCGCCGGCAGCATGATCGGCCCGCCGCTCGTGGGCCTTGCGACCCAGGTCGCCGGCGCCGACGGCCTGCCCCTGGCCCTCGTCGTCTTCACCCTGGTCTTCCTGCCCTTCACCGCGGCAAGCTGGCTGCGTCACCGCCGTGCGGCAAAACGCCCTAGCGCATGACGAAGGGATTGCCGATGGGCGCGTCGGAGGTGTTGATCCACACGGTCTTGGGCCGCGTGTAGCCGTAGATCGCCTGGGCGCCGGACTCGCGGCCATAGCCGGAATCCTTGAAGCCGCCGAACTCGGCGATGGGCGAGACCACCCGGTAGGTGTTGATCCACACGATGCCGGCCCGGATCTGCTTCTGGATGCGCAGGGCGCGCGCGATGTCGCGCGTGAAGATGCCCGAGGCCAGGCCGTACTTGGTGTCGTTGGCCTTGGCCACGACCTCCTCCTCGTCCCTGAAGCGCAGCACCGAAAGCACGGGCCCGAACATCTCGGTGTCGACGATCTCCATCTTCTGGTCGGGGCATTCCACGATCGTGGGTTCGTAGAACCAGCCGGCGTTGAGATGGGCCGGCTGCTTGCCGCCGTTGTGGACCGTGCCGCCCTGGTCCTTGGCACGCGCTACCTGGGTCTCGCAGGCGTTGAGCTGGCCCAGGGTGCACAGCGGCCCCATCTGGGTTTCCTCGGCCAGCGGATCGCCGATCTGGATCTTCGAGGCGCGCAGGGAAAGCTCGGCCAGGAACTTGTCGTGGATCCTGTCCTGCAGGTAGAGGCGCGAACCGGCAACGCAGCTCTGGCCGCTGGCGCCGAAGATGCCGGCCATCACGCCGTTGGTCGCGCTCTCCAGATCGGCATCGTCGAACACCACCACGGGCGACTTGCCGCCCAGCTCCAGCGAGACCTCGGCGAAGTTCTCGGCCGAATTGCGCACGATCTGGCGCGCCGTGCCGGGCCCGCCCGTGAAGCTGATGCGCGCCACCAGCGGGTGGGTCGTCAGCACCCGCCCGCAGGGCTCGCCCATGCCGCAGACGATGTTGACGACGCCCGGCGGGAAGCCGGCCTCCTCGATGAGCTTGCCGAATTCCAGCATGGCCGCGCTGGCGTGTTCGCTGGCCTTCAGGACCACCGTGTTGCCCGCCGCCAGGGCGGGGCCGATCTTGACCGCGACCAGGAAAAGCTGGCTGTTCCAGGGCACCACCGCCGCGATCACGCCGAGCGGTTCGCGGATCGTCATCGCCATCATGTCCGGTTTGTCGATCGGCAGGGTCTCGCCCGTCACCTTGTCGGCCAGGCCTGCATAGAAGTGGAAGAATTCGGCGATGTACTTGGCCTGCCAGCGGGTCTCCTTCAGCATCTTGCCGGTGTCGATGGTCTCGATCCGGCCCAGGTCCTCGGACTTGTCGGCGAGCAGGTCGCCCAGGCGGCGCAGCAGCTTGCCGCGCTGGCTCGGCAGCATCTTCGACCACGGCCCCTCGCTGAACTGGTACCAGGCCGCGCGCACGGCGCGGTCGACGTCCTGCGCCGTCGCCGCCGGGATCGAGGCCCAGGGCGCGCCGGTCGTCGGGTTGACGCTTTCGAAGCTGCCGCCGTCGGATGCGGCGACCCAGTCGCCGTCGATCAGCATGGAATAGCTCTGCAGGTCGCTCATGGCGTCTCTCCTTGTCGTGCTGGCGCGAAGATGCTTGCCTGAATTGGCCGGCCGGCCAGAGTGTCACCCGAAACAACACCCTGGAGGACGACATGGCAAAGGAAGTGATCGGCGGACCGCTGGTGATCAACGGCAGGACGCTTTCCCTGTCGCGCGCGGTGCGCGCCGGCGACATGGTCTATCTCACCGGGCAGGTGCCCATCGTCGACGGCCAGCCCATGACCACCGGCACGATCGAGGAGCAGACCCGCGTCGTGCTCGATGCCATCACCGAGACGCTGGCCCTTGCCGGCTGCACCCGCGAGGACGTCGTCAAGGCGATGGTCTGGCTGCGCGAGAAGGCCGACTTTCCGGGGTTCAACGCGGTCTACGGCGAATACTTCCCAGAGGATCCGCCGGCCCGTTCGGCCGTGCTCTCGAATCTGCTGATCGACGCGCGCGTCGAGGTCGAGGTCATCGCCTACAAACCCCGCGGCTGACATCAGGGCCTCTCGGCTTCGCTGAGCAGCCAGTCGCGGAAGGCGGTGGCTGCCGGCGACAGGCGCGCACCCGACGGTGCGACCAGCCACACGGCGTAACCCTTCTTCAGGGAATGGCCGATGGGGCGGATCAACTGGCCGCGCGCGAGCAGGGCATCGACGATGTGCGTGAAGCCCAGCGCGATGCCCTGGCTCTCCAGCGCGGCCTGGATGACGTTGGCGTAACTGTCGAAGCCCAGCGTGTGGGGTGCGCGCGGCCCGCTGACGTCGAGCCCTTCCAGCAGCCAGTCCCAGTTCTCGCCCAGGTGGGTCGGGCCGTCGAGGTTGAGCAGGGTGTGGTCGAGCAGGTCAATGGGCGTGGCGATGGGGCCGTTTTCGGCCAGATAGGCCGGGGTGCAGACCGGAAAGGTCTCGGTCTCGAACAGCGGCGTCGTGGTCACGTCCGGCCAGCGGCCGTCGCCGTAGCGCAGGCCGAGGTCGATGCCCTCGGCGGCCATGTCGAGCTGGATGTCGGAGACGCGGACGTGGATCTCGGTTTCGGGGTGGCGTTCGCGGAACCGTGCCAGCCGGGGCGTCAGCCAGTAGGTCGCGATCGCGATGGTCGCGGTCACCGTCACCCGTGCGGCCCGTGCCGCCTGCTGCAGGCCCGCGGCGGTCCGCGCGATCTGGCCCAGGCCCGCGGCCACCGCATCCTGCAGGCTCTGGCCGGCCGGTGTCAGTTCCAGCGCCCGGTGGACGCGCAGGAACAGCTGCACGCCCAGATGTTCCTCCAGGTTGTGGATCTGGCGGCTCACCGCCTCCCGGCTCACCGCCAGTTCCTCGCTCGCCCGGGTCATCGACAGGTGGCGTGCCACGGCCTCGAAGGCGACCAGGCTGTTGAGCGGCGGCAGGCGGTGGCGCAGGTTTCCCATGACCTTCACGTTACGCCGTGCGGCCGCTGGCTCAAACCATGGGGCATCATGGCATCGCCCGCCGCAGCAGCACGTCGGCGGCGGTGGCGCCCTTGGGCGTCACGATCAGCGGATTGACGTCGAGTTCGATCAGGCTGTCGCGCTGGGCCAGCGCGAATTGGGTGATCGCCGCGATGGCGTCGATCGCGGCCTCGACATCGCCGGCGGGTTTGCCGCGCCAGCCTGCCAGAAGCTGCGCCACCTTCAGGCCGCCAAGCGCTTCGGCGATCTCGGCGCGGCTGGCCGGCAGCAGCAGGGTGGTGGCATCGCGCAGCAGTTCGACCATGGTGCCGCCGCCCGCAATCGTCAGGGCCAGGCCGAAACCCTCGACCCGGCGCACGCCGACCAGAAGTTCGGCGACCGCGCCGGTGACCAGCCGTTCGACCAGGAAGTTTTCAGCATCGATCCCCGCCCGGGCCTTGACCGACACGGTCATCTCGGCGACCGCGCGGGCGACCTCCAGCGGGCTGGCCAGACCCAGGGCCACCGCGCCGGCCTCGCTCTTGTGCGGCAGGGCGGCGCTGACCAGCTTGACCGCCACCGGGAACCCCAGCGTTTCGGCCGCTCGCGGTGCACCCGCAGCGTCGGTGACCAGACCTGAGGGCACGGCCACGCCGGCCGCCGACAGCAGCGCCTTGCCGGCGGTCTCGTCGAGCACCTTGTCGCGGCCGCTCGTGCTGGCAAGCGGCACCAGCGCCAGGGCGGTCGCACCGCCCTGGGCCGCCACGGCCTGACGCCGCGCGCCCCAGCGGATTGCCCGGTCGATCGCGGCAACCGCCTCGTCGAGCCCCTGCAGCGGCGCCACGCCGCCTGCCACCAGCAGGTCGCGTGTCGCCTCGTCGATGTTCTCCGAAAGGCCGCTGGCCACCGCAGCCGGAATGCCGCGGCGCCCCGTCGCCGCGATAAAGGCGCGGGTGTCGGCGCGGTAGTCCTCGTTGGTGCCGCCCAGTTCCGGGCGGGGATGGTCCTGGGCCATGATCGCGACATCGCAGGGCCCGGCGAGCGCTGCGTCGAGCACCGCAGTCAGTTCTGCCTCCTTGCCCCACAGCGGCGTCGTGTAGTCCAGCGGGTTGGCGACCGTCGCGATGGGCGGCAGCAGGGGGCGCAGGCGCTCGGCGCTCTCGGCCGAAGGCTGGGCATAGGCCAGGCCGAAACGCTCGCCGTAATCGGCCAGCATCGCCGCATCGCCGCCCGAACAGGTAAACGCCATGGTCCGGCGGCCCGCCGGTGCGCCCGCGATCGAGAGCATCTTCAGCGTTTCCAGCAGGGCCGTGGGCGAATCCACGCGCAGCACGCCGCAGCGGGCAAACAGCGCGTCGTAGAGCGTGTCGCTGCCGGCGAGCGATCCGGTATGGCTCACCGTCATGCGCGCGCCGATCTCCGAACGTCCCGATTTCATCGCCACCACCGGCTTGCCGGCTTCCAGCGCGCGTGCCGTCACCTCGGCAAAACGCGGCACGTTCTTGAGCCCCTCGATGTAGAGGCCGATGGCGCTCACCGCCTCGTCGTCGATCATCGCCTCGATGACGTCCTCGATCGTCACCACCGCCTGGTTGCCGATCGAGACGAGCATGGAGAAATCGGCATGGCGCCGGTTCATCGTCAGGTTGGTGCAGAGCATGCCGCTCTGGGAGACAAAACCGATGCCGCGCTCCACCGCCCGCCCGCCGTGGTCGAAGGGCCAGAGCAGGGCCTTGCGCGCGTAGTTCAGCACGCCCAGGCAGTTGGGCCCGATGAAGGCCGTCTCGCCTGCCGCGGCGATCAGTTCGGCCTCCAGCGCGGCACCATCGGCGCCGGTTTCGGCGAATCCGGCGGTGTAACTCACGATCGCGCCGGCACCCCTGGCCGCAAGATCGGCGACGGTCGCCACCGCGTGTTCGCGCGGCACCGCCAGGAACACGGCGTCGGGGCCCTCGGGCAGTTCGGCGACGCTGGCAAAACACGGCGCGCCGCCCAGCTCGCTGCGCTTGGGGTTGACGCCCCAGAGCGTTCCGGGAAAGCCGAACGAAAGGCACTGCGCCGCCGCATATCCCGCCGAGGCGCCGCCGACGAAGGCGATGTGGCGCGGCCGGAACAGGCGCTCAAGGTTGGCGCGCCGCGTCGTCATGCGCCGTGCTCGCGCAGCATGGAACGGCTGATGATGTGGCGCTGGATCTCGCTGGTGCCTTCCCAGATGCGCTCCAGGCGGGCGTCGCGCCACAGCCGCTCGATGGGCAGCGATTCCATCAGGCCCATGCCGCCGTAGATCTGCAGCGTGTCGTCGGCTGCCCGGCCCAGTGCCTCGGAGGCAAAGAGCTTGGCCATGGCGACGTCCTCGGGCGTCATGCTGCCTTCGTCGGCGCGCCGTGCGGCATGGAAGGTCAGCAGGTCGGCGGCCTGCAGGCTGGTCGCCATGTCGGCCAGCTTGAACGAGGTGCCCTGGAACTTGCCGATCGCCTGGCCGAACTGCTTGCGCGTAGCCGCCCATTCCGTCGCCAGGGCCATCAGGCGCTCCAGCTTGCCGCAGCAGCCCGCCGCGACCCAGATGCGCCCCGCCCGCAGCCACTGGTTGGCAAGGTCCAGCCCGGTGCCTTCCTCGCCCAGGATCGCGCTTTCCGGCACGCGGCAGTCGTCGAAGTAGAGTTCGAAGTTCTTGTAGGCCCGCTGGCTCACCGCGCGCGGCCCGCGGATCATCTCGAAGCCTTTGGTGCCGACATCGATCAGGAAGGCGGTGACGCGTTTCCTGGGGCCGCGCGGCGTCTCGTCGCTGCCCGTGGCGGCAAAGACGATGGCGAAATCGGGCACCACAGCCGAGCTGATGAAGTGTTTCTGGCCCTTGAGCACCCAGTCGCCGCCGTCGCGCACCGCGCGGGTCTGCATCGCCATGATGTCGGAACCCGCACCCGGTTCGGTCAGCGCGAAACACTCGGCGCGTTCGCCCGTGACGCAGGGCTCGAGATAGGTCGCGATCTGGTCGCCCTGGCAGGCCATCAGCAGTTCGGTCGGCCGTGCGGCGATCTCGTGCAGGGCATGGGTCACCTTGCCGAATTCGCGCTCCAGGATCGTGCGCCCGACATGGTCGAGGCCGCCGCCGCCGATCGCCTCGGGCAGGTTGGCGGCGTAGAACCCCGCGGCGATGGCGCGTGCCTTGATCTGGCCGGCAAGGTCGTCGTCGACGATGCCGGCGCGGTCCACGCGTTCCTCATGGGGATAAAGCTCGGCGGCCATGAAGGCGCGCACGGACTCAAGGAGCATCCGGTGCTCGTCGGTGGTGGCGAAGTGCATCGCGTGATCTCCTGCTTCCCTGTCGGGGGCTATCATGGCGAAGCGCCTGCGCCGATGTGGACGCGGGTTCGTCAACAGTTGCGTTTTTTCGACATGGCGAAAAACCGCGCCTCGTGACGAAAGGCCACATGGGTAACGCCCGTGATTTCGCCATGATGCGGCCAGCAGCAAGCACAGGGAGAACCCTCATGGCCGAGAACAGCGGCGAGGTCCGGGTCGAACGCAACGGCCACATCCTCGAGATCACCATCGACCGGCCCAAGGTCAACGCCATCGACGCGGCCACCAGCCGGCGCCTGGGCGAGGCCTTCGTCTTGCTGCGCGACGATCCCGAACTGCGGGTCGGCATCATCACGGCAGCGGGCTGGAAGGTCTTTTCCGCCGGCTGGGATCTGAAAGCCATCGACAGCGGCGACCAGCAGCTCGACAACTGGTGGGAGGGCGAGGACGCCGACATGGGCGGCTTTGCCGGCATCACCGAGATGTGGAACCTCGACAAGCCGGTGATTGCCGCGCTCAACGGCCTGGCCATCGGCGGCGGTTTCGAGATCGCGCTGGCCTGCGATCTCATCGTTGCCGCCGACCATGTCGCATTCGCCCTGCCGGAGATGCCGCTCGGCATCGTGCCCGATGCCGGCGCGCTGCAGCGCCTGCCGCGCCGGCTGCCCTACAACATCGCGCTGGAGATGCTGCTGCTGGGCCGCCGCATGGGGGCCGAGGAGGCGCATCGCCACGGTCTCGTCAATGCCATCGTCCCCTACGACCAGCTGATGGCCAAGGCGCGCGACTGGGCGGGCCGCCTGGCCGAATCCGCGCCGCTTGCCCTGCAGACCGTCAAGGAGGTGCTGCGCGCCGTCGAGGGCGACACCATCCGGCAGTCGTTCCAGACCATCCGCACGGCCGACCTGCCGACCTACCGCAAGATGCTCGTCTCCGAGGACGCCCGCGAAGGCGTCCGCGCCTTCGTCGAGAAGCGCAAGCCCGTGTTCAAGGGCAGGTGACGTTGCCGTCTCCCTCGCACCGGTTCCTTCCTTCCCCTCTCCCCAACGAGGCAGAGAGCCTGCCCCGGACTCGATCCGGGGGTTGCGCAGCCTTGGTGCGCCGTTCCGGCGCGCCTGGGCGAAGCTGGGTGAGGGGGATGGCCGCACCGCTTCGTTCAACGCTCCTTTCTTCCCGCGCTCCCGCGCGTCGACCCCTCACCCCGACCCTCTCCCACAAGGGGAGAGGGGGCTTTTCCTGACCCCCGCGAGGAATCCCATGGCACGCAAATCCGTCGAAGACGTCCGTTACATCACCACCCTGGGCGCAGGCCCGATCGGTGCCGGCTGGGCGGCCTATTTCCTGGCCCAGGGCTACGACGTCACGGCCTGGATCTTCGATGCCGCCGAGGAGGAGAAACTCCGCGGCCTGATCGATGCCGCCTGGGAGAGCCTGGAGGAACTGGGCCTGGCCGATGGCGCCTCGCGTGAGCGCCTGACCGTCACCACCGATCTTGCCGCCGCCTGCGCCAACGCCGACTTCGTCCAGGAAAGCGTGCCCGAGAACCTGGCGCTCAAGCAGGCGATGTACGAGAAGCTCGGCGCCCTGGTGCCCGCCGATGTCGTGATTTCCTCCTCGACCTCGGGCCTTACCATGTCGGACATCCAGGCGAACTGCCCGACCCCGGAGCGCACCGTCACCGGCCATCCCTTCAACCCGCCCTACCTGATGCCCCTGGTCGAGATCGTCGGCGGCAGGAAGAGCGATCCCGAGGTGGTGCAGTGGGTCGGGCGTTTCTACGAACACGCCGGCAAGGCGCCGCTGGTGATGGAGAAGGAGGTCCCCGGCTTCGTCGCCACCCGCCTGCAGGAGGCGATTTGGCGCGAGGCCCTGCACATGATCAACGCCGGCGAGGCCACGGTCGAGCAGATCGACACCGCCATCGTCAACGGCCCCGGCCCGCGCTGGGCGATCATGGGCCCCTGCATGGTCTACCACGTCGGCGGCGGCGAGGGCGGCATGCGCTACTGCCTGGAACAGTTCGGCCCGGCCCTGAAGTTCCCCTGGACCCGCCTGGTCGCACCGGAGCTGACGCCCGAACTCACCGAGGTGGTCGTCGAGGGCGCCGAAAGGGCCGCCGGCGGCCAGGACTTCCGCACGCTCACCCGCGAGATGAACGCCGGCCTCGTCGCCATTGCCAAGGCGCTCGGCAAGGCGCGCAGGAAGGGCTGAGGCGCCCCGGCACCTCCCACCGTCATCCCGGCCAAGGCGCGCAGCGCCGCAGAGCCGGGACCCATGCCGGAACGGTACAACGGACGTCGGCGCAAGTGTTTGCGTTCCGGCATGGGTCCCGGATCTGCGGCCTGCCCCGCACTTGATGCGGGTTCCGGGATGACGGTTGAGGGGGGCGAGGGCTCAGCCCTTCTTCCCCGCCCGCTCCATCAGCCCCGCCGTCACCCCCGGCCACAGCGGCACGCTGGCGTCATCGGGCCAGGCCTCGCGGTAGTCGCGCGGGCGCTTGCCGAACTGGGCGGTGAACGACTTGGCGAAATGGGAGAGGCTGGAGAAGCCGCAGGCCAGCGCGATGTCGCGCACCGGCAGGGCGGTGTGGGTCAGCATCACCCGCGCCAGCTCCAGCCGCAGCATGCGGTAGTGGCCCACCGCCGAGGTTCCCGTGTGGGCGCGGAACAGCCGCTCCAGCTTCCTCTGCGAGACCTTCAGGCGCGCCGCGATGACGGGGATCGCCAGCGGCTCCTCGAGGTGCTCCTCCATCATCGCCACGGCCCGGCGCAGCAGCGGATGGGCGACCTCGCGCCGGCCGCCCAGCGCCGTGCGCTGGGGTGCGCTGGCCTCGCGTATCGGGTGGTGCATCACCTGGTCGGCGACCTCCAGGGCAAGCTGGTCGCCGTGGCGCGCCCGGATGTCGGCGAGCATGGCGTCAAGCCCGGCGATGCCGCCGGCGATGGTCAGGCGGTTGCGGTCGGCCACGAAAAGCTGCTCGGAAACCGCGATCGCCGGGAAGGCCTCGGCAAAGGCGTGGATGCAGTAGAAGTGGATGGTCGCGCGGTGACCGTTGAGCAGGCCGGCACGCGCCAGGATCCAGGTGCCGATGTCCATGGCGCCCAGCGCCACCCCGGCACGGTCGGCCCGGCGCAGCCAGCCCAGCAGGGCGGCATCCTCGTGGTGCTGCGCGTTCCAGCTGCCGCAGACATAGGCGGCGTCGAGATCGTGGCTGCGGGGCAGGGGGCCGGTGGCCAGGGTCATGCCGTTGCTTGCGGTCATGGTCTCGCTGCCGGCCGACAGGTAACGCCAGGCATAGAGCTCGCGTCCGCTGATGTAGTTGGCGATGCGCAGCGGCTCCACGGTTGCCGTCAGCGCGGCCATGTTGAAGCGCGGGATCAGCACGAAGGCAAGCTGGCGCGGGGCGGCATCGGCCATGGCGTGGTCCTGTCGAATCACGGTGCATGGTGGCGAAAAAGCGCATGTCGCGCCAGCGCCGCGGCTCCAGCATGGGACCGTGCGCACCGTGCCCTGCCGTGGCAGGATCGGTGCGGGCAACAGGGGAGGGCACCATGGTAGAACGCAGCGCCGCGCACGGCCGCAACTTCACCCGGGAATTCCTGGAGGAACGCGCCAGGTTCGTGCGCCTGGAAACCGTGCGCCTGACGAAGATCGCCGGAGCCGGCCACTACTCCAGCACCTTCTCGGCCGCCGAGCTGCTGGCCTGTCTCTACTACGGCCAGCTGCGCATCAATCCGGCGCAGCCCGACTGGCCCGACCGCGACCGTTTCGTGCTCTCCAAGGGGCACATCGCCATCGGCCTCTATCCGATCCTTGCCGATCTCGGCTACTTCGATCCCAAGCTCCTGGACGACTACACGCGCCTGGGCAGCCCCTTCGGCGACCATCCCGACATGAAGAAGATCCCCGGTTGCGATTTCAGTTCGGGCTCCCTGGGCCACGGCCTCTCGGTGTGCCTCGGCATGGCGCTGGCGGCCCGGCCGCAGAAGCGCGACTACCGGGTCTACTGCATGCTGGGCGACGGCGAACTCAACGAGGGCCAGGTCTGGGAGGCGGCGATGGCCGCGAGCCACTACGGCGTGCAGAACCTGGTCGCCATCGTCGATGCCAACCGGCTGCAGATCGACGGCGCCACCGCCGACATCATGGGCGTCGAGCCGATCGACGAACGCTTCGCCAGCTTCGGCTGGGAGGTCCGGCGCATCGACGGCCACGATATCGACGCCGTGCTCGCCGCCTTTGATGCCCTGCCCCAGGGCACCACGGGCAAACCCCAGGTGATCGTCGCCGACACGATCAAGGGCCGCGGCGTGCAGATGATGGAGCTTTCCCTCAACTGGCACGTCGGCAATCTGGTCGGGCGCGACTACGACGCCGTGATCGAGGAGATCAAGGCCGGCCTGCAACCGGTCGCCGCGACGGAGGTCCGGCCATGAGCAACGAAGAGGGTGCCGCCCTCTCGGGCCTCTTCACCGGCGTCAGCGACCTCCAGGAGAGCCGCTCGGTCAAGGGTACGCCGGCCTCGCGCCTGCCCGCCTTCGTGCTGGGCGAGGAACTCGGCGACATGGCCGACCGCGACCCCCGCGTCATCGTCATGACCGCGGATCTTGCCAGCGCCAACCGCACCACGGAATTCCGCGACCGTCACCCCGACCGTTTCTTCGACTTCGGCATCGCCGAGAAGAACATGATCACCACCGCGGCCGGCATGGCCTCGGCCGGTTTGGTGCCCTATGCCGCGACCTTCGCGGCCTTCTGCGCCATCCTCTGCGCCGAGCAGATTCGCACCGACTGCGCCTACACCGACCTGCCGGTGCGCGTGCTGGGCCATCACTCCGGCATGTCGATGGGTTTCTACGGCACCAGCCATCATGCGCTGGAGGACCTCGCGATGATGCGCACCATCGCCGGCCTCACGGTCGTCTGCACGACCGACGCCAACCACCTGCGCGCCGTGCTGCGCGCCTCGCTCGACCATCCCGGCGCCATGTACATCCGCATGGGCCGCGGCCGCGACCCCGAGGTCTATGGCGCGGTGCCCGAGATCGCCTTCGGCAGGGCGATCCGCCTGCGCGAGGGCGCCGATCTCACCATCATCGCCACCGGCGCCCAGGTCCGCGCCGCGCTCGATGCCGCCGAGAGCCTGGCCGGGCAGGGCATCCAGGCCCGCGTCGTCGACATGTTCACGATCAAGCCGCTGGACGAGGCCGAGATTCGCGCCGCCGCCGCAGAGACCGGCGCGATCCTCACCGTCGAGGAACACAACATCATCGGCGGCCTGGGCAGCGCCGTCGCCGAGGTCCTGGTCGAATGCGAGCGGCTGCCCTTCCGCCGCCACGGCATGCCCGACGAGTACGCCCTGATCGGCCCGCCGGCCGGCCTCTATGCCCACTACCGCCTCGATGCCCCGGGCGTGACCGCGGTCGCGCTCGAGCTTCTCGGTAGGGGCTGAGGACGCCGCCGATGCTGACCATGCCCAACGACGTCGCGCTGCCCGACATCCTCGATGCCATGGACAGCGTGCTCAAGAGCCAGGCGCGCATCTACATGCACCTCGCGCGGGTCGCCACCGAGCGCTTCGGGCGCGATGGCGAGCGCAGCGTCCGCCTGGGCCTGCGCGCCTACGGCCTCTGGCGCGGCCGCGAGATGCAGGAGGCCCACCATGCGCTGGGCAAGCCGGTCAACATGGAAACCCTGATGCGCAACTGGGACAACGCCAGCACCTGGGTCGCCAGCGACACCATCGCCGACGAGGGCCGCTACACGCCCAACGACGTCGAGTTCGACGTCTTCCACTGCCCGGCGGCCAACGCCTGGAAGGAGGGCGACTTCCACCAGATGGGGCACTGGTACTGCGACGAGTTCCACCAGGCCGCCGCGCGCACCTACCATCCGGACGGCAACGTCACGATCCACGAGAACCTGATGAAGGGCGACGATCATTGCCACTTCCGCTGGATCATGCCGCCGGCCGCGGCCGCCCACGATCCTGGCGCGGTCACCCCGTTGGGCGAGAAGCTGGCGCACGATTACAACGCCGCCAGCGAGATCGAGGGCGCCTGGAAATCGCTCAAGCGCAGCAACCGCCTGCTCGGCGGCCACTTCTTCACCTGCGCCCGCCCGATCATCGAACGCCACGGACAAGAGGGCAGGGCGGCCGTCGCAGAGGCCCTGGCCGACTGGGGCGCCGATCGCGGCCGCCGCCTGCGTGCCCGCCACGAGGAACGCGGCCGCCCGCTGTCGCTGGAATCCTTCGTCGCCGACCACGACCTGCCCATGCGCCTGATCTGGCCGGTGCGCGAGATCGAGTCCGGCCCACGCCGACTCGTCGTCGAGATCGACGAGACGCCCCAGGACGAGGCCTTCCTCGATGCGGACGCCGCCGATCTCGGCCGCCTCTGGTACGAGGCCTCCTACCCGGCCATGGCGCAGGCCTACATGCCCGGCACACGCGCGCTCTGGAGCGCCCTGGTCAGCCGCGGCGATGCGACCAACCGGCTGGAACTCGACACTCCCGACGCCCCACGGACTTGACGGCGGCCGCCGCGCCGCGCGACAAGCCGCGCCACAGCAAGGAATTCCATGAGCACCATCCCCGCCGATCTCAAGGCCCTTTTCGACGATCCCGAGCCCCTCGAGCAGAGCTTCGGCCGCCTGATGGAGCTCTACGGCCGTGCCGTATCGGCCGACCGCTGCCTGCTCTTCCTCTACGAGACGGCCGCCCGCAAGGCCCGCTGCACCCACCAGTGGGTCGCGCGCCCCGAATGGGCCTTCACGCGCCTCGACAAGGGCTGGGATGCCATGGACCAGGAAGCCGTGGCGAAGGAGGACCCCATGTTCGCCCTGGCGCTCACCGATCCCGAGGCGCTCTACATCGACGATGTCGAGAAGGCCGATCCCGCGCTGGTCAATGCGCCCTACGAGATCGAGAACTTCCAGCACCGCGGCCTCGTCCACGCCCCGCTCATGGAAAATGGCCGCCTCTGGGGCATTCTCGAACCCTGCGTCATCGCCGCGCCGCGCGCGTGGACACAAGCCGACCGCGACGTCACGGCATGGGTACAGCAGCGTCTGACGCCGCTCGCCATCCGCTACGTCCGCGCCAACTGCCCCGCCTGAACCAACCCACGTCCGGAGTACGACGACCCATGAATACCGAAGTCATCATTTCCTGCGCCGTCACCGGCGCCGGCGACACCACCGGCAAGAGCGACAAGGTGCCGGTCACGCCGCGCCAGATCGCCGATGCCGCGATCGAGGCCGCCCATGCCGGCGCCGCGATCACCCATATCCATGTCCGCAATCCCGAAACCGGCAAGGGCTCGCGCGATCCCAACCTGTTCGAGGAGACGGTCAACCTGATCAAGAAGGACGGCGTCAACGTCATCCTCAACCTGACCGCGGGCATGGGCGGCGATTTCAATCCCGACGACAACGGCCGCGCCGACAACACCAGCGACCTGATCGGCCCGAGCGAGCGCCTCGAGCACGTCCGGCGCATCCGTCCCGAGATCTGCACGCTGGACTGCGGCTCGATCAACTTCGGCAACGGCAACGAGACCTACATCAACCCGGCTTCCTGGTGCCGCCGCATGGCCGCCGAGATCAAGGAACTGGGCGTGAAGCCCGAAATCGAGGTCTTCGACCTGGGCCAGGTCCGTCTGGCCTCGGCGATGTACGACGAGGGCCTGCTGAAGGATCCGGCCCTGTTCCAGGTCTGCCTGGGCATCCCCTGGGGTGCGGGCGCCGATACCCGCTCCATGATGGCCATGGCCGACGGCCTGCCCAAGGGCGCCAACTGGGCCGGCTTCGGCATCAGCCGCATGCAGATGCCCATGGTCGCCCAGGCCATGCTGCTGGGCGGCAACGTCCGCGTCGGTCTCGAGGACAACATCTACCTCGACCGCGGCGTGCTCGCGACCAACGCACAGCTGGTCGAGCGCGCCGCCGAGATCGTCGAGCGCATGGGCGGCCGCGTCGTCGGCCCCGACGAGGCCCGCAAGAAGCTCGGCCTCGCCGCCTAACGTCTAGCACCTGGACTCTCCAGCGGCCCCGTCCGGACCTCCCGGACGGTGCCGCTGCCGTTTTTCACAGCCAAAACCTGTCGCTCTCCGGCTTGATCGGAGAGCCCATGCTGTCACCTTGCCTGCGGCACTCCAGGCAAGCCGTGGTGCGGACCTTCCCGTCACGGCATGGATCGTCTCGCCCGACTTGATCGGGGGATCAAGCCGGAAGATGACAGCTTGAGGGAGCTCATCCGTAACCCCACGATCACGCCACCGCGTAGCTTAGTGCCCTTTACCGTTGCCCTGCCGTGACCGCATCCTGTCGTCTCCTATCGCGTGAGTCCGGGAGACCGCCATGAAGTTCAGCCTCGTCATCGATCTGGAGCGCTACAGCCCCGACCAGGACATGGAACGGGCCGCGCGCCATCTGCTCGAGATGGTCCAGATGGCCGACCGCGGCGGCTTCGAGGTGGTCTGGGCTTCCGAGCACCACGCCATCGAGATGACGATCGGCCCGTCGCCCTTCCAGCTCCTGGCCTGGTTCGCCGCTCACACCGACAACATCCGCGTCGGCACCGCCGTGGTCCAGGCGCCCTACTGGCATCCCATCAAGCTGGCCGGCGAGGTCGGCATGCTCGACCTGCTCTCGGGCGGGCGCGTCGAGTTCGGCATCGGGCGCGGCGCCTACCAGCGCGAGTTCGACCGCATGATGGGCGGCATGGACCAGCACAAGGGTGTCGCCTACATGCAGGAGATGCTGCCCCTGCTGCAGCAGCTCTGGGCCGGCGACGTCGCCCACGACGGCGAGTTCTGGCAGTTCCCGTCGTCCACCGCCGCGCCCAAGCCGCTGCAGAAGCCCCATCCCCCGCTCTGGGTCGCCGCGCGCCATCCCACGACCTACGACTGGGCCTTGCCGCTGGGCTGCAACATCATGTCCTGGGCGCTCACCCGGCCCTTTTCGGAGGTCGTCAAGTACAAGGCCCAGTTCGAGGAGGCATTGCAGCGCTCGCCCGGTGTCGAGCGGCCGCGTTTCGCCACGATGCGCCATACCGCGGTCTACGACAAAAGCGGCGACTGGCCGATGTATGTGAATGCGGTCAAGAACGTCTCGGGCATCTTCGAGAACCTGTTCAAGCAGCTCGGCGAGGTCAAGAACGGCTTTGCCGATCCGGTCAACCTTGCCGACCTCGCCAACCGCGAGGAATACGACGACCACGCCATGCACCGCGACCTGATCTTCGGCACGCCCGAGGAGGTGATAGCCAAGCTCAAGCTCTACGAGGCCCTGGGCGTCGACAACTTCTTCTACCGTGCCAGCTTCGGCCTGCCCCACGATGTCCAGAAGCACTCGCTGCAGCTTTTCATCGACGAGGTGATGCCGGCGTTCGAGGACTCCCGCTACGTGCCCGTGGCCCAGGCCGCCGAATAGGATCAGTCCAGTTCGAAGGTCGCGACCACGGGGGCGTGGTAGGATTCCGGACTCTGGCTGTTTTTCGCGAAGGCGGTGAGTTCGTCGCTCAGCGCCTCGTTGTGGATCTCCAGGCCGCGGCAGGATGCCGCCAGGGCGGTCGATGCCAGCAGGTGGTCGAGCATGACGTGGCGGCCGCCGTGGATCACGGTGTAGCGCCGCTCCGCCGGCAGGCCGTGTTCCAGGGCGACCAGCGCCCGACCCGACAATGCCGTGTTGCCGGTGTCGTCGGGGCAGGCCATCAGGATGCGCGTCGGCGATTCGGCGGCCTCGGCATTGAAGTCGCCGGCCACCACGATCAGCGCCTGCGGGTCCTCGTCCAGGATGGCATCGACGACCAGCCGGGCCTCCAGTGCCTGGCCGCTGCGCTTGAGCGCGGCGATCATGAACCCCTCCGCCCAGGCGGCCGTGCTGTCCCAGGAGAACGGCCCGCTCTTGTGGCCGGGCAGGGACACCGCCAGCGGCGCCCGCAGGTGCAGGTTCAGGACATGAAGGACGCGTCCGCCGGCCAGGCCCAGGGTGGCGTGGAGCAGGGGCCGCTCCCACGCCAGCACCGCACCCGCGTCGTCATCGTCGCGCAACAGGCCGTGGCGGGGCGGCGGCACGAGATCGTGGAAGACCTGGCGGCAGGACTGCAGGGGCAGGCGGCTGGCGATCACCAGGTTGTGCCGGTCCATCGGCACCGTGCCCTCGGGGTGATGGGTCGCGCAGCGTGCATAGCCGACATAGGGTGTCTCCTCCAGCAGCCGGTCGAGCGCGCTCAGGGTGCGCGTCCCGTCCGTGCCGCCCCGCGGCGCGTTGACCTCCTGGATGCACAGCACGTCGGCATTCAGGCGCAGCAGCTGGGGGCGCAGCAGGGCAAGCCGGGCTGCGACGGACTGGTCCCCCGGACGGGTCGTGCCGAGGTTTTCGAGGTTGAACGTGGCGATCCGCATGGTGGCCTGCCGCTCTTCTTCTGCCATGGCGCCAGCCTACACCGGACGGCGCCGTGATGGTTTTATGACGGCAAGCCCCCGTGCTGGCATGCCTGTTGCTTTGAACCTTGCAGATCAGGCCTGGGATGATCCATGGAGTGTTCCCCGTGATTGAAGCGATTGAGCACAGTGCCGCACCGATACGTGCCACAAGGCCGTCCAATGTCACCGATGGCCATGTCCGGTCCATCGTCAACCTGACCAGGGCCATGGAAGCCGCGCTTTCCCGCGGCGACCGGGTCACGGCCCTGCTCGGCCTGGCGACGCTGCGCGACGTCCAGGTCTGCCACTTTGCCCGCGAGGAACGCGCCATGGAGGCGCTCGAGGGCTACGACACCGCCCGCCATGCCCACGAACACCAGGCCCTTCTGAGCGGCCTCTATGCGATCCAGGGCGCGATCGTCGCGGGCAATCTCGCCCGCCTGACCGACCAGGTCGCGGCCTATCTCAACCGCGCCTCCCGCCATGCCGTCGAACACGATGTGCCATTGTCGGAATGTCTCTACGCGGGATGATGTACCGCGCCGAGACGTCGCCTCGGCAATTGTAAACGACATTTGTTTGTTGCCGGCCCGGCGCGGGGTCATGATCGGGCTCCATCCCCGGAGCCCAGCCATGGCCGCCTCGCTGTCTGCCGATCAGGTCGCCGCCTACCGTCGCGACGGTTATCTGCTCCCGCTGCGCGCCTTCGGGCCGGACGAGGCGGCGGGCTACCGGGCGATGATCGAGACGCTGGAGCGCGAGACTGCGCCCGGCAGCCTGCCGCGCCCGCTCAACCAGTTCTTCCGCGTCAACGGCCATGTCGTGTTGCCCTTCATGGCGCAGATCGCGCTGACGCCGGCGGTGCTCGACGCCGCCGAGAGCATCCTCGGCCCGGACCTGCTGGTCTGGAGCTGCGAGTTCTTCATCAAGGAGCCGGGCACGCCTAAGGTCGTCACCTGGCACCAGGACCTCACCTACTGGGGCCTGGGCGAGACCGATGAGGAACTCACTGTCTGGGTCGCGCTGTCGCCCGCGACCCGCGCCTCGGGCTGCATGCGCTTCCTGCCGGGTTCGCACCACCAGCGCATCCTGCCCCATCGCGACACCTTCTCGGCCGACAACCTGCTCTCGCGCGGCCAGGAGATCGCGGTCGCGGTCGATGAGGATGCCGCCGTCGACGTCGCGCTCGCTCCGGGCGAGATGTCGCTGCACCACGGCCGCATGTTCCACGCCTCGGGGCCCAACACCTCCAGTGATCGCCGCATCGGTGCGGCGGTGCGTTTCGTCACCCCGGCGGTGCGCCAGATCGTCGCCGAGCGCGACTACGCCATGCTGGCGCGCGGCAGCGACCGTTCGGGCAACTGGATTGACGTCGCGCCGCCCACCGCACCCTTCGAGCCGGGGGCGATGGCGCTCTACGAGCAGATCCTGCGCGACCAGTCGAGCGCCCTGGCGGCCGGCGCCACGGGCACGGTCGGCCTCTACGCGGCCTCGCCGCCGGCCTGATCCCGCAGGTCGCCTCTTCGTCAGTCCTCGACGAAGGGCAGGGTGGTGACCTGTGCCTTCACGGTGGCCAGCGGATGGTGGACCTCCACGCTGTCGCCCACCTTCACGGCCGCATCGACCAGGGCGATGCCGACCGAGCGGTCGAGCGCGAAGGAATGCATGGCCCAGCGCACCGTGCCCTGCCTGCCGGCGGCGTCGGTCAGCGGCCAGAACCATTCCAGGCGGGGCAGGTCGCCCTCGATGAGAAGGCCCACGGTCTGGCGCCTGGCGCCCTGCTCGCGGATCTTCAGCAGCGCCTCGCGGCCGACGAAATCGCCCTTGTCGAGGTCGACCAGGCGCTCGCCGCCGGCCTCGAACGGGTTCATGCCGGAATTGGTGAAATAGGCCGTGTCGGTGACGTTCTTCTCCACGGCGCGATGCACGTTCGGCCCGGTCACGACCAGGCCGTGCGGCTTGCCCGCTTCCAGCAGGGCATCCCACAGCTCCATCGCCCGGGTGCTGGAGGTCGGATAGATCTCGAAGCCCAGCGCGCCGCTCCAGCCGGTGTGCGAGACCACGGCCTCGATGCCGGCGACCTTCGTCACCATGCAGCGGTAGAACTTCAGGTCGTCGACCGGGCCTTCCACGATCGGCCGCAGCATCTCGACGCAGAGCGGCCCCTGGATCTGCAGCGGCGCCACGTCGGGCTCGCAGACCGCGACGTCGAAGCCGCTGCCCATCGCCAGGCCGCGCGCCCAAAGGTGCAGGTCGACATCGCCGTGGGAGAGCCAGATCGTGTCCTCCCAGGGGCGCAGGATGACGGGATCGCACAGGATCTGCCCGTCGGGATCGCACACGAAGCTGTAGCGGCAGGCGCCCACCGCCAGCCTGGAGATGTCGCGCGCCACCAGGTAGTCGGCAAAGGCCAGGGCGTCCGGCCCCTTGATGTGGGCCTGGCGCTCGCAGCCCACGTCCCACATCGTCACGCGCTGGGTCAGCGCGACATAGTCCTCGTAGGGCGTGCGGCTGTAGATCATCGGGAAGGTGGTGCGGTTGTAGGCCATGAATTCCACGGCACCGGCGGCGATCGAACCGTCCCAGTAGGGCGAGCGGCGTACGGACGTCGGGATGATGCGCTGGCGCTCCCAGGGTTTGACCGGCTTGGTGTCGAGGTATTCCGAAAGCCTCGCGATCCTGCCGTCCTTTATCTCCAGCACGACGACGAAACGGAAGTCGGCGCGCTCGGGCGTGCCGTCGACCTTGGTGCCCGCACCGACCAGCTCGCTCCAGAAGGCGCCCTCGGCGATGACGTCGTTTTCGCCCTCGATGGCATGGCCGATCTGGACGCGGATGTCCTTCAGGCCGCGCACCGCGCTCTCGACCTCGTGCATGACCTCGGCGTGGCCGGTCATGCGCGCGCCGACCAGCGGCAGGTCGACGACGGCGTCGGGGGCAAAGAGATCGGCGATGGCCGCGACGTTGCCGGCGGCGAAGGCGTCGCAATAGGCCCGCAGGGCCTGGGTCGGTGTCATGGTCATGGTGGTTTCCTCCCTCAGCCGGCCATTGCCATCACGGGCCCGTCCGCCCACAGGCGGTAGGGTTTGGCATCGAGATAGAGGCTGATGCGGGAAATCCCGCTCTCGCCCGCCTGCGCGACCATGGCGAAGGGCAGGGTCGCAGTCGTCCCCTCGCGCGCCAGCCGTGCGGTCATCACCCCTTCGACCAGGGCGACGCTGTCCGTCTCGCGGCTGCGCGAGATCTCCAGGCTGCAGCGCGTCGTGGCCGCCAGGGCCAGGCGCAGGCCCTCGGCGATCTCGGCGCGCCCGACCATGCGGCTCCGCAGCAGCGGCATCTCGTAGAGGCAGCCCGGTGCCAGGGCGTCGAGCAGGGCGCTCGCATCGCGCGATTCATAGGCGGCATTGTGCAGGGCGATGGCCTGGCTAGGCGTCATGGCGGTTTCCTCGTTGTCAGAAGGTAAGTTAATGCTTACCTTTGATCGACTGTCAAGCACCGCCCTCCCGCGGCACAGTGGAACCCATGACCGACCGCGCCGCCGACGACCTCCTGCCCCGCCGCCTGCCTCAGCAGCCGCGCGCGCGCCGCACGGTCGAGCGCCTCCTGGAGGTCACCGGCGGGCTGCTCGAGGAGGTCGGCGTCGACCGCGTGACGACCAATCTCGTCGCCGAACGTGCCGGTCTCAACATCGGCACGCTCTACAAGTACTTCCCCAACAAGTACGCCCTGATCAACGCGCTGGCGCTGGGTTTTGCCGAGGACCAGATCGCCGCCATGCGCGCCTACCTGCGCGGCGCCGACCCGGCCCGGCCCTGGCAGGAGGTCCACGACGGCCTGATCGACGTGCTGGTCGCCTTCAACCGGGAGCGCAGCGGTGCGGTCGCCCTGCAGCGCGCCCTGCTTGCCGTGCCCGAGCTGCTCGCCGCCTACCGCCGCATGAACTTCCTCACGGCGCGCGAGCTCAACGGCTTCCTGCGCCGCTGGGGCGTCGATCTTCCCGAGCGCCGGCTCGACCTGATGGTCCTGTGCATGGGCGAGGCCTCGGCCGCCCTGCTCGACCTTGCCGCCAGCGGCGAGGACTACGCCGCCGACGAGATCGTCGCGGAGATGAAGGCCATGCTGAAGGGCTACATCGTCGTCAACATGAACACCGCCGATTCCTGACGCGGCTGTGCAACTGGCGCTTGCAGTACGGCCGCGGCGGGTGTCTAATTTTTGTCAAGAAGAGGTCGCGCGCCAGTCATGCGCAAACCCCATGGTTGCCGTCCCCTCATTCTTGGAGCGCTTCATGAACATCCGACAGGTCGGTGCCGCCGCGGCGGTTGCTGTGGTGACGCTTTTGCCGCTTGCGGCGCAGGCCGATGACACCCTCAGGCTGGCCTGGGACGAGGATTGGGGCGGGGCCGAAAGCCTCGATCCGATCTCGCCGAACCGCCACTATATGATCAACGACATCCTCTACAGCCGCCTGATGCGCGAGGACGACAACGGCGAGCCCACGCCGGAACTGGCCACCGCCTGGTCGGCCTCGCCCGATGCGATGGAGTGGACCATCGACCTGCGCGACGGCGTGATGTTCCACGACGGCAGCAGCTTCGATACCGCCGATGTCGTCTACACCTTCGACCGCATCATGGATCCCGCGATCGATTCGCCGGTCGCCTCGGTGCTGCAGATCATCGACCACGTCGAGAAGGTCGACGAGGACACCGTCAAGATCGTCCTCTCGGCGCCGCACGCCGACCTGCCGCTCCTGCTGCTCGACTACCGCATCCGCATGATCCCCGAGGGTTCGGGCGAGACCATCGCCGAAACCGGCATCGGCACCGGCGCCTTCAAGCTCGAACGCTTCGATCCCCAGGGCACCAGCCGCCTCGTCGCCTTCGACGGCTACTGGGAGGGTGCGCCCAAGCTGGCCGCGGTCGAGGTCTATTCGATCCCCGATTCGGACGCCCGCATCCAGGCCCTGCTCGCGGGCCAGATCGACATGGCCGGCGCCTCCTTCCAGCAGGCGCGCCTGTTCGAGGGCAACGATGGCTTCGTCGTGCAGGTCTATCCGGCCGGCTCCTGGCAGGCGATCGTCTTCCGCACCGACACGCCGCCCTTCGACGATCCCCGCGTGCGCAAGGCGATCCGCATCGCCGCCGACCGCCAGGCCTTCATCGACCTCGTGCTGGGCGAGGGCAACGGCGAGATCGCCTGCGACAACCCCGTGTGGAAGGGCGATCCCTACCGCGCCGACATCGACTGCAGCCAGGACATCGAGGGGGCCAAGGCCCTGCTTGCCGAGGCCGGTTATCCCGACGGCATCGACTTCGACGTCTTCACCAGCAACCTCGAGAACGAGATGGTGCCGATCGCCGAGGTCTATCAGCAGCAGGTCGCGCCCGCCGGCATCCGGGTCAACGTCGTGATGGCCCCGGCCGACGGCTACTGGTCGGACGTCTGGATGGTAGAATCGGCGTCGGTCACGTCATGGGGCGAACGTCCCGCCGACCAGATCCTCAACGAGGCCTATCGCTCCGACAGCTCGTGGAACGAGACCTACTACAACAACCCGGAATTCGACGCCCTGCTCGACAAGGCACGCAGCGAACTCGATCCGGAGCTGCGCGCAGAGCTCTACGGCGATGCCCAGCGTTTGCTCTTCGATGACGGCGGTTCGTTCATTCCCTACAACATGAACGGCCTGCGCGTGAGGAGCGCCGCGCTGACCGGCATCCCCGACGACCACAACGACAACTGGGTCCGCTGGGAGCTGGTCACCAAGGACGGTCAGGCCAACTGACACGGCATGCCGGGCGCGCTGCCCCGCGCGCCCGGCACAAGCCA
>JAQCLG010000204.1 GCA_027592745.1 Pseudomonadota bacterium | reverse complement strand
CGATCACCCTGGTGTTCATCGCCCTAGCGCTGCGCGTGGTGCCACGGGCCCGGCAGGACCGGCGGCCCACGGTGTTTCCGGTTGCGGCCATCGGCCTGCTGTGCGGCGGCGCGATCGCCGTGGCGGCGGCCGGCAACGTTGCCACGGCCGCGGGCAAGGCGGGACTGATCGCGCTGGGCGCGGCGATGGTGGTGCTCGCCCTGCGGCGCGACCGTGGCGGGGCCAACCCGATGTTCCCCTCGCGTGCCTTCGTCCCGGCCGCCGCGACGGGCGCGATGCACTGGGTATTCCTGCTGATCGCCATGGCACCGACCGGCGTCGGCATCTTCCTGCTGCTGGCGATGCAGACGCTGCACGGCTACTCGCCGCTTGCCGCGGGTTACTTCGGCTGTCTGCTCGCGCTGGGCTGGACGACCTCGGCGATCGCGGCGTCCGGCCTGCGCGATCGCGGCGTCCGCCGCGTGCTGACGGCGGGGCCGTTCGTCACCGCGGCTTCGCTGATCGCGACCTCGTCCCTGATCGATGATGCCGCGCCCTGGGTTTTCGGCGGCCTGCTGGTGCTCGCCGGAAGCGGGATCGGCATGTGCCTGCCGCACTACACGACAAGGATCATGCGCGTGGCGCGGCGCGGCGAGGAGGCGGTGACCGCCTCGTCGGTCACCACCGTGCGCTCGCTGGGCGTTGCCTTCGGCTCGGCCCTGGCCGGCATGATCGCCAACCTCGCCGGGCTGACCGGCGGCCTCGATCCCCAGGCGATCGGCAGGGCGGCCCACTGGGTCATCGCCTTTGCCGGCTGCGCCCCGCTGCTCGCGGGTTGCATCGCCCTGTGGCTGCTCGCCGCGCACGGCCCCGAACTGGGCCTAGCGCGGCGGCGCTGAGCCGTTGCGACGGATCGGCTTCACGCACCCGGATGGAGCCGTGAACGGTTCCCTCCGGGTGCGATCCGATCCGGAGCCTCAGGCGACGCGGTTGGGCGGGGCCTTGCCGGCGAAGAAGGCGTCGAGGTTGTCGAGCGCCTTGAAGCCCATGCCGTCGCGGGTGGCATGGGTCGCGCTGCCCAGGTGGGGCAGCAGGAAGGCGTTGGTCAGTTCGCGGTAGCCGGGATGGATGTTGGGTTCGCCGTCGTAGACGTCGATGCCGGCGGCAAAAAGCTTGCCCGATTTCAGGGCCGCGATCAGGGCCTCGTCATCGACGACGTTGCCGCGCGCGGTGTTCACCACGATGGCGCCGTCGGGCAGCTTCGCGATGGTTTCGGCGTTGATCGACTTGCGCGTTTCTGCGGTCGAGGGGCAGTGAATCGAGAGGATGTCGCTGACCGCGAGAAGACCGTCGAGGCTCTCGTGGAAGGTGGCGCCGAACTCCTCGGAGGCGGGCAGCTTCGAGCGATTGTGGTAGTGAACCTCCATCTCGAAGCCCCTGGCGCGGCGTGCGACGGCCTGGCCGATGCGGCCCATGCCCATGATGCCCAGGCGGTTGCCGGTGACCTGGACGCCGAGCATGCCGGTCGGCTGCCAGGCGCCCCAGGTGGCGTTGCGCACCATCATCTCGCCCTCGTACGCCCGGCGGGCGGCGCCCAGGATCAGCAGCATGGCGATGTCGGCGGTGGCGTCGGTCAGGACGTCGGGCGTGTTGGTGACGACGATGCCGCGGTTCTTTGCCGCCTCGACGTCGATGTGTTCGTAGCCGACCGAGAAGGTGGCGATCGCCTTGACGCTGTCGTCGAGGCGTTCGATGACCTCGGCCGTGATCTTGTCGGTCGGGCAGGGCAGCAGCGCATCGGCGCCCTTGCAGCCCGCGACGACCTCGTCGGCATCGGGCAGATGGTCGTCGGCGTTCAGGCGGGGGTCGTAGTCGCGCTTGAGCCGGGCCTCGACGTTGTCGGGCAGGCGACGGGTGACAAAAACCTTCGGCTTGGCAGACATGGCGGGACCTCCCTCAAGGCAGCGCGATTGACCTTGCCTGCGCCAGCGCCGAAAGTCGGCGCAGCGGCGCGTCAGAAAGGCCACAGATTGTTCCAACGCAATTGCGTCTGCCCCGGGGAGGCGGCCGGTGTGACGTCGACCAGGCCGCGCACCCGCAGGGGCGGCGGCTACTTAGCGGATGCCGGGCGATTGCGCAAAGCCCTGCTTGCTGCCCTGTGCCTGTGGCTGTTCGCACCGTTTCCGGCCCAGAGCCAGGATGTCGTCCTGCTCGCCCATCGCGCGACCTACGAATTGCGCCTGGAAGGCCGCGCCCCGGGCGGCGGCATCGAGGCCGCCCACGGCCTGCTGGCGATCGACATGGCCGACGGCTGCGACAGTTGGGACGTGCGCCAGGCGATCGCGCTCACCCTGGTGCGCGACGAAAGCCAGGTCACGACCGTCTCCGAGTTCGACAGCCAGGAAGCCAAGGACGGCGGCTGGTACCGCTTCGAGGACGACACCAATCATGTGCCCGGTGGCCGGGAGGTCACGGCCGGCCAGGCTTCGGCATCCGCTGACCGCGCCGGCCGCGTCCACGTCAACCAGCCCGAGACGGCCGAGGTCGGCCTGCCCGCCGGCACCCTGTTTCCCACCACCCATGTCGTGGCCGTGCTGCGCGGTGCGATGGCAGGGGAGCGGCTGATGAGCCATGTGCTCTACCACGGCACCGACGGCACCCTGATCTACGATGTCACCACGGCGGTCGGCCAGGGCGAAACCGATGACGCGAGCGGCCTGCGCGTCTGGCCGGTGCGCCTGGCCTATTTCGTGCACGGCAGCCTCGCGGAACTGCCGGAGCTGGAGATTTCGGCACGGCTGCGCGAGGACGGCGTGGCCCAGGGGCTGACCTTCGACTACGGTGGCTTCGTCCTGGGTGCGGTGCTGCAGTCGCTGGAGCCGTTGCCGCCGCCCGACTGCTAGATGCGGGGCCGGCTGCCGCTCCCGGGGAGAGTACGATGAGCGAGATCAGGCAGGAGGGCGCACGCAAGCGTCCCCGCAAGGCGCCGGAACCCTACCGGGTCCGCATGCTGGCCGCCCTGCCCAAGGGCGGCTGTATTGCCGAGATCGGCGTCTGGAAGGGCGATTATTCCGCCCAGTTGCTGCGCGTGCTCAAGCCCCGCGAACTGCACCTGATCGATCCCTGGGGGTTCGATCCCTACTATGCGCCGCGCTGGTACGGCGGCGCCGAGGCGCGCAGCCAGGACGACATGGATGCGATCCACCGGGGCGTCGAACGGCGCTTTGCCGAGGCGCCCCAGGTCCGGATTCATCGCAGGCCGTCGGTCGAGGCTCTCAACGGCTTCCCCGACGGGTCCTTCGACCTGATCTATGTCGACGGCAACCATTCCTTCGAATACGTGCTGCAGGATCTGGTCGTGGCCTACCGCAAGCTGTGCCGCGGCGGCTTTCTCTGCGCCGACGACTGGGACTGGAAGGACGAGCAGGGCCGCACCAGCGTGCGCGAGGCGGTGGTCGCCTTCCTCCAGGTGCAGGTGGTCGATTTCGTGCAGATCCGCGGCGGCCAGGTGGTCATCGAGAAGGCCTGAGCCGGCCGCCGGCACTGCTCAGGTGTCCGGTGGTTCCGGCCACAGGCGGGCGGCGCCGCGCACGCCGCTTGAATCGCCGCGAACCGCCGGCAGCAGGCGGGTGAAGATGACATCGGAAAAGATGTAGCGCTGCCAGATGCGCGGCACGTTCTCGTAGAGCCGGACAAGGTTGGAGAGACCGCCGCCCAGGACGATGACATCGGGATCGACGATGTTGATCAGGCTGCCCAGGGCGCGCGCCAGGCGATCCTCGTGGCGCCGGAGGCTGGCCTCGGCCGGTCCGTCACCCTGTTCGGCGCGCCGGGCGATCGCCATGGGGTCGAGCGTTTCGCCGGTCGCCCGGAAGTGGTCGCGGGCCAGCGAAGGTCCCGAGAGATAGGCCTCGATGCAGCCGCTGCGCCCGCAATAGCAGACCGGGCCGGGGCGCTCCTCGTCCAGGGCGCCGGGCAGGGGATTGTGACCCCACTCGCCACCGACCAGGTTGACGCCCTGGATCAGGCGGCCATCGACCACCAGGCCGCCGCCGACCCCGGTGCCCAGGATGGCGCCGAAGACGACTGCAGCCCCGGCCCCGGCGCCATCGGCAGCCTCCGAGAGGGCAAGGCAGTTGGCGTCGTTGGCCAGCCGCACGCTGCGCCCGAGCCGGGCCTCGATGTCCTGGCGGAAGGGACGGCCGTTGAGACAGGTGGAATTGGAGTTGCGCACCAGGCCGTCGCGCGGCGAGAGCGAACCGGGCATGCCGATGCCGACGGGACAGGGCCGGCCCGCCTCCCGTTCCAGCGCCTCGACAAGGCCGGCGACGGCCGCCAGCGAGGCGTCGTAGTCGTCGCGCGGGGTGGCGACGCGCAGGCGGCGCCGTTCGCTGTCGTCGGGAGCCAGCAGCAGGCCCTCGATCTTGGTGCCGCCCAGGTCGATGCCGATGCGCATGGCTCAGGCCGCCGCCTCGTCGAGGTGATCCTCGATGAACCGCCGGATCTCGTTCCACGATCGGGCACGCAGGTGGCTTGCCGGCGCCGGGCCGATGAGTTTGGCAAGCCGGGGGTTGCCGACGTAGTGGATGCGCCGGACATGACCGGCATGTTCGGCGACGTCGTCGTGATGCGAAGGGGCGTCGTCGATGAAAAAGACCGGTGCGCTGGTGCGTGCGGCGAGCAGGGCGACGGCGGCGCCCTTGGCGCCCTCGTTGGCGATCAGGGGATAGTCCATGCCGTGGCGTGCCAGCGCCCACTGGCGGTCGCTGTGGCGCTGGGCCGGCACGTTGCTCAACACGACGATCTGCAGGCCGCGTTCGGCAACCAGCGCGGCCATCGCGTCGGCGGCGCCGTCGAGCGGTTCGATGTTGCGGGTATGGACGTCGAAGAAGCCGGAAATCAGCGCCTTGACCTGGTGATTGCCGACCGGCTGCTCGTCGGCGCGGGCGATGATGTTGCCGTTGAGCCGGTAGGAGGCCCAGTTGAAGTAGGTGCCGTGATCGTCCAGGTGCCGCTCGAACGCGGCCATAAAGGCAAAGAGCACCTCGTCGGCGTCGGTGATCAGCAGGGGGCGATCGGCCGCGACCAGGGCAGCCACGGCCTCCAGGTTGTGCAATGCGGATTCTTTTGCAGTTTTTTGGTGTTCCGTCATGGTACTTTCGCTGCATAAGCAATGTA
The DNA here is from genome assembly GCA_027592745.1 of Pseudomonadota bacterium. Lineage (GTDB taxonomy): Bacteria > Pseudomonadota > Alphaproteobacteria > SP197 > SP197 > CALGGB01. The sequence goes on along the minus strand of JAQCLG010000204.1, from coordinate 31 downwards.
CGCGGTCGGTCGAAACCTATGCTAAAAGGCC
>JAQCLG010000203.1 GCA_027592745.1 Pseudomonadota bacterium | reverse complement strand
GTAAAAAATAGCAATACTTTTAATATGTTAAGTGGTGGGCGCGACAGGGATTGAACCTGTGACCCCTGCCGTGTGAAGGCAGTGCTCTCCCGCTGAGCTACGCGCCCCACTTCCGGGAAGGGGCGCATATAGGAACCGGGCCCCTTGGCTGTCAAGCGTGTGCGTTGCACGTGCGCCGCACTAGCTTGCGTCCGCCTCGGCCTCTGCTTCGGCTTCCGGCTCCGGAATCGGTCCCGCCGGCACGAAGGTTGCCGTGATCTCGTCGCGATGGTTGACCGATGCGTAACCTTCGCCCAGGCGGAAGACAGGGCGGCAGGCGAACTCGTCGCCGTAGTCGAAGCAGACCTCGTCGCCCTCGACCTTCCAGGCGCCACTCCAGGTCGATGCCTGGGGATCGTCGAACGGGCCGCCGACGCCGGAGAGATCGCCGTCGCTGGCATAACTCTCGGCAAAGGCTTCCCAGGTGTCCTCGTTGTAGTAGCGGCCCTCGTGGAGCATGCCGGCATAAAGCTCGGTGATCTCCTTGCCGCTCAGGCTGCGCGCCTCCTCGGGCAGGGACTCGAGATCGGGGTTGCCGGCAATCTCCATCCACACGGTAGGCCCGACGATGATGACCAGCGCGCCACCGATGCCGATCGCGGGAACGGCCAGGCCGATGGTCATATGCCACTGGCCATGAATGGCGCTGCGTATCGCAAAGATCGCGGACACGAGCGCCGCTGCGCCGAAGGTGCACAGCACGAGAATTCCAATCCACATGGAGCAAGTATAGACGCCGCATTGGCGTTGTTCCGGCTCGTCAGGTCGCCAAATCCGACTCATTCCGCCGGAAGGCGGCGCTTGCCGGCGGGGGTTCTTCCGACGACCGGCCAATCCGAACCTTTGGCATTGCCGCGCCTGTGCTAGGATTCCCGCGTCTTGCGGGCCGCTCCAGCCGTCGTGCCGGCCCGCCCCGTCGAACCCGGGAGAGCATCCTCGTGGAGAGAAGGCTTGCGGCCGTGCTGGCCGCCGATGTCGTGGGCTATTCGAGGCTGATGGGCCTCGACGAGACCGACACGGTGATGCGCATCGCGACCTGGGATGACCGGCTGGTCGAACCGGTCGTGGCCGAACACGGCGGACGCATCGTCAAGCGCATGGGCGACGGCTTCCTCATCGAGTTCGCCAGCGCGGTCGCGGCGGTGTCCTGTGCTGCCGACTGGCAGGAGCGCATGGCCGCGTGGCGCGAGCAGGAAGCCCACGGTGAACCGCTGCACATCCGCATCGGCGTCAACCTCGGCGAGATCGTCATCCGCGACGACGACATCTTCGGCAATGGCGTCAACGTCGCCGCCCGGCTCGAGGCCTCGGCCGAGCCCGACGGCATCTGCGTCTCCGACGATGTCCGCCGCCAGGCCGCGGGCCGCCGCGACCTCGTCTTCGAGGACCTGGGCGAACGTACGTTCAAGAACATCGCCGAGCCGATCCGGGTCTGGCGGCTGGTACTGCCCGGCCAGCATCTGCCGGCGCTCGCCGCATCCGTGGTCCTGCCTACGGTGCCCGTGCGCAGACCCGGCGGACGGCTCGTGGCCGGCGGCGGCGCCCTGGGTGCGCTCGTCGTGATCCTGGCACTCTGGCTGCTCTGGCCGAGAGGCGAACCCGAACCCGCGCCGGCCACGGTCGATCCGGTTGCCGAGGCGGAGCGCGACGCAGGCCAGGCGGGCGACAGTGGCGCCGTGCCCGACGAAAAGCCCGCTGCGCGCGACCCGCGCCTGGCGCTGGCAGTGCTGCCGTTCAACGACATGAGCAAGGATCACGCGCTGGAGATGCATGCCGACGGCATGGTCGAGGACCTCACGACCGATCTCACCCAGAGCAGCGACTTCCTCGTGGAATCGCGCAACGCCGCATTCGTCTTCAAGGGCGATGCCATCGACGTCGTGGCCGTGGCCAAGAAGCTCGGCGTGCACTACCTGATCGAGGGCAGCCTGCGGCCGGTCGGCGACAAGATCCGCATCAACGTCCAGTTCATCGAAGGTGCCGGCGGCGCCCACGCTTGGGCCCTGCGCGACGACGTCGCGCTTTCCGAGATCGACGCCTTCCGCAACCGCATCGCCATGAAGGTGATCGCCTTCATGCTGGCCCAGGCGGGCAAGGCCAAGCCATGATCGTTTGCTTCGGGCGTGAGCCGTTCGCGCGTGTGCCGCCGGCCAGGACAACCCGTGGCGCGACGTCCCGGTTCAGCCCGCCAGCGGCAGGTCGAAGGCCTCGACCGGGGGCAGGTTGCCGGCAAAGCGCGTGACCTCGACCAGGCAGGAATTGCACGAGGGTCCCTGCGAGAGCGGGGAGCAGCCGGCATCGCGCGTCAGCACGTTGGGATTGCCGTGACGCTCCAGCGCGCCGGGGTCGCCCGGCGTCTCGGCATCGAACCAGGAGCCGGTCGCCATGGCGACGACCCCGGGCATGATGTCCTGCGTCACCACCGCGCCGCCCAGGCAGACGCCCCGGTCGTTGGCGACCCGCACGATGTCGCCCTCGGCGATGCCGCGGGCGGCCGCGTCGTCCGTGTGGATCAGCAGCGGCTCGCGCCCGCGCACCTTGGTTGCCGCACTGGCCTCCCCGGCATCGAGCTGGCTGTGCAGGCGCCCGCGCGGCTGGTCCGACATCAGGTGCAGGGGATGGCGTGCTGCCCCCGGCGCGCCCAGCCATTCCCGCGGCGCCAGCCAGGCCGGATGGCCGGGGCAGTCGTCATGGCCGAAGCCGGCGATGGTCGTACTGAACAGTTCCACCTTGCCCGAGGGCGTGTGCAGGGGATGGGCCTGGGCGTCCTCGCGCAGACGGGCGAGCCTTGCGCTGCTCTGGTTGACGGCGGGCAGGTCGATCATGCCGCCCGTCCAGAATTCTTCGAAGGTCGGCAGTGCGACGCCGGCGCGCCGCGCGTTGTCGCGGGTGATCGCCCACATGTGGGCGATCCAGCCCATCTCGTCGCGGCCCTCGGTGAAGTCCTGCGCGACGCCGAAGCGTTCGGCCATGGCGGCGAAGATGTCGTGGTCGTTGCGCGCCTCGCCGTAGGGCTGGGCCAGCTGGTGCATCGGCGTGGCATAACCGCCATGGGCGCTGCCCGCCCAGTCGTTGCGCTCCAGGAAGGTCGTGGCCGGCAGCACGATGTCGGCCATGCGGCAGGTCGGCTGGAAGAAGCTGTCGTTGACGATCACCGTGTCGGGCCGGCGCAGGGCATGGACCAGGCGGTGCAGGTCCTGGTGGTGGTGGAAGGGATTGCCGCCGGTCCACCAGACCAGGCCGATCTCGGGAAAGGTCACCTGCGTGCCGTTGAACGGAATGGTCGTGCCGGGATGCAGCAGCATGTCGGCGACGCGCGCCACCGGGATGAAGCGGTCGAAGGGCGCGCGGCCCTGGGGGAAGGCGGCCCAGCGGAACCCCGTGCGCCCGGCGCCGTAGTCGTTGAACGTGCCCATGCCGTAGGCGACACCCTGGCCCGGCCGGCCCAGGCCGCCGAGCAGCGCCGCCAGCGCCGCAGCCATCCAGAAGGTCATCTCGCCGTGGTCGGCCCGCTGCAGCGCCCAGGCGACCCCGATCAGCGTGCGCCGCGACGCCATGCGGCGGGCCAGCGCGACGATGTCCTCGGGCTTCAGCCCCGTGATCCCCGATGCCCATTCCGGCGACTTCGCCACACCGTCGGCGCGCCCGTCGATATAGGCGATCAGCCGGTCGGCGCCGGTGCAGCAGCGTTCCAGGAAGTCGCGGTCGATCGTGCCGTCGCCGATCAGGACATGGGCCAGGCCCAGCATCAGGGCGACATCGGTATTGGGCCGCGGCTGCATCCAGGAAACCCCCGGCGCCTTTTCCGGCCCGTGGCGGATCGGCCCGACCGCGACCACCTCCATGCCCGCCGCCAGGCAGGCATCCAGCCCGATCTGGTCGACATGGGGCCCGGTCGAGCCGGCGTCGATCTGCGCGTTCTTGAAGGGCAGGCCGCCGAAGGCGACGAGCAGTTCGGTATGTTCGCGGATCACCGGCCAGGGGTGGCCGGTGTTGATCATCTCGCCCGAGCCGAAGATGTGGGGCACGATCACCTCGGCGGCCGCCGAGCTGTAGGTGTTGACCGCCCGCACGAAACCGCCGGTCAGGTTGAGGAACCGTTTCATCTGGCTCTGGGCGTGATGGAACCGCCCGGCCGAGGCCCAGCCGTAGCTGCCGCCGTAGACGCCGTCCGGCCCCAGCCGGTCGCGCGTGTCCTGCAGGGCATGGGCGGCCAGGTCCAGCGCCTTTTGCCAGGAAACCGGCACGAACTTCTCCGTGCCGCGCGCCTGCCGGCTGTCGGGTCCTTCGGCGAGATAACCCTCGCGCACCAGGGGCGTGGCGATGCGCGCCCTGCGGCGGCCGACGTCCTTCAGGTCGTCGGAGATCGCGGCCGGCGCGGGGTCGCCCTTCAGTGGCCGGATCGTCACGGCGCCGGCAGCGTCGCGCAGGGCCTCGTAGATGCCCCAGTGGGCGGCGGTCATCAGGTGTTCGCTCATGGCTCTTGCGGCCTTCTCGTCGGGGCCGCGGATCATGGGAGCCGTCAGCCGTCCCCGCAAGGGCAACGCCTGCAGGGGCGGGGGCTCAGGCCGGGCCGCCTGCCGGATCGCCCGCTGCAGGATCGAAGGGATAGGCGCGGTCGGGAACGATGGTGATGGTGCGATGACCGAACAGGCGGACAATCTTGGCTTCCGACCGTCCCGGCAGGTGCTCGCTGATATGCCCGACCAGCATCTTGAAGAAGGCGCCATGGTGCGAGCGGTGGCACAGCAGCAGCTTGTTGTAGCCGGCCAGCAGCGGCACGAAGCGCGGGCGGTCGTGCAGATAGAGCCGCGCCACGGCCTCGGTGACGCCCGGCCAGTGCAGCGCCAGGAAGTCGTCGACCAGGATGATGCCTTCGGGCATCGCCAGTTCCATGGCCAGGCGCATGTCGGCCATCGCGTATTCGACCTCGTGGCAGCCGTCGACGCTGACGAAGGAAAACCCCGCAGACGCCTCGCCGCGCAGCCGGTCGACGTCGCGCAAGCTCAGGCCAAGGCTGTCGCCCCGTTCGATGCGCACGGCCTCGGCCGCGATGCCGCAGCGCGCCAGGTTGGCCTGCAGTGCGGCAAGGTCGCCCTGGCCGGAATGGTCGAGGTTGAACGCCTGCAGGTCGAAGGCGTCGATCGCCAGATGGCCGCGCGCCACACCCGCGGTCTTGATCAGCCCGATCAGCAGCTTGCCATGATGCACGCCGATCTCGGCCACCGACCCCCAGCGCC
>JAQCLG010000030.1 GCA_027592745.1 Pseudomonadota bacterium | reverse complement strand
TGCGGATGTGGTTCTGGGCCAGTTGCTGCTGGCCAGTGAGCCGGTCGGCGTGATGTCGTCGCAGGATGCTGCAGCATCGGGGCTCTATGTCGAGCTTCGGCGCAAGGGTGCTCCGATCAACCCCCTGCCGTGGATGACGGCAGGTGCCAACGAGGTGACTGGCGGATGAAAAGACTGTTCCTGACGGCGGCCCTTGCGGTCGCCTTGCTCGTTCCCGGTGTCGGCCAGGCCCATGCCGCGAGCAGCGAAACCTATCGCCAGCTCAACCTGTTCGGCGACGTCTTCGAGCGCGTGCGCGAGGAATACGTCGAGGAGGTCACCGACGAGCAGCTCATCGAGGCCGCCATCCAGGGCATGCTCGCCGCACTCGATCCCCATTCCAGCTACATGAGCCCGGACAGCTTCGGCGAGATGCAGGTCCAGACCAAGGGCGAGTTCGGCGGCCTGGGCATTGAGGTCACCATGGAGGATGGCTACGTCAAGGTCGTCTCCCCGATCGACGACACGCCGGCCTTCCGCGCCGGCATCGAGGCCGGCGACGTCATCGTGCAGCTCGACGGCGAACCGGTCCTGGGCCTTTCGCTGGGCGATGCGGTCGAGAGGATGCGCGGCCCCGTGGGCACCGACATCGTGCTGACCGTGGTCCGCGAGGGTGCCGAGGAGCCTCTCGACATCACCATCACGCGCGACATCATCACCATCCAGTCCGTGCGCTGGCGGCTGGAGGACAAGATCGGCTACGTCCGCATCACCTCGTTCAACGAGCAGACCGAGGACGGCCTGATCCGCGCCATCGACGGCATGAAGGCCGAGCTGGGCGACCAGCTCCAGGGCATCGTTCTCGACCTGCGCAACAATCCCGGCGGCCTGCTCGACCAGGCGATCGCGGTCTCCGACGTCTTCCTCGACAAGGGCGAGATCGTCTCGACCCGCGGGCGGCGCCCCGACAGCACCCAGCGCTACAATGCCCGGCCCGGCGACATGGTCGCGGGCCTGCCGGTGGTCGTGCTGATCAACGGCGGTTCGGCCTCGGCCTCCGAGATCGTGGCCGGCGCGCTGCAGGACCATCACCGCGCGATCATCCTGGGCCAGAAATCCTTCGGCAAGGGTTCGGTGCAGACGATCATCCCGCTGCCCGGCCAGGGCGCCATGCGCCTGACGACGGCGCGCTACTACACGCCTTCGGGCACCTCGATCCAGGCCAAGGGCATCGTGCCCGACATCAACGTCGCCCAGGCCCTGATCGATGCCGTCGAGGAGGATGCCGACCACCTGCGCAACGAGGCCGACCTGCGCAACAGCCTGGATGCCGAGGGCGAGGAGGACGAGATCGGCGCCCGCAGCGAGGAATCCAGGGACGATTACCAGCTCAACCGGGCGCTCGACATGATCGAGGGCATCGCGCTGATGGCCGGGGTCGTCGCCGACGCCGACAGCAGCGCCAACTAGGCCCGCGTCCAGGGGCGGCTTGCCTGTCGGGAATGCCGCCCGCGATGGCCGGCGACCTGCCCTACCGGCACTGCGCCGGGATCGTCCTGCTCGACGGCAGGGGCGGCATCTTCGCCGCGCAGCGCATCGACATGCCCGGGGCCTGGCAGATGCCCCAGGGCGGCATAGACAAGGGCGAAAGCCCGCGTCAGGCCGCCCTGCGCGAACTGCAGGAGGAGATCGGCACGGCGCGGGCCAGGATCGTCGCCGAGACCGCCGGCTGGCTGACCTACGACCTGCCGCCCGAACTGCTCGGCAAGGCGCTCAAGGGGCGCTATCGCGGACAGAAGCAGAAGTGGTTCGCCATGGCCTTCGAGGGCAGCGATGCCGACATCGACATCCATGGCGTGCCGCACCCGGAGTTCGACGCCTGGCGCTGGATGGCGCCGGACGCGATCCTGGCGGCCATCGTGCCGTTCAAGCGCGATGTCTACGATGCGGTGTTTGCGGAGTTTGCTGCCCTGATCGGCTCTGCATCAGCCAGATAGAACAAATCAGGCGACGCCGGCGGCCTTGATCATGCGTCCGCGGCGCCAGTCGAACAGGCGCCAGACGACACGGCTGAACCAGGTGCCCATGCGGCTGTGCGGCTTCAGGCCGACGGCCTTCATGGTCATGTTCGTGGCAAGCTTGATGTGGCCCGGCTGGTAGCGGCTCAGCGCCTTGCTGCCATGGGCCGCCGCGCAGGCCTTGCGGTTGTAGGGGCCGCTGCCGATGTTGGCGGCGTAGTAGGCATAGGCCAGTTCGTCGTCCTCGCCCTCGGCCATGCGCCCCAGCGCGACCTTGACCCGCTCCCACAGCATCGGCTTCTCGTCGGCGAGATAACGCTTCATGTGGTCGTAGAACAGCTTGTAGTGGCGGAACTCGTCGGCCGCGATGCGCTTGCAGATCTGCTTGAGCACCGGCTCGTCGACCGAGTCGGCCAGGGCGGTGTAGTAGGACGAGGTGCCGACCTCGACGACACAGCGGGCGATCAGCTCGCAGCAGCGCGAACCGCGCACCGAGGCGTGGACATCGAGGTTGACCTGATCGTAACCGTCGCGGAAGCACTTGCGCGCCGCATCCATGTCCCAGTCGGGATCGGCCAGACGCGCCCAGCGCCCCAGGACCACACCGTGCTGGACTTCCTCGGCAGCCCAGCGCCAGGCGGCATCGACGAAGAGTTCGTCGCCCTCGAACACATTGGCGAGGTAACGCGCATAGTCCTCGCCGTTGTGTTCGACCAGGGCCGCGGCCTTGACGATGCGGATCGTGTCGTCATCGACCCGGGAGCGGTCGAAATCCTGCCAGGCGATATCTTCAGGCGTCCAATGATCCATCGGTCCATCCTTGCTCGAACGTCACCTGCGGTGACCTTCGCCCTTGGTCACACATATGTAATGTCGCCCCCGAGCGGGGGCAAGCAGGCTTGTGGATGACATGGTTCCACCCTTCGCCAACGTCCTGTTGCCCCGCCGGTTGCCCGGCGGACGCACAAAAGCCAAGCGCCCCGCGGCGTCAGCCTGCGGGGCGCTGGAACATCATCGGGCAACCACGGCAGCCTGGTGGTTCAGTGGGCGCGCCCGGTGGCCTCGATCATGGCCTTGGCGACCTCGACCCGTGCCAGGGCCCTGGCCCGCTCGCCCTCGCTTTCGGCATCGCGGGCATCGAGTTCGGCCTGGCGCAGCCGCTCTTCGGCAGCCCCGCGGTCGATGTCGCCGACCATGACGGCCTCCTGGGCCAGCACGGTGCAGCGATCGGGAAGAACTTCGGCAAAGCCGCCGTCGACGAAGACCTGATGGGTGATGCGGCCGCCGTCGTGGATGTCGATGACGCCGGGGCGGATCGTGGAAATCAGCGGCGCGTGCTGGGGCAGCACGCCGAAATCGCCGTCGCCGCCCGGGATCACCACCATGTCGTACTGGTCCGAGACGAGCAGTCGCTCGGGACTCACCAGTTCAAAGTTGACCTTGTCCGCCATGTGCCGGCTCCTTCAGCCCTGATCAGGCCGCCTCTGCCGCGAGACGCTTGGCCTTCTCGACCGCCGCCTCGATGGTCGAGACCATGTAGAAGGCCTGCTCGGGCAGATCGTCGTACTCGCCCGCGACAATGGCCTTGAAGCCCTTGATCGTGTCGGCCAGTTCGACGAAGACGCCCGGCGTGCCGGTGAAGACCTCGGCGACGTGGAAGGGCTGAGAGAGGAAGCGCTGGATCTTGCGCGCGCGCGCCACGGCCAGCTTGTCCTCTTCCGAAAGCTCGTCCATGCCCAGAATGGCGATGATGTCCTGGAGCGACTTGTAGCGCTGCAGCACCTCCTGGACCGAACGGGCGACCTTGTAGTGCTCGTCGCCCAAGACGCGCGGATCGAGAATGCGCGAAGTCGAGTCGAGCGGGTCCACGGCCGGATAGATGCCCAGCTCGGCGATCTGGCGCGACAGCACGGTCGTGGCGTCCAGATGGGCGAACGAGGTCGCCGGCGCCGGGTCGGTCAGATCGTCCGCGGGCACGTAGATCGCCTGCACCGAGGTGATCGAGCCCTTGTTGGTCGAGGTGATGCGCTCCTGCAGGTTGCCCATCTCGGTGGCCAGCGTCGGCTGGTAACCCACCGCCGAGGGAATACGGCCGAGCAGGGCCGACACCTCGGAACCCGCCTGGGTGAAGCGGAAGATGTTGTCGACGAAGAACAGCACGTCCTGGCCTTCCTCGTCGCGGAAGTACTCGGCCAGCGTCAGGCCGGTCAGGGCGACACGGGCACGCGCACCCGGCGGCTCGTTCATCTGGCCGTAGACCAGCGCGGCCTTTGAATTGCCGCCCTCGAGGTCGATGACGCCCGATTCCATCATCTCGTGATAGAGATCGTTGCCCTCGCGGGTGCGCTCGCCAACGCCGGCGAACACGGAGTAACCGCCGTGCGCCTTGGCGATGTTGTTGATGAGCTCCATGATGATGACGGTCTTGCCGACGCCGGCGCCGCCGAACAGGCCGATCTTGCCGCCCTTCACGTAGGGCTCGAGCAGGTCGATGACCTTGATGCCGGTGACCAGCACCTCGGCTTCGGTCGACTGGTCGACCAGCAGCGGCGCATCGCGATGGATGCCCATGTGCTTCTCGGAATTGACCGGGCCGCGCTCGTCGATCGGCTCGCCGATGACGTTGATGATGCGGCCCAGGGTGGCGGCACCCACCGGCACCGAGATGGCATCGCCGGTGTCGCGCACTTCCTGGCCGCGGACCAGGCCCTCGGTCGCGTCCATGGCGATGGTGCGCACGGTCGACTCGCCCAGATGCTGGGCAACCTCGAGCACCAGGCGCTTGCCGTGGTTCTCGGTCTCCAGCGCGTTCAGGATGTTGGGCAGATCGCCGTCGAACTGGACGTCGACCACGGCGCCAAGAACCTGGCTGATCCGTCCGACAGAATTTTCGCTCATCCTGGGTCTCCTGCTTCTCTGAACCGGTCTAGAGCGCTTCGGCGCCCGACACGATTTCGGTGATTTCGGTGGTGATCGCCGCCTGACGGGTACGGTTATACAGCGTGTTCAGGCGATCCATCATGTCGCCGGCATTGCGCGTGGCGCTGTCCATGGCGGTCATGCGCGCGGCGTGTTCGGAAGCCTGGCTTTCCAGCAGGCTGCGGAAGATCTGCACGCCCATGTTCTGGGGCAGCAGGTATTCCAGGATCTCGGTCTCGTCGGGCTCGAAGATGTAGACCGCGCCGCCCAGGTCGTCGGCGGCCGACTCATCGGTGTCCTCGAAGCTGAAGGGGATCAGCTGCTGCCAGGTCACCACCTGGGACATCACCGACTTGAACCGGTTGTAGACGACCCAGCAGACGTCGAATTCGCCGGCCGCGTAGAGATCCGAGATGGTCGTGGCGATGTCGGCCGCAGTGTTGAACCCCAGGCCCTTCTCCACACCCGTCACGGTATCGATGACGGACTTGCCGTAGTCGCGGCGCAGCATATCGCGGCCCTTGCGGCCGACGCAGAGGATCTTGACCTCCTTGCCCGCGGCCCGCAGCTCGGCGATCTTCAGGCGCGCCGCACGGGCCACGCCGACGTTGAAGCTGCCGCACAGGCCGCGGTCCGAGGTCACGATCACGACCAGGTGGACATCGTCCTTGCCGGTGCCGGCAAGCAGCGCCGGAGCATCGGCACGGCCCTCGAGCGCCTTGGCCAGCGAACCCATCATGCGCGACATGCGCTCGGCATAGGGGCGCGCGGCCTCGGCCGTCTCCTGGGCACGACGCAGCTTGGCCGCAGCGACCATCTTCATCGCGCTGGTGATCTTGCGCGTCGACCGGACGCTGTTGATCCGGATGCGCAGGGCCTTGAGATTTGCCATCGGTCAGCTCTTTCCGCGTTGGGCGATGCTCAGGCGGCAAACTTCGAAGCGAAGCTGTCGAGGAAACCCTTGAGCTTTTCGCGGGTGCTGTCGGAAAGCGCGGACTCGGTGCGGATGGTCGAGAGGATATCGGCCCCCTTGTCGCGCACCTCGTCGAGCAGTTCGGCCTCGAAACGGGTGACGGCACCGACCGGCAGCTTGTCGAGATAGCCGTTGACGCCCGCGAAGATCGAGACGACCTGCTCCTCGACCGGCATGGGCGAGAACTGGCCCTGCTTGAGCAGTTCGGTCAGACGCGCGCCGCGCGCCAGCAGGCGCTGGGTCGAGGCGTCGAGGTCCGAGGCGAACTGGGCGAAGGCGGCCATTTCGCGGTACTGCGCGAGCTCCAACTTGATCGAGCCGGCGACCTGCTTCATCGCCTTGGTCTGGGCCGCCGAACCCACGCGCGACACCGAGATGCCGACGTTGATGGCCGGGCGGATGCCCTGGTAGAACAGCTCGCTCTCCAGGAAGATCTGGCCGTCGGTGATCGAGATCACGTTGGTCGGGATGTAGGCCGAGACGTCGCCGGCCTGGGTCTCGACGATGGGCAGCGCGGTCAGCGAACCGCCGCCGAACTCGTCGTTCATCTTGGCGGCGCGCTCGAGCAGGCGCGAATGCAGGTAGAAGACGTCGCCCGGATAGGCTTCGCGGCCCGGCGGGCGGCGCAGCAGCAGCGAAACCTGACGATAGGACACGGCCTGCTTAGAAAGATCGTCGTAGATCACCAGGGCGTGCATGCCGTTGTCGCGGAAGTACTCGCCGATCGTGCAGCCGGCGTAGGGCGCCAGGAACTGCATCGGGGCCGGATCGGATGCCGTGGCGGCAACGACCGTGGTGTATTCCATGGCGCCGTTGTCGGTCAGCGTCTTGACGATCTGGGCGACCGTCGAGCGCTTCTGGCCGACGGCGACGTAGATGCAGTAGAGCTTCTTCTTCTCGTCGTCGCTCGCCCAGTTGAACTTCTGGTTGATGATCGCGTCGATCGCGACGGCGGTCTTGCCGGTCTGGCGGTCACCGATGATCAGCTCGCGCTGGCCGCGGCCGACCGGGACCAGGGCGTCAATGGCCTTGAGGCCCGTCTGCATCGGCTCGTTGACCGACTTGCGCGGGATGATGCCCGGCGCCTTGACCTCGACCTGGCGGCGCTCGGTGGCGTCGATCTCGCCCTTGCCGTCGATCGGGTTGCCCAGGGCGTCGACGACGCGGCCCAGCAGGCCCTTGCCGACCGGCACGTCGACGATCGTGCCGGTCCGCTTGACCGTGTCACCCTCGACGATGTTGCGGTCGGAACCGAAGATCACGACACCGACGTTGTCGGTCTCGAGGTTGAGCGCCATGCCCTGGATGCCGCCCGGGAACTCGACCATCTCGCCCGCCTGGACGTTGTCGAGGCCATAGACGCGGGCGATACCATCGCCCACCGACAGAACACGACCGACTTCTGCAACCTCGGCTTCTGTACCGAAATTGGCAATCTGGTCCTTGATGATCGAAGAGATCTCGGCGGCGCGGATGTCCATCAGCCAGCCCCTTTCATCGCAAGTTCGAGGCGTTGGAGTTTCGTGCGGATCGAGCTGTCGAGCATGCGTGAGCCGATGCGGACGACAAGTCCGCCCAGCAGCCCGGGATCGACCCGCGTTTCGACCGCGACGTCGCGGCCGACGATGTCTTTCAGCGTTGCCTGGAGGCGAGAGAGTTCGTCCTCGCTCAGGGCGCGCGCCGAGGTCACCTCGGCCGTGGTCTCGCCGCGATGGGCGGCCAGCAGCCGGAGGTAATCGGAAATGATGTCGTCGATGCCGAACAGGCGGCGCTGCTGGGCCAGGAGGGCCACGGTGCGGCGCGTCAGGTCGCCGGCCTTCATGGCGTCCATGATCGCCGCCATGGCCTTGCCCTGCTCGTCGCGCGAGAGGATGGGGCTCCTGACCAGCCGGCGCAGGTCCTCGGATTCGGTCAGCGCCGCGCTCAGGGAGCGCAGATCGTCGGCGACCGCGTCGAGCTGCTTCGACTCGTCGGCGAGTTCATAAAGAGCGCGTGCGTAGCGGCCCGAGAGGCCCGTTACAACGCTGTCTTCCGTGGCCAAGAGAAAGCCCTCGTTGTCGCCAGTTAAAGGTGTGTCACGGTTAGCTTTTTGGATGGTCGGGACACGTGCCGAATGCAGCGCCCCAACCCCCCGGCGCTAGGCCGCGGCGTAGGTAACACAGGGATATGGGTGTTGCAACAAGAGTCGGGCCGATCGGGTGCCGCCGGCTATCGCGCCAGGCTCTTGGGCGTCTCGAATGCGAAGCCGCCGTCGATCACCTCGCGGCACGCAGCCACGACCTCCCGGTCGTAGATCGTGCCGAGCCCCTGCTCGAGCTCCTCGATCGCGACATCGAGGCCCAGTGCCGCCCGGTAGGGACGGTGGCTCGTGATCGCCTCGACCACGTCGGCGACGGCAAGCACCCTGGATTCCAGCAGGATGGCATCGCCCTTGAGGCCCAGCGGATAACCGCTGCCGTCGAGCCTTTCGTGATGCTGGCGCACCATGGTCGCCACCGGCCAGGGAAATTCGATGTCGCGCAGGATGCGGTAGCCCCATTCGACATGCTCGCGCACCACGGCCATCTCCGGCTCGGTCAGGCGGCGCGGCATGGTCAGCAGGTCGCCCGGCACGCCGAGCTTGCCGATGTCGTGCACCTGGGCGGCCAGGGCGAGCCCCTTCAGCATCTCACCGTCGATGCCCAGGCGAAGGGCGACGGCGACCGCGAGCTGGGAAACCTTCTGCTGGTGGCCGGCGGTATAGGCATCGCGCGCCTCCATGGCGATGCCGATCGCCAGCACCGTCTGGGTCAGCACCGATTCGATCTTGCGCAGGTGGCCGCGCAGCAGCTCGCGCGCCCGCTCCTCCTGGCTGTGATCGAGACCGAAGCCGACGATTCCAGAAATGCCGCCGTTGCCGTCGAAGACCGGGGCGCCGGACCACAGGTAACTTACGGTCGCGCCGTCCGGCATGACCAGCCTGGCTTCCACGGTCTGGGGCGTGCCGGTGGCAAGGCATGTCTCGAGGGCCGCGCGCACCCTGGCATGGTCTGCCTCGGCGAGGACGAATTCGGCGGGCTGGCCCTGAATCTCTTCCGGCGAGAGACCCATCATCGCGTGGAAGCGCCGGTTCCAGAACGTGACCTTCCCCCGGGCGTCGAGCACGAACAAGGGGCCCGGTAGCGATTCGAACAGCGCCGCTCGGTTGGTGAGCTGGCTCGCACTCAGGATTTCGCTGCGGTTCGCCCGCTCAAGCAGGCGTCCGGCAACCGCGGTCATGTAGAGCGCACTGATGATGACGAAGGCGAGGCCCTTGCTGGACTGGGCAGCCAGCCTTCCTTCGGGCGAAAGGCCACTGATACCGATGAGCCAGTCGCTGCCGAGGATCCAGACCGCCGACAGGGCAAGATAAGGCCGCGCGGCGCGCAGGAAAACGGTGCGGTAACTGCCTCTCAGGACATCCAAGACCTTCTCCGGTCGCGCATACGGCTGCGCGCTCTTGAGTGCGGCCCCTCTGCGAATGACTATAAGCCTCTCGCAAGGGTTGTCCAAGCAATCGGGATGTTCCATTTCGGAGCGATGCCGGCGCGAGGCAGCGGGACCTCTCAGAGAAAGCTCAGGGGATCGACGTCGATCTGGATGCGCAGGCTGCCCGTGGTCTTCACCGGGTCGAGCCAGGCGCGCAGGGCGCCCTGGAGGTTGACGTCGCGCCGCGCCTTGACCAGCAGGCGCCAGCGGAAACGGCCGCGCAGCAGGGCAAGCGGCGCCGGTGCCGGGCCGAAGGTCTCGATGCCCTCGCCGCGCGGCCCCCGCCGGGCGAGTGCGTTGGCCAGGCGGCGCACCTCGCCCTCGTCGGTGCCCGAGACGACGATGCCGGCAAGGCGGCCGAAGGGCGGCATGGCGGCACGCTCGCGCTCGGCCTTCTCGCGCGCCAGGAAATGCTCGCGGTCGCCAGAGACCAGGGCCGCCATCACGGGATGGCGCGGCTCGTAGGTCTGCAGATAGACCTTGCCCGGCCGTTCGGCCCTTCCGGCCCTGCCCGAAACCTGGTGGAGAAGCTGCCAGGTACGCTCCATGGCCCGGGGATCGCCGCCGTCCAGGCCTAGGTCGGCATCGACCACGCCGACCACCGTCAGCATGGGGAAATGATGGCCCTTGGCCGCCACCTGGGTGCCGATCAGGATGTCGATCTCGTGGGCCTCGACGCGGGCGATCAGCGCCGAGGCCGCATCGGGGCCCAGCATGGTGTCGGACGCCATGATCTCGCAGCGGGCCTGGGGGAAACGCTCGGCGACCTCCTCGGCGAGGCGTTCGACGCCGGGACCGCAGGCCACGAGGCTGTCCTCGGCCGCGCAGGAGGGACAGGACTGCGGCGGGTGGATGGAGAGGCCGCAATGGTGGCACTGCAGGCGGCCCAGGTGGCGGTGCTCGACCAGCCAGGCCGTGCAGTTGGGGCAGGCAAAGCGGTGTCCGCAGGTGCGGCACAGGGTGAGCGGCGCATAACCCCGCCGGTTCAGGAACAGCAGCGCCTGTTCGCCGGCTTCCAGGGTCTCGGTCAGTGCGGCGACCAGCGGCGGGCTGAGCCAGCGGCCCCGTTCGGTGCCGGCCCGCGTCATGTCGATGGCCTCGACCTGGGGCATCTGCGCGCCGCCATGGCGGCTGGCCAGCACGAGTTCGCGGTAGCGCCCGCGATCGACGTTGACCAGGGTCTCCAGCGAGGGCGTGGCCGAGGACAACACGACCGGGATGTCCTCCAGGCTGGCGCGCACCACCGCCATGTCGCGGGCGTGGTAGCAGACGCCGTCGTCCTGCTTGAACGAGGCGTCGTGTTCCTCGTCGACCACGATCAGGCCGAGGTCGGCAAAGGGCAGGAACAGGGCCGAACGGGCCCCGACCACGACACGCACCTCGCCCGTGGCCACACCGCGCCAGGTTTCCCGGCGCAGGCGCGAGGGCACGTCGGAATGCCACATTGCCGGCGGCGCGGCGAAACGTTCGGCAAAACGGTCGAGCACCTGGGCCGAGAGTGCGATCTCGGGCAGCAGCACCAGGGCCTGCCGCCCGGCGCGCAGCGTCGCGGCGATCGCCTCGAAATAGACCTCCGTCTTGCCCGAGCCGGTGACGCCTTCCAGGACGAAGGCCTCGAAGCCGCCCCGGGTCACGGCGCCGACCAGTTCCGCGGCGGCTCCAGCCTGATCGCCCGACAGGATCGGACCGGGCGTTTCCGGGTCCGGCTGGCGGCGGCGGCCGTGGGCGGGCAGCAGGACCTGCTGGAGGATGCCGCCATCGGCCAGCCCCTTGACCACGCCCGTGCCGACCCCGGCCTCGGCGGCGATCTCGGCCTGGCCGCGCGGCATGCCGTCGGCGAGCAGGTCGAGGACACGGCGGCGCCCCTCGGTCAGGCGTTCGGGTTCCTGTCCCGTCACCCGCCAGGCGATGTGCGGCCGCGGCGGGTCGAGGGCGCCGGGTGCGCGCAGCACCATGCGCAGCACCGCGCCTTCGGGATTGACCGTGTAGCGCGCAACCCAGGAGACGAAGGAACGCAGGGCCTCGCCCAGGGGCGGGGCGTCCCTGACCTCGAGAATCTCCTTCAGGCGGTTGTGGCCGACCTCGCCGGTCGCAGCGCCCCAGACGACTCCGGTGACCTCGCGCGAACCCAGCGGCACGCGCACGATCGCGCCGGGTCCGGCCGCCATGCCGGCGGGAACGCGGTAGTCGTATGGCCCCGGCACCGGCAGCGGCAGCAGCACGCTGACGGTTTCGGCGAGCAGGTCGCGGCCCGGTGTTGTGGCGTCGTTGTTTGGCATCCGCTACACTTTGGCACGCATCAGGGCCGCCGCAATCGGCGAGCATCCCGGCAGGCCCATCGCCATGTGCATGCAATCGGAAAGGCAGACAACGGGCATGAAATTTTTCGTCGACACCGCCGACACGAACGAGATCCGCGACCTCGCCGAAACCGGCCTGCTCGACGGCGTCACGACCAATCCCTCGCTGGTCGCCAAGACCGGCCGCGACTTCATCGACGTGCTGAAGGAGATCTGCGCCATCGTCGACGGTCCGGTCAGCGCCGAGGTCACCGCGACCGAAGCCGCCGCGATGATCGCGGAGGGCAACAAGCTCGCAGCGGTCGCGCCCAACGTGACGGTCAAGGTGCCGCTGACCTGGGACGGCCTGAAGGCCTGCCGGGCGCTGACCCAGGCCGGCACGCCGGTCAACGTGACCCTGTGCTTCTCGGCCAACCAGGCCCTGCTGGCGGCCAAGGCGGGCGCCACCTTCATCTCGCCCTTCGTCGGCCGGCTCGACGACATGGGCCAGGACGGCATGGAACTGATCGCCGAGATCAAGACGATCTACGACAACTATCCCGCCATCGAGACCGAAATCCTGGTCGCCTCGATCCGCCACCCGATCCATCTCAAGCAGGCCGCCATGATGGGCGCCGATGTCGCCACCCTGCCGCCCGACGTGCTGCGCAAGCTGGCGAGCCACCCGCTGACCGACAAGGGCCTGGCAGCCTTCCTGGCCGACTGGCAGAAGACCGGCCAGAAGATCCTGTAGAGGGAGGAAGACGGAGCCGCCATGACCGCGTCATCGGACAATCTGCCGGCCCCCAAAGGCGAGGAGATGACCGCCGAACAGGTCGAGCGGTTCCTGCGCGATCATCCCCGTTTCCTGGCCGAACGTCCCGGCCTAGCCGACAGCATGTCGCCGCCGCAGCGCCACCTGGGCGACAACGTGGTCGACCTGCAGGCCTTCATGATCGACCGCCTGCGCGCCGACCGCCGCGAGGACCAGGATGTCCAGGACCGCTTCGTCGAGCGCACCCGGCGCGAGCGTTCTCTGCAGGACCGCATCCATGCCGCGGCCCTGGCGATGATCGGCGACGTCGATCTCGACCACCTCGTCGAGATCGTCACCTCGGACCTGGCGATCCTGCTCGGCGTCGACCTCGTCGCCCTGGCCGTGGAGACCGCCAGCCGGGACGGCGTGACCCATGTCACCTGCGGCGTGCGCTGCCTGCCGCGCGGCACCGTGGCCGACCTGATGGAGGACGAACGCGAGGTCGTGCTGCGCGCCCCGGCGCGGGCCGACGAGCGCATCTTCGGTTCGGGCGCCATGCTCGTGGAATCGGAGGCCATGGTCCGCTTCGGCGGCGACG
Source organism: Pseudomonadota bacterium (assembly GCA_027592745.1). Taxonomy (GTDB): domain Bacteria; phylum Pseudomonadota; class Alphaproteobacteria; order SP197; family SP197; genus CALGGB01. Next base: position 17,068 of record JAQCLG010000030.1, on the reverse strand, counting down.
AACGCCTGCCCCAGGCCATCCTCGCCCTGGGTTCGCGCCTGGAGGACCGCTTCCGGCCGGGCGATCCGGTCGAGCTCTACCGTTTCCTGGGCGGCGTGCTCGACCGCTGCCTGCGCAAGAAACTCGGCCTGCCGGCTTGAGCCGCCCCGTCCAGACGGTCGAGGACGCCATCGCGCTCTGGCGCGAACGCCTGGAGGTCGAGCGGCGCGCCTCGGCCCATACCGTCGAGGCCTATCTCACCGACCTCGGCGGCTTCCTCGCCTTCCTCACCGTGCACCTGGGAAAGCCCCCCGGCCTCGACGATCTCGAAGCCCTCACGGCCGCCGATCTGCGGGCCTGGCTTGCGCGGCGCACCTCCGGCGGACTGGCGCGGACCTCCACGGCGCGGGCGCTTTCGGCGGTCCGAGGCTTCTTCCGCCATCTCGAGCGCCGCGGCATTGCGAGCAACGCCGCCATCGCCACGGTGCGCTCGCCCAAGCTGCCGCGCCAGGTGCCGCGTCCGCTTTCGACCGACCAGTCGACCGACCTGCTCGCCTTGGCCGACGACGACGCGCTGCCCCGCTGGGTCGCGGCGCGCGACCTCGCCCTGTTCATGCTGCTCTACGGCGGCGGCCTGCGCATCGGCGAGGCCCTGGCGCTCGACGTCGGGACGGTGAAGGGCGCGGGCGATACCCTGCGCATCACCGGCAAGGGCAACAAGCAGCGCATGGTGCCGCTGCTGCCGCGGGTGCGCGAGGCGCTCGATGCCTATCTCGCCGACCGGCCCGACGGCGCTCCGGCCGCCTCGCCCCTGTTCGTCGGCGTCCAGGGCAAGCGCCTCAACCCTGGCGTCGCGCAGAAACGGTTCCGCGAACTGCGCCTGCTCGCCGGCCTGCCCGACAACGCGACGCCGCACGCCCTGCGCCACAGCTTTGCCACCCATCTGCTGGGCAGCGGCGCCGACCTGCGCACGATCCAGGAGCTGCTGGGCCACGCCAGCCTCTCGACGACGCAGCGTTACACCGACGTCGATGCCGAAAGCCTGTTGTCGGTCTACCGCAGCGCCCATCCCAGGGCCTGATCGCGCGGGCCTTGTAACGGGCGGCCGTGTCGCCATATCCCGTTCATGATGCCTTGTACCTTCGCCACAGACGCTCTCTTGCGCGGACCCGTGTCCGCCGCAGATGGCGTGACCCCGAGACGGGCGCCCGCGACGTACTAGCAACCGGGACCCCTCGGGGTCCCCGCATTCACCACACCCCCGTGATGTGTCCGGCCGTCGACAGGCAGCCGGCACCGAACGCCTTTGCATCCTTTCGCCGACGCCCGCCATGCGCGGGACGGCGCACACCGGACTCAAGACATGAACAGTACCACCATCACCGTGACCAGCCGTGACCACCGGCGCCTTCACGCCCTGGCATCCAACATGGCGGCGCGCTCCAGCGAGACCTTCGAGGCGCTGGCCTACGAACTCGAGCGTGCCCATGTGGTCGAACCTGCCGAAATCCCCGCCGACATCGTGACCATGCGTTCGCGCGTGGTCGTTCGCGAGAAGGCCAGCGCACGCGACCAGATCTACACCCTGGTCTATCCCGGCGAGGAGGACATCGCGGTCGGCCACATCTCGATCCTGACGCCGCTCGGCGCCGCCCTGATCGGGCTGTCGCAGGGCCAGGCGCTGTCCTGGACGACACGCGACGGACGCACCAAGGAACTCGTCGTGCACGAGATCCTCTACCAGCCCGAGGCCGACGGTCGTTTCGACCTCTGAGCGACGCAGCACGCCGCCGGGACACATCTAGTCCCGGCGGCCTGCGTGGTAGCGCGCCAGCGCGGCAAAGCAGAAGAAGCCGAGCAGCCCCATGGCGCCCATCGACAGGAAGGCCAGGCCCCAGGCCGTGGTGCCGCCCAGGGGGGCGGCTTCGTCGAGCACGACGCCCACGACCATCGGGGCAAACAGCGCCCCACTGAAACCCAGGGTCGAATGGACCGCCAGGGTCGCGCCACGATGGCCCGGCGGCGCCGCGGCAACCGCCCCGGCCGTCAGGGCGGCCGAATCGGCCTGGATGGTCACGGCGTAGATCAGGCAGACGGCCACCACCACGGTGAAGGGCAGCGCGGCGCTGAAGCCGACGACGGCACTGACGGCAAAACTCGAGAGCATGGCCGAGGTCACCAGGCGCCGGCGCCCGAAGCGCAGCGCGAGTTCGGCACCGCCGAAGCTGGAGACCACCGCGACCAGCGAGATCGCCATGGCAAGGACCGTGGCGTCGAGATCGAGCGCACCGCCGGTGCCCAGGCTGAAGACCAGGAAGGGCACGATCCAGGAGCGCATGGCGAAGAGCTCGGCCGTGTGGCCGGCATAGGCCAGCACGTAGCCCATCGCCTCGGGCGCCCGGAACACCGGGCGGAAGTCGAGCACATGGCCGCGCGGCGTGCCGTCGTGCTGGGGACGGTGCGGTTCCAGAAGGACGAGATAGGCGAGGATGCCGAGCAACGGGCCGGCAGCGGCCAGCAGCATCGCGCCGCGCCAGCCCAGCCATTCGAGCGCCATGCCGGCCACGACGTAGGAGAGCGCCGAACCGACGCTGAAACACGAGGTGTAGAAGGCGACCGCCCGGGCCTGGTTGCCCGAGCGCAGGCGGTCGGTCAGCACCTTCAGCCCCGGCATGTAGGTGCCGGCAAGCCCCGCCCCGGCGACGATGCGCCAGGGCAGCGCCGTCCAGAAGCCATCGGCCAGAAGCGCCATGCCGAGCAGTCCGGCGGCGGCAAGGGCAGCCCCCAGCAGCACGATCAGGCGGGCATCGATCCGGTCGGTGATCGCGGCCAGGAACGGCACCGCCACGACGTAGCCGCCGAAGAACACGCCGGAAAGCCAGCCGGCCAGGGCGTTGTTCATGCTCCAGGCCGGCTGCAGCACCGGCAGCAGGGACCAGTAGGCCGAAAAGCCGGTCATCATCAGGGCTTCGCTGACGCAGACCACCAGGATCAGCAGCCAGCCCCGCGCCGCGACCGCGCGGGCCGCCTGATTGCCGCTCATGACCGGGACATGCCGGGAGGCGCTCTTCAGTCGCCGAACAGGTCGCCGAGGCCCTTGCCGACGTCGTCGATGGCATCGCCGACCGCGTCGGCCGCACCTTCCACCGCTGCGCCCGCGCCGTCGACCACGCTGCCCGTCGAGATCCCCCCGCCCGAACCATCGCCGCCGGGTGCATTGGCCAGCACGCAGGGATGGTCGGCGCCGATCCCTAGGTCGCTCAATCCCAGGAGTGCTGCCGGCGGGAAAAAGACCGAGCCGATCAGGCTGCCGACCTTGAGCGCCAGGGCGCCCTCGTCGGGCGTCGCGGTGGGGTCCATCAGCGTGCCACCGATGTTGACCGGGACCGCGAGGTCGAGCGAGACGCCTTTGGCATTGGGCGTCAGGGTCTCGTCGATGGTCTCCTTGCCCAGGTCGATGGTGCCCTTGCCCGTCAGGGTCGAATACTGGGTGTCGATGAGCAGCACGCTCTGGGTCGCCAGGCCGTCCTTGACGTCCCAGGCGGCGGCCAGGCAGGAGAGCTTGGCGCTGCCGCTGTTCTTCTCGAAGAGGCCGCCGACCAGCGCGCGCACGCCGCCCAGGAACAGGTCGAGGCCCTGCTCCTGGACGCTGCCGTCGGTCATCACCATCGAGACCTTGCCGTCCAGCGCGGCCATGGTCGCCGCCATCGAAGCCCCGCTGCCGCTGACGTCGATGTCGATGTCGGCCGTGCCGGTCAGCGCCTCGGTGACGTCGCTCTGCTTGAGTAGCGCGCCCATGTCGAAACCCTTGGAGGTGAGCTTCAGGGTGCTGGCGGGCGGGCTCGCCGCACCGTCGAGCGTGTAGTCGCCGTCGACCGTGCTGTTCTCCACCCCCAGGCTGAAGGGTGAAAGCTTCAGCCGCGACGAGGCCAGGGAAACCGTCGAGGAGACGTCCTTGAAGACGAGGCCCGCGGCATCGAGCCTGCCGACCTTGAGCTTGAGGTCGGCATCGACCGCACCCATCCAGGCAAGCGGGATCGTGTCGTCGGGAAACAGCCGGTCGCCCTGGTCGCTCGTGCCGCCCTCGCCGATCCATTTGGCCAGGTCGATGCTGTCGGCGGAGAGGTCACCGGAAAAGGCGGGGCGCTCGCCGCCGATGTCGGCGGTCAGCGTCCCGGAGAGATTGGTGCCGGCAACGGCGAACTTCAGGTCGTCGAACTGCAGTTTGGCCGGCACGCCCGTGAGATGGGCAGCAAAGGACAGCGGCCCATCGACCGGCAGGTCGAGCAGACCCAGTTCCCCGAGCATGTCGAGCGCGGAGACGTCGAGTGCAATGGCAAGGTCGAAGGGGGTCTCGCCCGAGAGCGCCCCCACGGTGCCCTTGCCCGTGAGGTTGACCTCGGGCGCGGTCACCACGAGGTCGATCGTCGACTCCCTGCCGGCGCGCAGGCTGGCCAGGCTGTCGACCGTGCCCTTGATGGTGACGGCGCCTTCCTTCGTGGCGATCGCCGCGTCGATCGCCATGGGCGCATCGGGCGCATCGGCCTCGAAGCTTGCCTTGGAGATCTCGACCTTGCGCTCCTGTCCGCTCGCCCCGTCGCGCCAGGTGACGACCGAATCGACCACGTCCAGGCTGTCGATCCGGACCTCGCTGTCCGAACCCGAGCCCGAGCCCGAGCCCGAGGAAGTCGTATCGCCCAGCGCCCAGTTGCCCTTTCCTTGCCCGTCCGTCTCGAGCAGGACGTCGGCCCCCTCGATCGTCATGCTCTGGACGTGGAGCACGCCGTGGAGCAGGGGAACCAGGGCGACCTGGAACGACAGGCGCTTGATCGAGGCCATCTCCGGGCGGCTGCCCCAGGAGGCATTGGCGAAGGTCACGTCGGAGACGGCGAGTGTGGGAATGAGCGACAGCGAGAAGGCGATCGGCCCGCCGAAGGTCACCTTGCGGCCGGTCGCGCTTTCGAGTTCCTGGGCGATCTCGTCGCGATAGTCGTCGGGATCGATGACGAAGACGGCGACCACCGCCAGCGCCACCGCCGCGCCGACCACAACCATGACCAGGGCCGCCAGACCGACAAGAACCTTCTTCAGCCGCACGGCACGTTCCCCCTAGATGTGGATGGCTCTCCCGCCGGCCGCCAGGGCGGCTTCCTTGACCGCCTCGGAGAAGGTCGGATGAGCATGACAGGTGCGCGCAACATCCTCGGCGCTGGCGCCGAACTCCATGGCCACAGCCGCCTCGGCGATCAGTTCGCCGGCCGCCGTGCCCAGGATGTGCACGCCCAGCACCCGGTCGGTCGCGGCATCGGCCAGGATCTTCACCAGGCCGCCGGTCTGATCGTAGGACCGTGCCCGGCTGTTGGCGAGCATGGGGAACTTGCCGACCGTGTAGTCGACCCCGGCCTCCTTGAGCTCTTCCTCAGTCCTGCCGACCGAAGCCGCCTCCGGTTCGGTATAGACGACGCCGGGAATGACGCCGTAGTTCACGTGGCCGGCCTGGCCGGCGATGATCTCGGCCACGGCAATGCCCTCGTCCTCGCTCTTGTGGGCGAGCATCGGGCCGCGCACGCAGTCGCCGATGGCGTAGACGCCCTCGACGCTGGTAGCAAAACGTCCGTCGATCTTCACACGTCCGCGCTCGTCGAGCGCGACGCCGGCATCCTCCAGGCCCAGGCCGTCAAGGTGCGGACGACGCCCGACGCTGACCAGCACGACGTCGCAGGCGATCGTCTCCCCCTTGCCGCCCTTGGCCGGCTCGATCGCGACCTCGAGCTCCTTCTTGCCCGCCTTCACGCCGGTCACCTTGGTGCCCAGATGGAACGCCAGGCCCTGGCGCTTGAGCAGCTTCTGGAACTCCCTGGCGATCTCGCCGTCCATGCCCGGCGCGATGCGGTCGAGATATTCGATGATCGTCACCTTCGCGCCCAGGCGGCGCCAGACCGAACCCAGTTCCAGGCCGATGAATCCCGCACCGATCACGACCATGCGCTCGGGCACCTTCTCCAGCGCCAGCGCGCCCGTCGAGGAGACGATGCGTTTCTCGTCGATCTCGATGCCCTTGAGCGGCGCGACGTCCGAACCGGTGGCGATGACGATGTGGCGCGCCTTGACCGTCTGGCTGTCCTTGTCGCCCTTGACCTCGACCGTATGCGCATCGGCGATGCGCCCGGTGCCGGCCAGGTGGGTCACCTTGTTCTTCTTGAAGAGCCCGGCAATGCCCTTGGTCAGCGTCTCGACGACCTTGTCCTTGCGCGCCAGCATCGCCGGCAGGTCGAGTTCGACCGATCCGACCTTGATGCCGTGGCCGGAGAGATGGTCGCGCGTGCGCTCGAAGTATTCCGAGGACTGCAGCAGCGCCTTGGAGGGGATGCAGCCGATGTTGAGGCAGGTGCCGCCCAGGGTCGGATTCTTCTCGACGCAGGCGGTCTTCAGCCCGAGCTGGGCGCAACGAATGGCGCAGACATACCCGGCCGGGCCGGAGCCAATGACGACGACGTCGAATTCCTGATCGGCCATGGCCTACTCCGTTTGCATCGCAACGATCGTGCCTCGGCCCGGGGCCGGCGCACTCAGACTTCCAGCAGCAACCGCTGGGGATCCTCGATGGCGTCCTTGATGCGCACCAGGAAGGTCACGGCCTCGCGGCCATCGACGATGCGGTGATCGTAGGACAGCGCCAGATACATCATTGGCCGGATCACGACCTGGCCGTCCCGCGCCACCGGCCGTTCCTCGATCTTGTGCATGCCCAGGATGCCCGACTGCGGCGGGTTGAGGATCGGCGTCGACATCAGCGAGCCGAAGATGCCGCCGTTCGAGATCGTGAAGGTGCCGCCGGTGAGATCGTCAGGCGTCAACTCGCCGTCGCGCGCCTTGCGCCCCATCTCGCCGATGGCGCTCTCGATACCGGCAAAGCTCATGGCATCGGCATCGCGCAGCACCGGCACGATCAGGCCCTGGGGCGAACTGACCGCCACGCCGATGTGGTAGTAGTGCTTGTAGACGATCTCGTCGCCGGCGATCTCGCCGTTGACCGCCGGGATGTCCTGCAGGGCCTGGATCGCGGCCTTGACGAAAAACGACATGAAGCCCAGGCGGACGCCGTGTTTCTTCTCGAAACGCTCCTGGTACTGCTTGCGCGCCGCCATGACGTTGGTCATGTCGACCTCGTTGAAGGTCGTCAGCATCGCGGCGGTGTCCTGGGCCGCCTTGAGCCGCTCGGCGATGCGCTTCCTCAGGCGCGTCATCGTGACGCGCTCCTCGCGGCCTTCGGGATCGGGGGCGTTGGGCGCCACCGCAACGCGCTCGCGCGGCGCCGGGGCCTCGGACCGGGCCGGAGCCGGTGCTGCCTTGGGCTTTTCCTCCCTGGCCGCCGGTTTCTCGGCCGGCGCCGCCTTGGCCTCCTCCAGGTGTTTCTGGACGTCGCCCTTGGTCAGGCGCCCGTCCTTGCCGCTGCCTTCGATCGCGGCGGGATCGAGGTCGTTCTCCTCGACCAGCTTGCGCACCGCGGGCGAGAGCGGCAGGTCGGCATCGCGCTTGCCGCTCGTGTCCGCGGCCGGTTCGGCGGCGTCCTCTTCCTCCTCCTCGACCGCGATGGTTTCGGCCTTGTTCTCGGCCTTTTCCTCAGGCTCGGGCGGCGGGGCGCCCTCGCCCTCCTCGACCTTGCCCAGGATCGCACCGACCTCGACGTCGGCCCCCTCCTCGAACAGGACATCGCTCAGCACCCCGCTTGCCGGGGCAAAGACCTCCATCGTCACCTTGTCGGTCTCGAGTTCGACCAGGGGTTCGTCGCGCTGGACCGTGTCGCCCTTCTTCTTGAACCAGGTCGCCACGGTCGCCTCGCTGACCGACTCGCCAAGTTGGGGAACCTTGATATCGACACTCATGGTTTGCGTCCGTGTTGTTGTCCGCGCCCGATCATCCGGTCAGCGCTTCCGTGACGAGTGCAACCTGCTCGCGTTCATGCACCCGCACGAAACCGGTGGCCGGCGAGGCCGCCTCGGGCCTGCCGACATAACACGGCTTCATGCACTTGAGATGCCCCTCTTCCTTGGCCTGCTCGATCTTGTCGCGCACGTAGTTCCAGGCGCCCATGTTGCGGGGCTCCTCCTGGCACCAGACGAACTCGGCATTGGGGAAGTAGGTCAGCGCTTCCTGCAGGGCGTCCTGGGGGAACGGCGCGAGCTGTTCCAGGCGGATGAAGGTGACGTCCTTGAGGCCCAGCTCCTCACGCTTTTCCAGCAGGTCGTAGTAGACCTTGCCGGTGCACAGCACGACCCGCTTCATCTCCTTGCCGCGGTTGGCATCGTCGAGTTCCCAGAGCGTGCGGTGGAACTGGGTCTCGCCGATGAACTCGTCGACCGTGGAGACGCAGCGCTTGTGGCGCAGCAGCGACTTGGGCGTGAAGACGATCAGCGGCTTGCGGAACTTGCGCTTCATCTGGCGCCGCAGCAGGTGGAAGTAGGAGGCCGGCGTCGTGCAGTTGGCGACCTGCAGGTTGTCCTCGGCAGCGAGCTGCAGGTACCGCTCGGGCCGGCCCGAGCTGTGCTCGGGGCCCTGGCCCTCGTAGCCGTGGGGCAGCAGCATCACCAGGCCCGACATGCGGAACCACTTGCTTTCGCCGGCCGCCAGGAACTGGTCGACGATGACCTGGGCGCCGTTGGCGAAATCGCCGAACTGGGCCTCCCAGAGCACCAGCGTGTTGGGGTCCGACAGGCTGTAGCCGTATTCGAAGCCCAGGATGCCGGCTTCCGAGAGCATGCTGTCGATGACCTCGAAGCGGCCCTGGTCGCGCACGATGTGGTTGAGCGGGATGTAGCGGTCCTCGGTGACCTGGTTGATCAGCACGCTGTGGCGCTGGCTGAAGGTGCCGCGGCCGCAGTCCTGGCCCGAGAGGCGCACGTTGGCACGCTCGTAGACCAGGGTGCCGAAGGCCAGCGCCTCGCCCATGGCCCAGTCGATGCCCTGGCCGCTGTCGACCATCTCGCGCCGCTGGCCCAGGATGCGCTGCAGCTTGCGGTGGACGTTGAAGTCGTCGGGGTAGCCGGCGATGGCGCGGCCGACCGTGTCGAACTCGTCGCGCGAGACCGCGGTCATGCCGCGGCGGGCGCCGTCGCGTTCGGCGACTTCCAGGCCCGACCAGACGCCTTCCAGCCAGTCGACCTTGTTGGGTTTGTAGCTCTGGGCCGCCTCCAGGTCCTTCTCCAGGCGGTAGTTGAAGTCCTGGATCATCCTGTCGGCTTCCTTGGGCGTGATGACGCCCTGGGAAATCAGCCGCTCGGTGAAGATCTGGCGGGTCGTGGGATGCTGCGCGATCGTGCGGTACATGATCGGCTGCGTGAAGGCCGGCTCGTCGCCTTCGTTGTGGCCGTGGCGGCGGTAGCAGAAGATGTCGATCACCACGTCGCGGCCGAACTCCTGGCGGAACTTCGCGGCGACCTTGGAGACGTGGACCACCGCCTCGGGATCGTCGCCGTTGACGTGGAAGATCGGCGCCGAGACCATCTTGGCGACGTCGCTGGGATAGGGCGAGGAGCGCGAGAAGCTGGGACTGGTGGTGAAGCCGATCTGGTTGTTGACGATGATGTGGATCGTGCCGCCGGTCTTGTAGCCGCGCAGCTCGGACATCCCCAGGGTCTCGGCGACCAGGCCCTGGCCGGCAAACGAGGCATCGCCGTGGAGCAGGATGCCCATGACGCGCTTGCGCTCGGTATCGCCGATCATCTCCTGCTTGGCCCGCACCTTGCCCTCGACGACGGGATTGACCGCTTCCAGATGCGAGGGGTTGGCCGTGAGCGAGAGATGGATCCTGCGTCCGTCGGCGACCTCGCGGTCGGCCGAGGTGCCCAGGTGGTACTTCACGTCGCCCGAGCCGTGGACCGCGTCGGGCGTGCTGTTCTCGCCCTGGAACTCCGAGAAGACCTGGGTATAGGCCTTGTCCATGACGTTGGTCAGCACGTTGAGGCGGCCGCGGTGCGGCATGCCCAGGACAATGTCCTCGACGCCCAGGCGGGCAGAGGTGCGGATGATGGTCTCCATCGCCGTGATCGTGCTTTCGGCGCCTTCCAGGGAGAAACGCTTGGAGCCGGGATACTTGATCGAAAGGAACTTCTCAAAACCCTCGGAGCGGTAGATCTCCGAGAGCACGCGCTTCTTTTCCTCCGGCCCCAGTTCGGCGTCCGAGCGGGTGCCTTCGAACTTGCGCTGGATCCAGGACTTCTCTTCCGGGCTCTGGATGTGCATGAACTCGACGCCGATGGTGCCGCAATAGGTGCGGCGCGCGGCATCGAGGATCTGGCGCAGGGTGGCGCGCTGGAAGCCCAGCACGCCGTCGACGAAGAACTCCCGGTCGAAGTCCTCCTCGGTGAAGCCGTAGCTCTTGGGATCGAGTTCGGGATGATGGCGCGAGCCCTCGATGCCGAGCGGATCGAGGTTGGCCGCCAGATGGCCGCGCACGCGATAGGCGCGGATCATCATCAGGATGCGGATGCTGTCGCGGGCGACGGCGTACTCGGCAACGGCATCGCGCGAACCCGGTACCGGCGCCCAGTCGGGCACCCGCCAGCGCTCCACCGCGACCGGACCGCCCTGGCCGTTGCCGCCGCGCCGGGCGGCCGGCGGGGTACCGCCGTAGCCCTCCGGCTCATCCTCCAGTTCCTGGACCCGGCGGGCGGCGCGTGCCGGCTCCAGCTCGGCCAGGATCGAGCGTTCGTCGTCGTCGAGGTCGTCGAAGACCTTGCGCCATGCGGCGGCGACCGAGGAAGGTTCGGCGCGATAACGCGCGTAGAGCTCCTCGATGTAGTTGCCGTTTGTCCCGTAGAGAAAGGAGAGTTCGTCGATCCGCTGTGCCATGGACGCAGTCTGCCGCGTTCTCGCGGCCTCCTTGATGGTTGGGCGCTAGCCCTGCATGGCCCTGAGCATGGTCGTGCCAAGGCTGGCCGGCGAATCGGCAATGGCAAAACCCGCGCTCTTCATGGCCTCGATCTTGTCCCCGGCCTTGCCCTTGCCGCCCGAGATGATGGCGCCGGCATGGCCCATGCGCCGCCCGGGCGGGGCGGTGACGCCGGCGATGAAACCGGTGATGGGCTTGCGATTCTTCTGGCGGCTGTAGAACTCGGAGGCTTCTTCCTCGGCCGCGCCGCCGATCTCGCCGATCATGACGATGCCGCGGGTCTCCTCGTCGGCCAGGAACAGTTCCAGGCAGTCGATGAAACTGGTGCCGTTCACGGGATCGCCGCCGATGCCGATGCAGGTCGTCTGGCCGAGCCCGGCCGCCGTCGTCTGGTGCACCGCCTCGTAGGTCAGCGTGCCCGAGCGCGAGACGATGCCGATCGTGCCGCGCTTGTGGATGTGGCCCGGCATGATGCCGATCTTGCAGGCGTCGGGCGTGATGACGCCGGGGCAGTTGGGGCCGATCAGGCGCGTCCTGGAACCCTGCAGGGCGCGCTTGACCCGGACCATGTCGAGTACCGGAATGCCCTCGGTGATGGCCACGACCAGCGGGACTTCCGCGTCGATCGCCTCGAGGATGGCGTCGGCCGCGAACGGCGGCGGGACGTAGATGACCGAGGCGTTGGCGCCGGTCCGCGCCACGCATTCCCCGACCGTGTCGAAGATCGGCCGGTCGAGGTGGCTTTCCCCGCCGCGGCCCGGCGTCACGCCGCCGACCACGTTGGTGCCGTAGGCGATCGCCTGTTCGGAATGGAAGGTGCCGGTCTTGCCGGTGAAACCCTGGACGAGGAGCCTGGTATCGCGTCCGACCAGAACGGCCATCAGGCGGCTCCCTTCGCGGCGGCAACGGCCTTTTTCGCGGCATCGGCCAGATCGTCGGCCGGCGTGATGGCAAGGCCGGAGTCAGCCAGGATCTTCTTGCCCTGCTCCACGTTGGTGCCCTCCAGGCGCACCACCACGGGCACGGAAAGATCGAGTTCCTTGGCCGCGGCGACGATGCCCTCGGCCACGACGTCGCAACGCATGATGCCGCCGAAGATGTTGACCAGGATCGCCTTCACGTTCTCGTCGGAGACGATGATGCGGAAGGCCGAGGCGATCTGCTCCTTGTTGGCGCCGCCGCCGACATCGAGGAAGTTGGCGGGCGCGCCGCCGGCCAGCTTGCAGATGTCCATGGTCGCCATGGCAAGGCCCGCGCCGTTGACCATGCAGCCGATCGTGCCGTCGAGCTTGATGTAGTTGAGGCCGACCTTGTTGGCCTCCTGCTCGGCGGGGTCTTCCTGGCTTTCGTCGCGCAGGGCGGCGAGGTCCTTGTGGCGGAACAGCGCGTTGTCGTCGATGTTGAACTTGCAGTCGAGCACCACCAGCCTGTTGTCGCCGGTGACCACGAGCGGGTTGATCTCCAGCATGCTGGCATCGCTCTCGATGAAGGTCTCGTACATCGCCGCCAGCAGCTTGCCGGTCTGCTTGACGAGATCGCCGGTCAGCCCCAGGGCAAACGCCAGGCGCCGCCCGTGGAAGGGCTGCAGGCCGCTGGCCGGATCGATCGCCATGCTGACGATCTTTTCGGGCGTGTCGGCCGCGACCTGCTCGATGTCCATGCCGCCCTCGGTCGAGGCGATCACCGCCACGCGGCTGCTGTCGCGGTCGACCAGCAGCGCGAGGTAGAGCTCGCGGGCGATGTCGGAACCTTCCTCGACATAGACGCTGCCGATCGGCTTGCCCTCCGGCCCGGTCTGGTGCGTCACCAGGGTGCCGCCGATCAGAGCCTCGGCGGCCGCCTTCACATCCTGGTGGCTCTTGCAGACCTTGATGCCGCCGGCCTTGCCGCGCCCGCCGGCGTGGACCTGGGCCTTGACCACCCAGAGAGCGCCGCCGAGATCGGCGGCGGCGGCCACGGCTTCCTCGCCGGTGCGGGCGACAGCGCCACGGGGCACCGCCACACCATGGCCAGCGAGGATCTCCTTGGCCTGATATTCGTGGAGATTCATGGAGTTGCCCTGAGGGCTGCTTTCGGGAAGGCGTGTGTCGACATGCGGTAGGCACAATGTAGCACCGCAGGTCCCAATAACAACATGCGGCGGCATCCCGGGGCTGCGATTTATCGCAAAATCGGCTCGGAATCGGGCCGGGACGTCACGATTCCGTCGTTTTGGCCTCACGGAACCTTGTAGATGCCGCAGCCGAAGATGTAGTCGCCATGGCGCACGACCCAGCTCGACTTGGGTTCGTCCTGGCCGGTCAGGGGATCGTTGCGCACATAGTCGATCCAGACTCCCTCGGGTGTGGCCCGTTCGACCAGCCAGGCGCCATAGGGGTTTCCGGCAGCATCGACCAGCTCGCGGGCATCGAGCCCGACACGGCTGGGATCGGCGTTCTGGGCGACCACGGTGCCGTCGGCGCCGATCACGAAGATGTAGAGGTCGCGGTCGATGAAACGCGGGTCCTGCGCATTGAGCGCGGCAAGACCGACCTCCGGGCCCAGCCGCTCGATGAGGTCGATGGCGCGTGCGACCAGCGCCTGGGCCTCTTCGGCCGTGCCGCGTTCGGCCTGCTGCGCCGCGGCCGGCACGGCCAGCCCGATCGCGGTCACCAGGACCAGAGCCATCATGCCCAAGGCTTTCATATGCCGATTTCTCCCAGGTAGATGCCGCCGCCGAACACGAGATTGTCGTGGAGCACGATCCAGCTCGACTTGGCCATGAGGTCCCCGGTCAGCGGATCGGGGAAACGATAGTCGACCCAGGCACCCTGCGGGCGCGCCCGGGCGATCATGTCCTGGACGAAGAGACGCCCGTCGGCATCGCGTGCCCGGTAGGCGTTGGAACCCACCGCCCGGGGATTGACCGCGCTGGCCGCGTTGGTGCCGGTGAGGTCGAAGACGAAGATGTAGAGGTCGCGATCGCGAAAGCGCGGCTGCGAGTCGAGCTTGATCTCGCGCAGGGCACGCGCCATGCCGACCGCGTCGTAGAGCGCGATGGCGCGCGCCACCATCTCCTGGGCCTGACGTGCGCTGCCGCGTTCCTGTGCGGCGACCGGCCCGGCAAGCAGCGCAAGGCACAGCAGCAGGCCGACATCGGCCAGGCCGGCGCTCCGCATGACGGGGCGCAGGGCTGGCCCGGCGGATGTCATGGCCACGCCCGTCAGGACGCTCCGGCCAGCACCGTCTCCAGGGCGCCGATCAGGCCCTTCACCGCATCGACCGAGTGGTCGAACATGGCCTGTTCGTCCTTGTTGAGGGCGACCTCCACGATACGCTCGACGCCACCGGCGCCGATCACCGCGGGTACGCCGCAATAGAGGCCGTCGACGCCGTACTGGCCGTTCAGCATCGCCGCGCAGGGCAGCACCCGCTTCTTGTCCTTCAGGTAGGACTCGGCCATGGCGATCGCCGAGGAGGCCGGGGCGTAGAAGGCCGAGCCGGTCTTGAGCAGGCCGACGATCTCGGCGCCGCCGTCGCGCGTGCGCTGCACGATCGCATCGAGCCGCTCCTGGGTCATCCATCCCATCTTCACCAGATCGGGCAGCGGAATGCCGCCCACGGTGGAGTAACGCACCAGCGGCACCATGGTGTCACCGTGGCCGCCCATGACCATGGCCGAGACGTCTTCCATCGAGACGTTCATCTCCAGCGACAGGAAGTGGCGGAAGCGCGCCGAATCGAGCACGCCGGCCATGCCCACGACCTTGTTGGCCGGCAGGCCGGAGGCCCGCTGCAGGTGGTAGACCATGACGTCGAGCGGGTTGGTGATGCAGATGACGAAGGCGTCGGGCGCATGTCTGGCGATGCCCTCGCCGACCTGGCTGATGACCTTGGCGTTGATGCCGATCAGGTCGTCGCGGCTCATGCCGGGCTTGCGCGCCACGCCCGCGGTGACGATCACGACATCGGCGCCGGCGATGCCCTCGTAGCTGTTGGTGCCGACCATGGCGGCGTCGTAACCCTCGACCGCGCCGGCCTGGGCCATGTCGAGCGACTTGCCCTGGGGCACGCCCTCGACGATGTCGAACAGGGCGACGTCGCCCAGGTCCTTGAGGCCGATGAGGTGGGCCAGCGTGCCGCCGATCTGGCCGGCGCCGACGAGGGCGATCTTGTTGCGAGCCATGGTGCGTTTCCTCTTGTTGGGCGCGTCGTTGGTTACTTCAGGACCGGCATGACGAATTCGGCGCCCTGGCGGATGCCGCCGGGCCAGCGCTGCGTCACGGCCTTGAGCTTGGTGTAGAAGCGCACGCCCTCAGCGCCGTGCATGTGATGGTCGCCGAACAGCGAGCGCTTCCAGCCGCCGAAGCTGTGGAAGGCGACCGGCACCGGGATCGGCACGTTGACGCCGACCATGCCGGCCTGGACGCGGCTGGTGAAGTCGCGGGCGGCGTCGCCGTCGCGGGTAAAGATCGCCGTGCCGTTGCCGAACTCGTGGTCGTTGACCAGGTTCAGCGCCGTCTCGTAATCGTCGGCGCGCACGATCGAGAGCACCGGGCCGAAGATCTCTTCCTTGTAGATCTTCATGTCGGGCGTCACGCGATCGAAGATCGAGCCGCCCAGGAAGTTGCCGTCCTCGTAGCCCTGCAGCGAGAAGCCGCGGCCGTCCACGACCAGTTCGGCGCCCTCGGCGACACCGGCGTCGATGTAACCCTTCACCTTCTCGTAGTGGGCGCGGGTGACGAGCGGGCCCATGTCGGCGTCGGGGTCGTTCCAGGGGCCGATCTTCAGGCTCTCCACCTTGGGCTTGAGCTTGCCGACCAGGGCGTCGCCGACCTTGTCGCCGATCGCGACGGCGACCGAGACGGCCATGCAGCGCTCGCCGGCCGAGCCGAAGGCCGCACCCATCAGGGCGTCGACCGCCTGGTCGATGTCGGCGTCGGGCATCACGATCATGTGGTTCTTGGCGCCGCCCAGGGCCTGGACCCGCTTACCGTTGGCGGTGCCGGTCTGGTAGACGTATTCGGCGATCGGCGTGGAGCCCACGAAGCTGATCGCCGCGATGCCGGGATCGGTGAGCAGGGTGTCGACCGCGACCTTGTCGCCGTTGACGACGTTGAGCACGCCGGCCGGCGCACCGGCTTCCTCGAGCAGTTCGGCCAGGCGCAGCGAGCACGAGGGAACCTTCTCGGAAGGCTTCAGGATGAAGGCGTTGCCGCAGGCGATGGCGACGGGGAACATCCACATCGGCACCATGGCCGGGAAATTGAACGGCGTGATGCCGGCGACCACGCCCAGGGGGTAACGGGTCGAGATCGTGTCGACGCCGGTGCCGACGTTCTCGGAGAATTCGCCCTTCAGCATCTGCGCGATGCCGCAGGCGAACTCGACCACCTCGATGCCGCGCTGGACCGAACCCTTGGCGTCCGACAGTGTCTTGCCGTGTTCCTGGGAGGCAAGGCTCGCCAATTCCTCGAGATGTTCCTCGAGCAGGGCCTTGAATCGGTACATGACACGCGCGCGGTTCTGCGGCGTCACGGCGGCCCAGCCCTTCTGCGCCTTGGCCGCGATCTGGATTGCCTCGCGCACCTCCTCGGCACTGGCGAGCGGCACCTTGCGGGCGACCTCGCCGGTGGCGGGATTGGTGACGTCGCCGAAGCGGCCGCTGGCGCCGGCAACCTTCTTGCCGCCGATGTGATGATGCAGGGTATCGGACATGTTAGTCTCCCCCGCGGCCTCGGGCCGCCGGTTCTTTGCAGGTCATGAAAATCGGTTGGCTAAACAACCAGTCCGACCGCCGAATCGCAAGGGCAAACTTGCCCGGATGCCGGTCCCTCCCCCGATCAGGCGGGGAAGTGCCGCCTGGTGCGGTTGGCGAAGGCGACCAGCGAGAGCATGACCGGGACCTCGACCAGCACGCCGACGACCGTGGTCAGCGCCGCCCCGGAATGCAGCCCGAACAGGCTGATGGCGACCGCCACGGCCAGTTCGAAGAAGTTCGAGGTGCCGATCAGGGCACAGGGGGCCGCGACGTTGAAGGGGATGCGCCAGGCCCAGGCCGCACCGTAGGCGATGGCAAAGATGCCGTAGGACTGGACCAGCAGGGGCACGGCGATCATGGCGATGACCAGCGGGTGTTCCAGGATCGTCTGGCCCTGGAAACCGAACAGCAGCACCACCGTGGCGAGCAGTCCCAGGATCGAGACCGGCTTGAGCGCG
>JAQCLG010000202.1 GCA_027592745.1 Pseudomonadota bacterium | reverse complement strand
GCGATGGGCGGCGAAGACGTGGACGCGGTGCTGGACATGCGGGCCGTGCTGGGGCCGCGCGGCCGGGGCACGGCCCCATCGGAGTAAAGACGCCACGCGCTCAGGCCGCCGACGTGCGCCGGGCGCGCCAGTGCACGTATCCGGCGGCCGCGGCACCGGCCAGCGTGACGGCACACCAGACGCCGTAGGCGCCGGCCAGCATCGCCTGGCAGACCAGGCGGAAGGCCGTGCGGTCGAGCCCGACCCAGGCGCCCGCCCCCTGCTGGATCGCCAGCACGGCAAGCGGGCTGGCCAGCACCGGCAGGACGAACCAGGGAATGAGCAGGCGCAGGACCCGGCCGGGCACGACCGGGTTCGGGGTTTCAGCGGCCATGGCGGCGGACCAGGTTGATCGGCAGCATCAGGATGCCGGCGACCAGCAGCCAGATCAGCGCGGCAAAGACCACCCCGCTCTCGAAGACGCCCAAGACCGGGGCGGCGGCCTCGCCCTTGGCCATGCCGGCCATGGCGACCGGGACGGCGCCCAGCCCTGCCCCGGCCAGCAGCAGCCAGAGATCGAGGACAACGACAAGCGCCCTGGCGGGCCAGCGGTCGCCGGCCGCAAAGGTCAGGAAACGCCCCGGTCCGCCGGGGAGATCTGCCTTGCAGGCCGCACGGGGCCGGGCCGGAAACGCTGCATGAACTCTCGCCATGATATCCCCTCCACACGATGCCTGGGCTTGAGATGGGGTTAATAAAACATCGTTCAATATCTCCGGCGAGATTTTCCCATGGCCCATCGAGCCGTGCAGCCTGCGCCGGCTAAAGCAGCAGCGTGGCCTCCACCGTGCCCCAGACGGCGGCGGCCGTAACGGCGATCGAGGCGAGCGCGGCACAGAGGGCGAGGATGCCGATCAGCAGCATGACGATGCCGAAGGAACGATCGCGCAGATGCTCGACGATCCAGGCCAGCGTCGTCTCGCCCGGCGGTGCCTGGCGCATCAGGTCGTCGAGGACTTCCGAGGTCGGCACACGCATCGAGGTCTCCGCGCCTGCTGCGGATCTGCTCGGCGGGAGGTTAGCGGGAATGCGGCGGGGGGTGGAAGGCGGTCAGTCCGCTTCGGGCTGGGCAGATTCCGTCGATGATCGAAAAAAGTAAACTGTCACCGCAATTGCGGTTTCGGTGACAGTTTTCTTATTTATTCAATATGGTTCAGCGCTCCCCAAAGGGGTTGGCGATCGCGAGCCGCCCGTCAATCAACAGACCGTCGTGCATGTCCTCCGACCATAGCCGGTCGCAGCCGGCGAGCAGGGCGGCGGCGACAATCATGGCGTCCCAGATCGAGAACCCGTGGCGGGCGGCAAGCGCAAGGCCGGTCTCGTGGGTCTCGACCGACAGGGGCACGACATCCAGCAGGCCGCGCACGGCCTCGAGCAGGCCGCGGGTCTCGGGCCAGTCGAAGGCCATCTTGCGGCAGGCGACATTGGCCAGTTCGTTGAGAACCTGGACGCTGACCGTGCCGCCCAGGGCGACCAGCGCCTCGGCCCGGTCGGCCTTGGCGGTATCGTCCGAGACCAGGTAGAGCAGGACGTTGGTGTCGAGAAAACTACCGCTCATGGGCCTCGTCGCGGTCGAAGCGGAAATCGGCGGGCAGGCGACCGCGCAGGGCGCGCAGGCGCCTGAGGTGGTCGGCGGGGCCGGGCTTCCTCGCGACGGCAAAGCTGCGCACGCCGGCGACATGGATCTCGATGTCGTCGCCTTCGCGCAGTTCCAGCGCCTCGACGACAGCGGCGGGAAGACGGATGGCGAGGCTGTTGCCCCAGCGGGAAACCTGCATGGCGAACTCCATGGATATACGTTGAGTAAATGTATATCCGGCACATAGGCCGTTCAAGGTGCGGCTACAGCCCGAGTTATCCGGCCGTCGCCAGTGGAATTACGGTGACAGTTTACTTAATAGATCACCCGCGTCCGCCGGAGCGGCCTTCGGCTTGGGGCCGCGCTTGGCCGGCCTGAGCGTGCGGCCATGGATGCGTTCGAGATGGTCGAGCCAGGCGTCGGCGCCGGCGGGGCGGCCGGTGGTTTCGCCCTGTCGCAACCGCTTGAAGGCGGTTTCCTCGCCATCGCGCGGGACATCGAGGAAGGCTGCGAAGTCGCCGTAACGCTCCAGCAGCGGCGCGACCCGGACGACGCCGTCGTCGCGTCCGGAAAGATGGGCGCGCGCGCTCGACCAGGGCCAGTCCTGGGCACGGGCGGCAAGGCGGGCCCGCACCGGGTTCTGCGCGACATACCGTGCGGCACAGGCCAGATGGGCCTCGTCCATCGCCACCGAACCGAAGCGGCCCTGCCAGAGGTGGCCGGTCCAGCCGTGACGCAGGTTGATGTGGGCCGTGTAGCGCCGGTGGACGTCGGCCAGCGTGCGCCGCAGGCCGTCGGGATCGCCCGGCACGAGGATCAGTGCACATGGTTGGGCATCAGGCAATAGGCCCAGATCGCGGTGCCGGCCCTGGCCGCAGCCTCCGCGAGAAGCGCGCGGTAGAGCCGATAGTCGTCGTCGCGGAAAAAGGTCGGCTCGCGACGGTTGCCACGCTGGGTGACATGATGCGGGCAGTCGGGGACCACGAGCCGGGCGATACGGGCCATGACGGCAGGATGGCATGGGCGTGAGGGGCGGTGAAGCAATTAAGTAAACTGTCACCGAAACTGGTGCGCCCTGCAGCATCCGGCATCGTGGAGATCGTGCGCGTGCTGCATGAACGGATGGAACCGCGACGGCACCTGCCCACCTCGCACCACGACCGCGAGCGTTGAGCGTCGATTGCTGTAACGCAGGAAAACGCGGTTCAAACCGTGTGCGAGGGTTTTGCCGGCAGATTGGCGGGTGGCTCGGCGCCGGGTTCACCGTTCCGGCGTGGGTCCCGGCTCTGCGCGGCTGCGCCGCTTGGCCGGGATGACAAGGTTGGTAATGCGGGGCGGCCCTAGAACTTGAAGCCCGGCGGGAGCTTGAGGCCCTTGGCCATTTCGGCGGGGTCGGGCATGGCGCCGCCCGCACCGCCCATGCCGCCGCCCAGGGCGCCCATGTCGGGCATGCGGCCGGATTTCTGCATCTTCTTGACCTTCTTCAGCATGCCGTTCATTTCTTGGAACTGCTTGAGAAGCTTGTTGATGTCCTGGACGTTGACGCCGGCGCCGGCGGCGATGCGTTTCTTGCGGCTGGCGTGGATGATGCGCGGGTCGGCGCGCTCCTTGCGGGTCATCGACGAGATCATCGCCTCCTGGCGGGCGATGACGCGGTCGTCCATGTTGAGCGCCTTCATCTGCTTCTTGGCCCTGGCGACACCCGGCAGCATGGCCATCAGGCCGTCCATGCCGCCCATCTTGCGCAGTTGCTTCAACTGCATGGCCATGTCGTCGAGATCGAAGCCCTGGCCCTTCTCGAACTTCTTGCGGAAACGCTCGGCATCCGCCTCCTCGATGGTCGCGGTGGCCTTCTCGACCAGGCTGACGACGTCGCCCATGCCGAGAATCCGCCCGGCGATGCGGTCGGGGTGGAAGAGTTCGAGCTCGTCGAGCTTCTCGCCGGTGCCCAGCAGCTTGATCGGGCAGCCGGTGATCGCGCGCATCGAGAGCGCGGCACCACCGCGGGCATCGCCGTCGACGCGGGTCAGCATGATGCCGGTGAGACCGACCTTCTCCTTGAAGGCGGCGGCGACGTTGACGGCGTCCTGGCCGGTCATGGCGTCGGCCACCAGCAGGGTCTCGTTGGGCCGCGTGGCGTCGCGCACGGCCGCCGCCTCGGCCATCAGCTCCTCGTCGAGGTGGAGGCGGCCGGCGGTATCGAGCATCACGACATCGAAGCCGTGGAGGCGGGCGTGTTCCATGGCACGCCTGGCGATCTCGACCGGGCGCTGGCCCATGACGATGTCGAGCACTGCGACGCCGGTCTGCTGGCCCAGCACCGCAAGCTGCTGCTGGGCGGCGGGACGGCGCACGTCGAGCGAGGCCATCAGGACCTTCTTTTTCGCCTGGGCCTCCAGCCAGCGGCCGATCTTGGCCGTGCTGGTCGTCTTGCCCGAACCCTGCAGGCCGACCATCATCACCGCGACCGGGGGATTGCCGGCAAGGTTGAGGCCGGCCTCGTCGGCGCCCAGCATCTCCAGCAGGTGGTCGTGGACGATCTTGACGACCATCTGGCCGGGATTGATGCCGCGCAGGACCTCTTGGCCGACCGCCCTGCCCTTCACCCCGGCGATGAAGTCCCTGACCACGGGCAGGGCGACATCGGCCTCGAGCAGGGCGATGCGGATCTCGCGCAGGGCCGCCTCGACATCGTCCTCGCGCAGCGCACCGCGCCGGCGCAGACGGTCGAAGACATCGTTGAGCTTGCCGCTGAGGCCATCGAACATGGGGCAGTTCCCGCCAGTCAGGTCACGTCAGGACTGCACCATATGGTGCGCCCCTGATGCTCTGGCACTATCGCGCGCCATGATCGAGGTCAAGGCAGGGCGAGGCGCCATGATGCAGCATGATGCCATGCAGCAACGCAGCCACCGCCTCCGGGCCAGCGTCCGGCCATGAGCGAGGACGTCGCAGGGCGCCACAATACCGGCCTGAAACGCGGCCTGGCCCTGGCCCTGGCGCTGGCGGGGCCGCTCGCCTGGTGCGCCGCGCTCGTGCTGCCGGCGCCTGCCGGCCTCGGCGAACCGGCATGGCAGGTCGCCGGGCTGGCGCTCTGGATGGCCTGCTGGTGGATCGCCCAGCCGGTGCCGCTGGCGGCAACGGCGCTGCTGCCGATCGTGCTGCTGCCGGCCGCGGGCAGCGCCGACGGCGGCGCATTACGCCCATCCCATCATCTTCCTGTTCCTGGGCGGTTTCCTGGTCGCCCTGGCGATCGAACGCTGCGGCCTGCACCGGCGCATCGCGCTGTCCCTGCTGCTCGCCCTGCGCACGCGGCCGGCCGCGCTGGTCGGCGGCTTCATGGCGGTCTCGGCGCTGCTGAGCATGTGGATCTCCAACACCGCCACCAAGCTGATGCTGCTTCCGGTCGGCGTCTCGGTGCTGGCTCTGGTCGGGCGCGACGACGGCGGCGATGCCGACGACGGCGAACGCGGCGCCATGGCGCCCGCCCTGCTGCTGGGCATCGCCTATGGCGCGAACCTGGGCGGCATCGCCACCCTCGTGGGCACCCCGCCCAATGCCCTGGTCGCGGCCCTCCTGCAGGAGACCTGGAACATCCAGGTCGGCTTTGCGCGCTGGCTGATCATGGCCCTGCCCCTGTCGCTGGTCATGCTGGTGCTGGGCTGGCTGCTGCTTACCCGGGTGATCTACCGCCTGCCGGCCGGCGCCGTGGCCGGCGCCCGC
>JAQCLG010000029.1 GCA_027592745.1 Pseudomonadota bacterium | reverse complement strand
GAGCTGGGCGACCGAGTGGTTCACCCCGCGCCAGGTCGGCATCTGGAACTGGGAGCGCTTCGACAACGCCGAATTCGGTGAGCTCAACGATGCCGGACTCCGTGAGACCGACACGGCCAAGCGCCAGGAGATCTACGAGCGCATGCAGGACCTGATGGAGGAATCGGGCGCCTACCTGTTCCTCACCCACGGCGTGAACGCGTTCATCTTCAACAACGCCGAGCTGCAGCCCGCGCTGTCGCCCGACGGGCAGAACCAGTTCATCCGCTACTTCGAACCGGCCTGATCCGCCTGCGTCGAAACGACGAAGGGCCCGGCGGGAAACCGCCGGGCCCTTTGCCTTGTGGGGTTGTCATCCTCGGGCGGAGTGCGCAGCACGCAGACCCGAGGACCGCGAGAGGACCGCAGAACCTGATTCCTCGAAGTCACGAATGTGCTGTCGAGGTCCTCGGGTCTCCGCTTGGCTTCGCCCGAAGATGACAGGTCCGAATCAAAACCGACGAGTGCGTGATCTCAAACGCGCTTGCCCACCACCCGTCCGGGTGCCGCACCGGTGTGACCGGCGGCGGTCCACACGGGCACGCCGTTGACCAGGACGTGGTCGATGCCGGCGGCGGGCGTCTCGGGCTCCATGAAGGTCGCGGTGTCGATCACCGTGGCGGGATCGAAGACGACGAGATCGGCGAAGGCGCCCTGGCGCACCTCGCCGCGGTCCTTCAGGCGGAAGCGCTGCGCCGAGGCGCCGGTCATGCGGTGGATCGCGTCCTCCATCTCCATCAGGCCGAGATCGCGCGCGTAATGGCCCAGCACGCGCGGGAAGGTGCCCCACAGGCGCGGATGGGGATGGGGGTTCAGGGGAATGCCGTCCGAGCCGATGATGATGCCCTGGTGGGTCATCAGGCGCTTCACGTTCTCCTCGTCGCGGCCGAAGTAGATCGCCCCGCCGGGCGCCAGGCGGCGCGCCGCCTCGGCGATGTCGACGCCCCACTCCTGCGCGATTTCGTGGATGTAACGGCCCTGGACCTCCGGATGCGCCTTCGACCAGGTGACCAGCGCCCTGGTCTTGCGCTCGACGAACTCGGGCAGGATCGAGGTCGAGGAGGCCTCGTAGGGGTAGGCGTCGGCCACGACGTCGCGGCCCTCGGCAAGGGCGGCCTCGTACCAGCCCAGGGCCTCGCTGCAGATGCCGGGGTTCTCGTTGGTGTGGCAATGGTAGTGGGAGACCACGAGCGGCAGACCGGCCTCGCGCCCGATCGTCAGGGCCTCATCGAGGGAGCGGTGGGCATCGGCGGCATAACTCCTCATGTGGGTGGCGTAGATGCCGCCGTAGCCGGCCGCAACCTTGGCCAGGGTAATGACCTCCGAAGTCTCGCAGCAGCGCGCCGGAGGGTATTCCAGGCCCGTGGAGAAGCCGGCGGCGCCGGCTTCCATCGCCTCGCCGACCTTTTCCTGCATCGCTGCGATCTCGCCCGCCGTAGCCGGGCGCTGGGTCTCGTCCATGGTCGCCACGCGCAGGGTGCCGTGGCCGACCAGCAGGGCGGCGTTGCAGGCCGGCGCGGCACGCTCGAGCGTCTCGACGAAGGCCGCGAAGGTGGCATGGCGGTAGCTGGTGTGGTCGCCGATCAGGTTGAGTGGCTCGGGCGGGGGATCGGTCATCACCAGCGGCGCCAGGCTGATGCCGCAGTTGCCCGCGACCACGGTGGTCACACCCTGGCTGACCTTGGGTGTCATGTCGCCGGCGTCGCGCAGCATGCGGTCGTCGTGGGTGTGCACGTCGATGAAACCCGGCGCGACGATGCGCCCGGCAGCATCGATCACGGTCTGCGCAATCGCCCCGGAAAGGTCGCCGACCGCCACGATGCGGTCGTCGTCGATGGCGACATCGGCGCGGTAGCGCAGACGCCCCGTACCGTCGATGACCTCGCCGCCGCGGATGATGGTGCCGTGTTCGCGCATGATCGCCTCCCTGTCCGGGATGACCTTAGGAGGCCCCGTCCCTAGGGTCTAGCGCCCGGAAAATGCCAGTGCGAAGGCTCCGACATCGCCCGCGACCCGCAGCGGCACCTCCCACTGCACGCCGTGGCCGACACCCTCGTAGGTGACGAAGCGGGCGTGCGGGATGGCGCTGCAGAGCGCCGCCTCGGCATCGGCATCGAAGAGGGCATCCCGGTCGCCCCAGACGATGAGCGTGGGCAGGGTCATGGTGGCCAGCGCTTCCGTATGGTCCTGGCCCATCATGCCGGCCATGGCACCGCGCCAGATGCGCGCAGGCAGCTTCAGGCTCTCGGCGACGATGACCTCGACATAGCCGGGATCGACCGGCATGGCGATGGTGCCGGTCTGGAACTCGCAGATGAAATCGGGATCGACCGGATCCTCCATGTGGCGCACCACCTCCTGCCACATCTCCTCGATCCCTGCGTGGCCGTTGAGCGTGACGAAGGAACCGATCAGCACCAGGCCGATGACCCGGCCGGGCGCATCGATGGCAATGCGCTGGGCAACGAAACTGCCCATCGAATGGCCCACGACCACGGCACGGGCGATGCCCATGGCGTCGAGGAAGGCCAGCGCATCCTCGGCGAAGGCCGCGATGGTGTAGTCCTCCTCGCGTTCGGGCCGTGGCGAATCGCCGTGGCCGCGATGGCTTACCGCCAGCACACGCAGGCCGGATGGCATGTGTGGCACCATCGCCCCGAAGGAGCGCAGCGAATCGCCGTAGCCGTGAAGGCAGAGCACGGGCAACCCTTCGGGATCGCCGCTCTCGCGCCAGGCCATCTGCGTGCCGTTGGCGAGCCTGATTATCTGCTGCCCCATGATCGGCCCTCCCCGGCGCGGCCTGCAGTATGGCGCGCAAACGCAGTGTGCGGCTAGGCTTGGCGCCGCAGGGGGAGACACATGGCAAGCAACGGTATCGGTGCCAGCATCGCTCGCAAGGAAGACCGCCGCTTCATTATGGGTCGAGGACGTTTCGTCGCTGATCTGGTGCCGGCACGCGCCCTGCATGCCGTCTTCCTTCGCTCGCCCTATGCCCATGCCGGGGTCGCGGTGACCGACTGCTCGCAAGCGCTGGCAATGCCGGAAGTCGTCGCCGTGCTGACAGGTGCCGACATGGCCGCCGACGGCGTGGGGCCGCTGCCGACCCAGTGGTCGATTCCCGAACCCGACGGCACGGCCATGTTCGTGCCGCCCTATCCGGGCCTGGCCGCCGATACCGTGCGTTTTGTCGGCAATGCCTACGCCATGGTCATCGCCAACAGCGAAGCCGCCGCGCGCGATGCCGCCGAGCAGGTCGTGGTGACGTTCGAGGAGCGCCCGGCCGCTGCCACCCTGGCACGCGCCGCTGCAGCCGGTGCGCCCGCCGTATGGCCCCAGAAACCCGACAACACCAGCCTGTGGTGGAGCAACGGCGACAAGGCCGCGACCGCGGCAGCCTTCGCACGCGCCGCACATGTCGTCTGCCTCGATCTGGTCAACACCCGCCTGGCACCCAGCCCGGTCGAGCCGCGCATCGCCATGGGGCGCTACGACGCCGGGCACGGCCGCATGAGTCTGCTGACCTCCAGCCAGTGCCCCCACGAGGTCCAGGCGATGCTGGCGCGTGCGGTCTTCCATGTGCCCGAGACCCAGCTGGAGGTGATCGCCCCCGATGTCGGCGGCGGCTTCGGTGCCAAGGCCTATCTCTATCCCGAGGAGGTCGCCGTGCTCTG
This sequence comes from Pseudomonadota bacterium, assembly GCA_027592745.1. Taxonomy (GTDB): domain Bacteria; phylum Pseudomonadota; class Alphaproteobacteria; order SP197; family SP197; genus CALGGB01. The sequence goes on along the minus strand of JAQCLG010000029.1, from coordinate 26,577 downwards.
GGCGGCACGCCGCCTGGGCCGCGACGTCGTCTGGCAGGGCGACCGCAGCGAGGCCTTCCTGGCCGATACCCATGCCCGCGACCACATCACCCATGCCCGCCTGGCCCTCGACGGCGACGGCCGCTTCCTGGCGCTGGAGGTCGCGACCAGCGCCAACATGGGCGCCTATCTCAGCCAGCACGCCCCGGCCGTACCGACCGTCTACAGCACCTACGTCCTGCCCGGGCCCTACGCCTTCGGCGCGGTCTATGCCGAGATCCGCAATGTCTTCAGCCACAGCGCACCGCTCGATGCCTACCGCGGCGCCGGCCGCTCCGAAGGCGTCCATGTCACCGAGCGCATCATCGACGAGGCAGCCCGGCAACTGGGCATCGACCCGGTCGACCTGCGCGCGCGCAACCTGGTGCCGGCCGACGCCATGCCCTTCATCACCGCGACCGGCAGCCGCCTCGACAGCGGCAATCCCCCGGCACTGCTGGCCAAGGCCTGCTCCCTGGCCGACCGCGACGGCTTTGCCGCACGGCGCTCGGCCTGCGAGGCGGCAGGCAGGCTGCGCGGCTTCGGCATCGCCATGTATGCCGCCAACTGCGGCGGCTGCGCCTCGCCCGACAACAGGATCGTGGGGGCGCTGGGCGGCAACTGGGAGAGCGCGCGCCTGCGCCTGCATCCCACGGCCAGGGCGACGCTCTATCTGGGCACGCACAACCACGGCCAGGGCCACGAAACGGTCTTCGCACAGGTCGTGGCGCAGATGACCGGCCTGCCCTTCGACGACATCGACGTCGTCTTCGGCGACACCGGCAGCGTCCAGCGCGGCATCGGTACCTTTGCCTCCCGTTCGGCCGTGGTCGCAGGTCCGGCCGCCATGCTTGCCGCGGGCAAGGTCATCGCCAAGGGACGCCTGATCGCGGCGCACCTGATGGAGGCGGCCGCGGTGGACGTGACGTTCGACGATGGTACCTACCGCATCGCCGGCACCGACCGCGCCGTCAGCCTGGCGCAGGTCGCCATGGCCGCCTACGTGCCCCACAACTTTCCCCACGAGAGCCTGGAGCCCGGCCTCGACGAAACCGGTTTCTACGATCCCGAAGACTTCACCTGGCCCATGGGCGCCCACGCCGCCGAGGTCGAGATCGATCCCGAGACGGGGCTTGTCCGCCTGGTGTCCTATGCCGCGGCCGACGATTTCGGCACCGTCATCAACCCGATGATCGTGGCCGGCCAGCTTCACGGCGGCATCGCGCAGGGTGCCGGCCAGGCGCTGTGGGAGGAAGTCCGCTACGACGGCGAGAGCGGCCAGCTCCTGACCGGGAGTTTCATGGACTACGGCATGCCGCGCTGCGACCTCATGCCCGCGATCGTGCTGGAACAGATGCCGACCCGGGCCTCGACCAATCCGCTGGGTGCCAAGGGCGCCGGCGAAGCCGGCACCTTTGCGGCCCCCGCTGCCGTGATGAACGCGGTCATGGATGCGCTGTCACGCGCGGGCGTGCCTCACCTCGACATGCCTGCCACGCCCGACAGGGTCTGGCATGCACTGCGGACCGCGCGGGGCTGAAGCTCGCGCGTTCACGCTGCGGCAGGCACCGGGTGGAGGCGGCGGCGGTGATAGACCAGCGGCAGGGGATCGTCGGCCACATGGCATTCGACGACATGGGCGGTGACGATCATGTGGTCGCCCCCGGGCACCAGATCGGCGACGCGACAGACCAGGGTGGCGGCACAGCCTGAAATCTCGGGTAGGCCGAGCGGACCGGGCGACCAAGGGATGCCGGTGAACTTCTCCCCGCCCTTGCCGGCAAAGGCCATGGCGATGGCTTCCTGGCCGTGGGCCAGGATGTGGAGCAGGAAGGGACTGCCCGGTTCGATCGCCGCCTTCAGCGTGTTGGAGCCGCGGTCGAAGCAGGCCAGCACCATGGGCGGGTCGAGTGAAAGCGAGGTTACCGCCGACAGGGTGGCCCCCACCGGCGCTCCAAGACCGTCACGGCAGGTCGTCACGGTGACACCTGCGGGCAGTTCGGCCATGGCCGCAAGGAACCGGACAGGATCGAGCGGAGGCATGCTCAGGCGGCCCTCTTCCCGGCCGCCGGATCGACCGCGGGGATGACCTCGTGGCCCATCAGTTCGAAGCTGCGCATGATCTCGTCATGGGGCACGCCGTCGACGCGCAGCAGCACCTCCTCGACACCCATCTCCTCCAGGCGCGCCAGCCGCTCCTTGAAGTCGTCAGGCGTGCCGATCATCACCGAAGGCGTCTCGTGGAGCAGGTAGTCGAGGTTCTTCTCGTTGTCGAGCAGACGCTGCATCCTGGTATCCAGGTACTCGTAGGAAGCGCGTTTGCCGAGCGGAACGTAGATATCCAGGATGAACTGGAAGTAACCCTCCGCCACGCTGCGCGCGACGCGCACCGCCTCCTCCCGTGTTTCCGCGCAGAATGCGGTGGCGACGTAGAGTCCCATGTGCTCGGTGCGGCGCGGCGCCATCTGGGTGCCCTTGGCCAGACCTGCCCGGTAGCCGTCGATGCATTCCTGCAGGTAGTCGAAGCCGAAGTAGTTCTCGAAACACAGGGCACCGATGCCGCGTTCGCCCGCGTTGACGTGGGAATCGATGCTGGAGGCAGCGACCGAGATCGGCGGATGGGGCTTCTGCACCGGCTTGGGCACGATCTGGCGCGGCGGAATCTTCCACACCGGACCGTCATGCTCCAGCACGTCGTCGGTGAAGGCCTTGACGATGACCTCCAAGGAATCGGCCCACTGGGCCTTGGTCTGGGAGGGGTCGACCCCGAAGGCCTCCAGGGTCGTCAGGTTGTTGGACCGCGCCGTCGCCAGTTCGGCCCGGCCCTTCGAGACGATGTCGAGCGTGGCCAGGCGCTCGGCGACCAGGACCGGATGGTTCCAGGCCAGCAGGACCGCGCACATGATGCGCAGCCTGATGTTTTCCGTGTGCTGGCTGACCGCGGCGTAGAGCACCTCGGGAGCGGCGACGGTGAAACGCGGCAGGCTGAAGTGCTGCTCGGAGGTGCCCCAGCAGGAAAAGCCGAGCTTGTCGGCCAGCGCGACCTCCTCGATCATCTCCTCGTAGCGCTGGGCACAATCCATGCCCGGCATCAGTTCGCCTTCCTGCAAGAGCCCGACCTTCATGGCCCTGCCTCCCCTCGTCTGCCGCATTCCGCACCGGAAGGCGTTTCGTTGATCGTATTTCGCACTTCGTGATTGCGTCAATGACGCATTTCGCCACACACTGCCTCACGACGACCGGATAACGCAGGGAGAGAGATCATGGCGCTCTATCGCGGCATGGATGCAACCGAGCTGGAGGCGCAATACAACCTGCGCGCCCGGCGGCCCGATTTCGACGTGGTGGTGGCGCGCTGGATGGAGCGGTGCCGCGCCTACCGCGAGGCCAGCGATGTCGCCCTCGATCTGGCCTACGGTCCGGGCGGGCGCGAGAAGCTGGACCTGTTCCGCGGCAGGCCAGGCGGTCCGCTTCTGGTCTACATCCACGGCGGCTACTGGCAGCGCGGCGACAAGGCGATGTACAGCTTCATCGCCGAACCCTTCCAGGCGGCCGGGGTCAGCGTCGCGGTGCTGAACTACGACCTCACCCCCAGCGTGCGCCTGGGCGCGATCGCACCGCAGATCCGCAGGGCTGTCGCCTGGCTCTGGCACAACGCAGTCGATCTGAAGGTCGACCGCGAGGCGATGACCGTGATGGGCCATTCGGCCGGCGGGCACCTGACCGCCATGATGATGGCGACCGACTGGAGCGTCCTCGACCCCATCCTGCCGCTGGGTCTGGTGAAGGCGGGCGTGCCGATCTCGGGCATCTTCGAGCTGGAGCCGCTGATCCATACCTCGATCAACGCCGGCCCCCAGATGGACCTGGAGGAAGCCCGGCGGGAAAGTCCGCTCTTCCTGCCGCCGGTGACCGATGCGCCCCAGCTCGTGGTCGACGGCGGCGCCGAGACCGACGAGTTCCACCGCCAGTCCGACCTCTACTGCGAGACCTTCCGCACGGAGCGGCGCCGCATGGAGCGCTACATGGTTCCCGGTGCCGACCACTTCGACGAACTGGAACGCCTGGCCGAAGCCGACAGCGTCTTCTTCCGCCGCTCGCTGGCCCTGATCACGGCCTGAGCGCAGCGATGGCGCCCGTTCCGCCCGAACGCTTTCTCAAGCAGGTCGACCACCTGGCGCCAGGTGACCGCGCCATCGTCGTCGAACTGCAGGAGGACGGGCGGCGTTCGTTCGCCAACATCGCGCGCAACCTTGGAATCGCCGAGAAGACGGTGCGCCTGCGGGTACGTCACCTGCTGGACGCCGGCATCATCCAGATCGGCGCGGTGACCGACCCCGCCGCGCTTGGCTACCGCGCCGCAGCCCTGCTCGGCATCACCACCGACACCACCCATCCGGCAAGCGTGGTCGCCCTGGAGCTGCTGAAGATCGAGGCGGTCGATTATGTCGTTGTCGCCAGCGGACGCTACGGCCTGTTTGCCGAGCTGTTCTGCCGCGACCGCCAGGCCCTGCAGGCGGCCATCGAAGGCGAGGTCGGAGCGATCGCAGGCATCACCGCCATCGAGAGTTTCCCCTATCTCTCCCTGCACTACCAGCTTGCCCGCTTCGAGGCCGCGCAGGCCAAGGAGTCGAACGAGACCGGCGTGCGCCCGCGCGCCCTGTCCGAGACCGACCGGCGCATCGTGCAGGCACTGTCCCAGGACGGGCGCGCGCCGCTCCAGGGCATCGCCGACCGGCTCGGCATCTCCGAGACCCAGGTGCGCAACCGCATGCACGAGATGGTCGCCGATGGCGTGATGAACGTGATGGCGATCGTCAACCCGATGAGCATGGCCTACGGCACGGTCGCCTGGATCGCCCTGCGCGTCGCCGGCGGCCATCGCGTCGGCGATGTCGCCGCCACGCTCGCCGACATGGCGCGCATCACCTATGTCGCGATCACCGCGGGTCGATTCGACATCTTCGCCGAGATTGCCTGCACCTCCGATGCCGAGCTGATGACGGTGATGGACGAGGACATCCGCATGCTGCCCGGGGTCGCCGCCGCCGAGCTCTCGATCTACCAGCACCTGCACTACAAGCGGCTGACGCCGATCCGCGACGAGATGGCGCCCTGAACCCGGAGACGCGAAGGGTTGCGATGCCGCCCCCGGCTCAGCCGGTCGCCGCGCGGGCCTCGACCAGGCCGCGGAAGCAGTTGGCGCGGGTGGCATCGTCGATGTTGTCGCCGCGCACGTCGACGAAGGTGACGCCCTGGCCGTCGTAGAGGAAGACATCGAGGAAGCAGGCCTGGCCGCGATAACGCCACATCGCCGATCCGACCTGGGTCCAGACGAACTCGGGCTCGCCGATCAGGTCGCGCACGGCGTCTTCGTCAAGCGAGATCAGGGCCTGGACATAACTGGGCACCACCGGGCCCTGCTGTTCGGGAACGGGCAGCATGACGGCCGCCGACGGCGTCACTGACGGCTCCTGCACAGGGCCGGCCGTACAGGCCACGAGGGCCAGGCAGAGGGTCAGGGTGGGAAGTCTGCGCATTCCCGAACGAACTCCCCGGAGCCTCACGCGCCGGGATCCCGCCGGCACGCGACTCCGTCGCGAACAGGCCCAAGCCTGCCACACGGACGGGTTGTCGCGGAACCCCGCGGGGCTCATCGCGCAGCCGGGTTATCCACCGCCCCGCCGCGCCGGCCGGCATGGTAGATGTGGGTCATGAAGGCCGCCGCGATGACCGGGCCGAGGAAGTTGAGCACGGGGATGGTCATGGCAAAGGCGATCATGGCGCCCGCCATCCAGACCCGCGTGCGGTTGGCCTTGCGCCAGGCGGCCGCCTCCTTCTGGGGCAGGCGGCGCAGGATGACGACCTCGGCATATTCCCGCCCGAACAGGTAGCCGTTCAGCAGGTAGAAGATCGCGATCGTCACGAAGGGTATGAACAGGCTCAGGATGTAGAACGGCAGCGCCGCGACGTTGAGCGCCAGCAGGACGCCGGTGAAACGCAGCATGGCAGTGACGTCGTTGGCGATCGAACTGCCCTTGGCCGGGGGCAGGCCGGGATAGTCGATTGCCTCGACACGGGCCACGACGCCGTCGAGATAGAAGGCCGCGACGTTCTGGGCGACGATGATGAAGCTGAACCAGAACAGTGCCAGGAAGGCTAGGATCGCGACCAGGGTGGCGACGATGTTGACGACCTCGGCCGGCAGCCAGGAGAGCTGGCCTTCGGCCCACAGGCCGAGGTCTGCCGCACCCAGGCCCCAGAACATGGCGATCATCACCACGATGTAGAGCCCGATGCTCCAGAGCGCGATGGCGATGAGGGTGGCCATCAGACGCTTGTCGCGCAGGTCACCGAAGGCCTTCGTCAGGGCGGAGAACATGGGCGTCAGTCCCCGTGTGGTTCGGGTTCGGGATCGGGATGGCGGCCGCGCTGGCCGCGCGGATCGATGGGAAGCTGGCCGGCCAGGTCGAACAGGCGCTCGGCCTGCGCCGCCCAGGCCAGCAGTTCGCCATCGCCGTGCGAGCGCCCGACGAGCTGCAGGCCGACCGGAAGCCCGGCCCTGGTGAAGCCGCAGTTGATCGAGATCGCCGGGCACACGGTGAGCGTCACCACCGAGGTCAGGATGATCCAGTCGACATAGTTGCCGAACCTGTGGCCGTTGAGCTCCTTGAGGTAGCGCGTGTGCATCGGCAGCGCCGGCACGATGGTTGCGGGCAGCGCCAGCAGGTCGTGTGTCTTGAAGTAGTCGGCGACCCGGTGGAACAGCGCGCCGCGGATGCGGTTGGCGCGCAGGATGTCGTCGACCTTGAGCTTCAGGCCCTTTTCGATGTTCCAGATGTTCTCGGGCTTGAGCTTGTCGCGATGGTTTCTGAGCTCGTCCTCGTGGCCGGTGGCAAAGCCCAGCGCGCGGAAGGTATGGAAGGCTTCCGGCCCATCGCTGAAATCGATATTGGCCTCGACGATATCGGCGCCCAGCGCGGCAAGCTTCTGCGTTGCCGCACGGCAGATGGCATCCACCTCGGCATCGACCGGCGTGACACCCAGATCGGGTGAATAGCCGATGCGACCGGGACCCTTGCCGCCATCGAGCGCGGCCAGCACCTGGTCGAGATAGGGCACCGTGGGTTCGCGTCGCGCCAGCGGGTCCTCCATGTGGAGGCCGGTCATGGCATCGAGCATCAGGGCGGTATCGGGCACGTTGCGCGCCATCGGTCCGGCGACCGACATGTCGGCAAAGCAAGAGGCATCAGGGCCCTTGGCGACCACGCCCGATCCGGGCCGGAAGCCGACGATGCCGCAAAAGCTGGCCGGGATGCGCAATGAACCGCCAAGGTCCGAGCCCGTGGCGATGGGTACCTGCCCTGCAGCGAGCGCCGCGGCGGAACCGCCCGAACTGCCGCCGGGGGTGCGCGACTGGTCCCAGGGATTGGCCGAACTGCCCAGGACCTCGTTGAAGCTGACGCCGCCGGCGCCGTATTCGGGCACGTTGGACTTGCCCATCACGATGGCACCGCGTTCCTCCAGCCGCTCGACCATGATGTCGGAACGCGCCGGCACGTTGTCCTTCCAGAGCGGCGCGCCATATGTCGTACGCACACCCGCGACGTTCTCAAGTTCCTTGACCGCCAGCGGCAGGCCGTGGAGCGCGCCGGGGCCGTCATAGGTTGGCGCCTTGCCGTCCTGGAGACGGCGGGCGTGGTCGCGCGCACGATCCAGGCACAGGGTCGGCATGGCATTGAGCCCGCCGTCGGTCGCCTCGATGCGTGCGGCACAGGAATCGACCATGTCGAGCGGCGAGATCTCGCGTTTCTTCAGCCTGGCGACGGCCTCACGCGCGGTAAGTCTCCAGAGTTCGGTCATTGCGGGCGCACTCCTCGTGGTTCGCTGCGGACACCCTGGCGGCGGCGCGGCGATGGCGGGGCGCGAGTATGGCTTGGCGGCCGAACGTGCAGCAAGGCTTGCCGGGCACCGTCGGCTCCCTATACTCGCGGCCCGCTTGGTTTCAGGTTCACCACAGGGCGCACGATTCACCATGACCGATACCGCTTTCGACGTACTGGGCATCGGCAATGCGATTGTCGATGTCATCGCCGAGACGACCGACGCCTTCCTTGACGAACAGAAGCTCGACAAGGGAATCATGCGCCTGATCGACGAGGACGAGGCGGCTCGGCTCTATGGCGTCATGGGTCCCGGCATCGAGGTTTCGGGCGGATCGGCGGCCAACACCATCGCCGGCGTCGCCGCCCTGGGCGGGCGCGCCAACTTCATCGGCCGCGTGCGCGACGATGAACTGGGCGATGTCTTCGCCCACGACATCCGCGCCCAGGGCGTCAGCTTCGCCAGCGCCCAGGCAAAGGATGGGCCGCTCACCGCGCGCTGCCTGGTGCTGGTCACCCCCGATGCCCAGCGCACGATGAACACCTACCTTGGCGCCTGCATCCAGCTTTCGGCCAGGGATGTCGACCGCGATGCCATCGCCGCTTCGCGTGCGGTCTACCTGGAGGGTTACCTGTGGGACGCCCCGGAGGGACCGGCAATCTTCGCCGAGGCAGCCCACGCCGCCGCCGCCGCGGGCCGCGAGGTCGCCATGACCCTGTCGGACCCCTTCTGCGTCGACCGCTACCGTGACGACTTCCTCGCCTTCATCCGCGAACATGTCGACATTCTCTTTGCCAACGAGATCGAGATCGCATCGCTCTACCAGGTCGAAAGCTTCGAGGAGGCCGCGCGGCGCAGTTCCGAGGACGTCAGGATCGCCGCGCTGACACGCAGCGAGAAGGGCAGCGTGATCGTGGCCGGCAGCGGCCGTACCGTCATCGGCGCCCATCCCACGCGCGTCGTCGACACGACAGGCGCGGGCGATCTCTATGCCGCGGGATTCCTCTACGGCTACGCCACCGGCGCCAGCCTGGAGCGGGCCGGACGGATCGGTTCGGTCTGTGCCGGCGAGATCATTTCCCATATCGGCGCGCGACCGCGCGCCAACCTGCGCACCCTGATCGCCGAACAGCTCGGCTGAATCCTGTCGCCCGGCACGCCATGCGGCACCATCGCCAGGCTGCGGCGTTAGGTTCTAGAGTGGTTCCGGCCGACGCCCGACCGCAAGGAGATGCCCCATGGACAGGATCGAGCTGATCACCGCAGAAGTCTGCCCCTACGCCCAGCGCACCCACATGGCGCTGATCGAGAAGGGCCTGGACTTCGAACGCCGCGAGGTCGACCTGGCCGACAAGCCCGAATGGTTTGTGAAGGTCTCGCCCTATTCCAAGGTTCCTGTCGTGAAGATCGGCGACAAGGTGGTCTGGGAATCGTCGATCATCAACGAATTCATCGACGAGAGCTTTCCCGACAGGCCGATGATGCCCGACGATCCCTTCCGGCGCGCCCAGGCGCGCATCTGGATCGACTTCTGCAACACCCGCTGGGTCGAGCACAGCTACGACCTGCTCTTTGCCCGGGAGAAGGCCGAGCAGGACACCCTGCGCGAGAAGGTCGTCGCCGACCTGCGCTGGATGGAGTTCGAAGGCATGGCCAGGCTCTCGGACGGCCCGTTCTGGATGGGCAGCGAGATCACCCTGGTCGATCTCACCTTCTATCCCTTCTTCGAGCGCTTCGGCGCCCTTTCCCATTACCGGGGCGTGCAGATTCCCGACGACTGCCTGTGCATCATCCGCTGGCTCGAGATCATGCGCGCGCGCAAGTCGGTTCTGGAGACAATGCACGACGACGCCTATTACATCGCGCGGTACGCCAAGTACGCCCAGGCCGCCTGAACGCCCCCGGCTGCGACCACCGCGGCATCGAACGAAGGAAGATCCCATGTTCTACGAACCCCGCAAGGGCCACGGCCTGTCGCGCGATCCCTTCAAGGCGCTGGTCACGCCGCGCCCGATCGGCTGGTTCACGACGCTGAACGAAGACGGCGGTGTCAACATCGGCCCCTACAGCTACTTCAACGCCGTTGCCGACGATCCGCCCTTCGTCATGTTCTCCTCGGGCGCGCGCGAGGACGTGGCGGTCAAGGACAGCGCACGCAATGCCGCTGCGCGCGGCGAGTTCGTGCACAACCTCGTCACCTTCGACCTGAAGGACGCGATGAACGCGACATCCGAGGAAGTCCCCTACGGCACGGAGGAGGCAGCCTTGGCGGGGCTCGAACTGGCGCCCTGCACCCTGGTGAAGACCCCGCGCATCGCCGCAGCGGTCGCCAGCTTCGAATGCCGCTACCACAGCACGGTCGAGATTCCCCAGAACGGGCAGGACGGCCCCACCCTGATGGTGCTGGGCGAAGTCATCGGCATCCATATCCGCGACAGCGCGCTCAAGGACAGCCGCTTCGACCCCGAAGCCGAGCGGATCATCGCCCGCCTGGGTTACGCCAACTACGCGGTGGTCGGCGGGACCTTCCGCATGCTGCGCCCGGGCATCACGGACGCCTGAAGTCCGAGGCGGCGGCTCAACGTCGGTTGAATTACGCCGTCTGCGAACGCATTGCATCCGCCCGCCCGCCCGCCCGCCCCGCAAGGCGAGTTGATTTCGCCCTGCGGACGTGGTCTGTAGCCTCATTCTGGCGCTCCCGGGGGAAAACGGCGGCGCGCCGGAAGTGATCTACAGCCAGGCAACAAAAACGGAGTCGGTGATGCTAATCGGCGTGCCGAAGGAAATTAAGAACCACGAATATCGCGTGGGCATGACGCCCGCGAGCGTCCGCGAGTTGGTGCACAACGGCCACAGGGTCATCGTGCAGAAGGGCGCGGGCCGGGAAATCGGCTTGGACGACAAGATGTACGTCAAGGCGGGTGCCGAGATCATCGACACGCCCGAGGAGATCTTCGCGGCGGCGGAGATGATCGTGAAGGTCAAGGAGCCCCAGCCCAACGAGTGCCGCATGCTGCGCAAGGGCCAGCTCCTGTTCACCTACCTGCACCTTGCCCCCGATCCCGAGCAGACCCGTCTGCTGATGGAATCGGGCTGCACGGCGATTGCCTACGAGACGGTGACCGATGCCCATGGCGGCCTGCCCCTGCTGGCGCCCATGAGCGAGGTTGCCGGCCGCATGGCGATCCAGGCCGGCGCCCATTGCCTCGAGAAGGCCCAGAAGGGCTCCGGGGTGCTGCTGGGCGGCGTGCCCGGTGTGGCGCCGGGCAAGGTCGTGGTCATCGGCGGCGGTGTCGTGGGCACCCACGCCGCCCGCATGGCCGTCGGCCTGGGTGCGAGCGTCACCATCTTCGACCGCTCCCTGCCCCGCCTGCGCCAGCTCGACGAACTCTTCGAGGGCCGCGCCAGGATCCTCTATTCGACCGTCGATGCGGTCGAGGAATACGTCCTGGATGCAGACCTCGTGGTCGGCGCTGTGCTGGTGCCCGGTGCGGCGGCTCCCAGGCTGGTGACCGACGCCCAGATCCGCCGCATGCGCCGCGGTTCTGTGCTGGTCGACGTCGCCATCGACCAGGGTGGCTGTTTCGAGACCAGCCATGCCACGACCCATGCCAAGCCGACCTACCGGGTCCATGGCGTGATCCACTACTGCGTCGCCAACATGCCCGGCGGCGTGGCGCGGACCTCGACCTTCGCGCTCAACAACGCGACCCTGCCGTTCGCCGTCCAGCTCGCCAACAAGGGCTGGCGCAAGGCCTGCACGGACAATCCCCACCTCAAGGAGGGGCTCAACGTCCACGCCGGCCAGGTGACCTACAAGGCCGTTGCCGATGCGCTCGGCCATGCCTACCTGCCGGCCGACAAGGCGATCGCCGCCTGATTCGACGTTCACCGGCTCGAAACGACGAGGGGCGCCCGCAAGGGCGCCCCTTTTTGTCGTGCCATGATCGACCGTCTCAGGCGGCGCCGGCGAGACGGTCGATCATGGCACGGCAATCGGCGACCAGCGCAGGGGTCGCCTGCGTCCGGCTCGCGAAGTCGAGCCAGGACGTGAGGTCGGCCAGGCGCCCCAGTTCGGGCCAGTCGGCCGGCAGCACGCCGCCGCTCGTGCGGTAGCCAGCCTCGATCCCGGCAAGCCAGAGCGGGTTGTCGCCCACGGGCGGGCGGATCGTATTGCCCAGGTCGAAGAAGGGCGAGCCGGCAAAGGCGAACTCCCAGTCAAGCAGCGCCGCGACCCGCCAGTGGGTGCCCGTATGGGCAACCAGGATGTTGGAGCCGTTTGCATCGCAATGGGCCAGGCAGGCACCGCCCCGCCAGCCGTCGAGGCGACCGGACTGCGCCTCCAGCAGCGCCGTCAGTCGCGCCACGCGGGCACCACCCAGGCGTTCGGCCACGAGCGGGTTCCGGACCATCGTCGCGGCAAAAGCCTGCAGGCCCTCCCCGCCCATGACGACGGGTTCGGCGACGCCAAGGTCGGCATCGAGAAAACCCGCGGTCTCGAACGGGATCGCGTGGACACCAGCGAGCAGTTCGCCCACGGCATAGCCGAGGTCGGCGACCGTGGAGTCGTCGGCACCGGCAAGCGCCGTCTCGAGCATCTCGCCTTCGACGAAACCCAGCACCAGGAAGGGCGCGCCGAGGCGCCGCGCATCCGTCTCGACATGCAGCAGGGGCGCTGCCGGAATGCCGTTCCGGGCGGCCAGCGCGAGCAGGGCCGCCTCGCGGGCGAGTCCGTCGGGATCGCGCTGGGCGAGGCGCAACACGACACGGCCCGGCGCCTGGTCGAGATCGAGGCGCAGGTTGGTGTTGGCAAGCCCTCCCGAGAGGGTCTCGACCGCCGTCACCATTGCGCCGCCGAACAGTTCGGCGGCAAGCCTCTCGAGCGCCTCGGGCAGGACCTGGAGCGTCGTGTCGCCCCGGCCCCAGGCCTGGCGCAGCGAATCGCTCACTTCGGCCGGGCGGGCACCGCCCGGCGGCCCTTGATCAGCCGCATCAGGTTGTCGTCGCGCCAAGCTTCCAGCTCCGCCATGGGCACGTGGCCGAAACGCTCGTCGACGGAGGCCAGCGCCGAAGCCCTGCTCTCCTCGTTGCCCTGCCAGCCCCACATGTCGATGGCATGCTGCAGGCCGCCCTTGCCGCCGGCCAGATGGTTGGTCGAGAGCGAACCCAGGAAGGGCCAGCGCAGGCCCGGGCCTTCGGTGATCGAAAGATCGATCGCCTCCCAGTCGCAGATGCCGTTCTCGACCAGGCGCAGTGCCTCCTCGAAGACGACCATCTGGAAGCGGTTGGCGATGTAACCCTCGATCTCCTTCTTCAGAACGACCGATCGCTTGCCCACGGTCTCGTAGAAATCGCGCGACCAGGCGACGGTTTCGGGTGCGGTCGCTTCGCCGGCGACGACCTCGACCAGCGGCATCAGGTAAGACGGCGCAAAGGGATGGCCGATCACCACCCGCTCGGGGCGCTTGCACTTGGACTGCAGGTGCGAGGGAAGGAAGGCCGACGAGGAGCTGGCAAGCACCGTGTCGGGCCGGGCGTGTTCGTCCATCTCGGCAAACAGCGCGATCTTGAGATCCTCACGCTCGGGCGCGCTTTCCTGGACCAGGTCGGCATCGCCGACCGCCTCGGCGACCGAACCGACGAAACAGAAGCGGTCGCGGCTGGCGCCGCCGGCAAGGCCCAGCCCCTCCAGGTGGGGCCAGGCCTGGTCGATCACCGCCCTGGCCTTGGCCTCCGCGTCGGGGCCGGGATCGCTCATCACGACATCCTTGCCGTGGGCCAGGAAACAGGCGGCCCAACCTGCACCGATGGTGCCACCGCCGACGCAGGCGATGGTCGCGACGTCCTGGGGAGCGGGGCGTGCCATGGCTCAGCCTTTCTTCCTGGCAGGAACGGGCTTGAGGCCCTTGATGATGGCGAGCAGGTTGTCGTCCCGCCATGCCTCCAGCTCTGCCATCTCGAGATGGCCGTAGCGCTTGTCGATCGAGCCGACCAGCGCCTTCCTGGCCTTGTCGCCGCGCTTCCAGCCGAAGTGGTCGATCATGTGGCGGATGCCGCCCTTGCCGCCGCCCAGGTGGTAGCAGGTGGTCGGCCCGGCAAAGGCCCAGCGCATGCCGGGGCCGTAGGCAACCGCCGTGTCGATGTCCTCATAGGTGCAGATGCCCTGGTCCACCAGGGTCGCTGCCTCCTCGAAGACGACATGCTGGATACGGTTGGCGACATAGGACTCGATCTCGTTCTTCAGCATCATCGACTTCTTGCCGACCGACTCGTAGAAATCGAAAGCCCATTTCATCGCCGCCTTGGAAGTCTTCTTGCCGCCCACGACCTCGACCAGGGGCACCAGGTAGGAGGGTGCGAAGGGATGGCCGATGACGACACGCTCGGGGTGCTTGCACTTGGACTGCAGCCGCGAAGGCAGGAAGGCCGAAGAGGAACTGGCGAAGATCGTGTCGCGCCGGGCGTGTTTGTCCATCTCGGCGAACAGCTTGATCTTCAGGTCCTCGCGGTCGGGCGCGCTCTCCTGGACGAAGTCGGCATCGGCGACCGCCTCGGCGACCGAACCGACGAAGCGGAAGCGCTTCCTGGACGCGCCGGGAGCCAGACCGAGCTTCTTGAGATATGGCCAGGCCTGGTCGATCACGACACGCGCCTTGGCCTCGGCATCGGGACCGGGATCGCTCATCACCACGTCCCGGCCCTGGGCCAGGAAACAGGCCGCCCAGCCGGCGCCGATGTAACCGCCGCCGACGCAGGCAATCGTCTTGGCGTCCTTTGGTGCGGGTCGCGTCATGGTCCGTCTTCCCCCTCGTTGGTGTTGCTTGTGAGGACGCGGCCGACCGCATCCTGCCATCCTTCATAAAGCGCGGCGCGCCTGGCGTCATCCATGGCCGGACGGGCCACGACATCGGCGCGCCAGCGCTCCGCGATGGCGCCGGTGCCGTCCAGCACGCCGGCCTGCAGCCCGGCCAGACAGGCTGCCCCCAGGGCCGAGGATTCCTCCACGGCAGGGCGTTCCACGGCCATTCCCGTGAGATCGGCCAGGCGCTGCAGGAACCAGCGGTTGGCGGTCATGCCGCCGTCGACCCGCAGCACCTGCTGGTGCGCGCCGTCGGCCGCCATGGCCCCGATCAGGTCGTGGGTCTGGTGGCACACCGCATCGAGCGCGGCGCGCGCGATCTGGGTGATGCCGGTGTCTCGGGTCAGCCCGAAGATGGCGCCGCGGGCGTGGGGGTCCCAATGGGGCGCGCCAAGGCCGGTGAAGGCCGGCACCATGTAGACACCGTCCTCGCCGGCCTGCATCGCGAGCGCCTCGGTCTCGGCAGCGCTGCCGATCAGGCGCAGGGCATCGCGCAGCCACTGCACCGCCGCGCCGGCAACGAAGATGCTGCCTTCCAGCGCATAGGTCGGCTCGCCCTTCAGGCGGTAGGCGACGGTCGAGAGCAGGCCGGCGCCGGAGCGGGCGATCTCCTGGCCGGTGTTGGCGATCATGAAACAGCCGGTACCGTAGGTGCTCTTGGCCATGCCCGGCTCGAAACAGGCCTGTCCGACCGTGGCGGCCTGCTGGTCGCCGGCAATGCCGCCGATGGCGATGGCCCCGCCGAAGAGTTCCGGCAGGGTCGCGCCAAAGTCGTCGGCGCTGTTGCGCACCTCCGGCAGGAGCGTGGCCGGCACCCGGAAGAAATCGAGCAGCTCGTCGTCCCAGGCCTGGCGGGCGATGTCGAAGAGAAGGGTGCGGCTGGCATTGGTCGCGTCGGTGGCATGCACCCTGCCCCCGGTCAGGCGCCACAGCAGGAAGCTGTCGACGGTGCCGAAGGCCAGTTCCCCGGCTTCGGCGCGTGCCCGTGCGCCCTCCACATGATCGAGCAGCCAGGCGATCTTGGTCGCCGAGAAATAGGGGTCGATCAGCAGGCCCGTGCGTTCCCGGACAAGCTTCGCGGCGCCCCGGTGGCGGTGCTCCCTGCAGGCTCCCGCCGTGCGGCGGTCCTGCCAGACGATGGCGCGATGAATCGGCCTGCCCGTGGCGCGCTCCCACACCAGCGTCGTCTCGCGCTGGTTGGTGATGCCCATAGCGGCAATGTCACCGGGCCGGACGCCGGCCTGGGCCAGGACGTCGCGCATCACGCCGACCGCAGAATTCCAGATGTCCTCGCCGTCGTGTTCGACCCAGCCGTCGGCGGGAAAATGCTGGGGAAACTCTTGTTGGGCCAGGGCGACGGCATCGCCGGCTGCATCGAAGATCATGGCACGCGCGCTGGTCGTGCCCTGGTCGAGCGCCAACAGCAGCGGCCCGGCCATCAGACCGGCGTTCCGCCGGCGGAGAGGTAGCCGCCGACATAGGCGGCCACGCCCTCTTCCAGGCCCGTGAACGACCTTGTGTAGCCGGCCCGGCGCAGCCGGGTCATGTCGGCCTGGGTGAAATACTGGTAGCGACCGCGCAGTTCGGTGGGCATGTCGACGAACTCGACGCGAGGTTGGCGGCCCATGGCGGCAAACATGGCGTGGGCAAGGTCGAGCCAGGTGCGGGCCTGGCCGCTGCCCAGGTTGAAGATGCCGCTGACCCCCGGGTTATCGAGCAGCCAGAGCACGACATCGGCGCAATCGGCGACATGGACGAAATCGCGCTTCTGGCCGCCGTCCGGATAGTCCGCCCGTTCCGAGCGGAACAGGCGGATCGGCTCGCCCGCCGCCAGCGCGGGGTAGGTCTTGGCGATGACGCTCATCATGCCGCCCTTGTGGCCCTCGTGGGGGCCGTAGACGTTGAAGAAGCGCAGCCCGGCCCATTGCGGGGGAAGCGGGCGCCCGGCATCGCGTTCGCGGATCACCAGGCGGTCGAAGAGCAGCTTGCTCGCGCCATAGGGCGTGATCGTGCGCAGTCGGGCCATCGCCTGCTGGCTCTCGTCATCGGCAAAACCCAGGGCACCGTCGCCATAGACCTGCGCGGAGGAAGCGTAGATGAAGGGGATGCCGCGTGCCGCACAGAGATCCCATAGTTCCAGCGAGAGCCAGACATTGGTGCGCAGCACCAGGTCGACATCGGTCTCCGTGGTCGCCGAGATCGCGCCCATGTGGACCACGGCCGTGACGTCTACGCGCCCGGCGAGCCAAGCCACGACGTCCTCGGCGGCCACCCACTGCTCGACCGCCAGGCCCGCGATATGGGAGGCCCGGCCGTCGTCCAGGTGCCGGTCGCAGACCGCGACGCGATCGCCCCGCGCCACCAGCGCGGCAACGATGTTGGAACCGATGAACCCGGTACCGCCGGTGACCAGGATCAAGACCGCGGCTCCGCAACCAGTCCCAGTTCGATCTCGATGGCGCCGCACAGCATCTGGCCGAGCGTGATGTGCATCTCCTGGATGCGCGCGGTGATCTTGCTGGGCACGATCAGCAGGGGATCGGCAAGGCCCGCCATGGCGCCACCGTCGCGCCCCGTCAGTCCGGCGGCGACCAGGCCCATGGCATGCGCCTGCTCCAGCGCACGCACGACATTGGGACTCCTGCCCGAGGTGGAGATGCCGATGGCGACGTCGCCGCGACGCCCGATCGCCTCGATCTGGCGCGAGAAGACCTGGTCGAAGCCCAGGTCGTTGCCGATCGCGGTGAGCATGGAGGTGTCGGTGGTGAGCGCGATGGCGGCGATCGCCGGCCGGTCCGTGACATAGCGGGCGGCCAGTTCGGTCGCCAGGTGCTGGGCATCGCCGGCGCTGCCGCCGTTGCCGAAGAACAGCAGCTTGCCGCCGGCCCGAAGACTGTCGACACAGACCCCGACCAGCGCGGCAAAGGGCCTGGCCAGCGCCGCACGCGTGGCAGCGACCACGGTCTCGTGCTCGTCGAACTGGGAAACAAAGAAACGGTCGAGGTCCATGGCGTCGGGTCCTGGCGCGGTTGACCGTCCTAGCGCCCGGCGCTCGGGCCGGTCAAGCGGCGTCGCAGGGCAGGCCGCAAAGCAGGGGCAGGCTGGAACAGGCCTCGGCGGTATCGCGGGCCCGCAGCACGGCAAATCCTCCGGTCGCCTCGGCGAGCGCCCGTTCGGCTTCCCCCGCATCGTAGCCCTGGCCGACGAAGATGCCGCCGGCCAGGCCGGCACGGCGGCCCGCCGCCATGTCGGTGGCCCGGTCGCCGATGATCCAGGAGGCGGCAAGGTCGATCGCCAGCGCCTCGACGGACGCCAGCAGCATGCCGGGATTGGGCTTGCGCACGGGGTGGTCGGGATGGCGCCAGGGCTCGCGTCCCTGGGGATGGAAGGGCGAGGCCATGACCGCATCCCAGCGGGCGCCCTGCGCCTCGAGACGGCGGGCGATCTCGTCCTGCACCGCGGCAAAGGCCGGCCAGCCGTAGAGGCCGCGCGCGATGCCCGATTGGTTGGTGACGACAACGACGGCGATGCCGGCGCGGTTGGCGCCGGCGATCATCCGCGCCACACCGGGACAGAGCGCGACCTTCTCGACCTCGCAGAGGTATTCGACCTCATCGACGATGATGCCGTCCCGGTCGAGGAACAGTGCCGGGCGTGGCGCAGCCCCGGCGGCGGGCGCGACGATCTCGCACCACATGCCCTGGTGGTCGAGCGGCCAGTCGGCGTTCACGGCGTACTCAGGAAGGCGCGCTGCTGGCCCGCCAGGACCAGCGCGGTGAGGACCCCGGTGGCAAAGGCTCCGGTATCGATGCCGATCCGGTTGGCCGTGACCACGGGCTGGGCCTCGATCGAATGGCCATGGACCACGATCTTGCCCAGGGGCTTGCGCGAATTGAGGAAGTCGTCACGGATCCACATCAGGTCCTGGGCCGTCTGGGCCTCGAGCGGCACGCCCGGCCGCACGCCGGCGTGACAGAAGTGGTAGTCGCCCTCGCCATGGCACAGGCGCAGCGTCCCGAGCAGGTCGGCATGGCTGCGCGGCAGCCTGTCGCGCAGCATCTGCTGGATGAAGGCGAGGCGGTCGACCCCCTCGGGCGGGGTGCCAAGGACGTCGACGCCGTAGGAATAGAGCGTGGCATCGCCGCCGAAGCCCATCCAGGACCGCCCGATGGCGGTATCGTCGAGGAACTGCAGCATGGCGTCCTCATGGTTGCCCTTGAGCAGGACACGCTCGATGCCGTCGTCGGGCGGATCGAGCAACCGGTCGATCACCTGGCGCGATTCCAGGCCGCGGTCGACGTAATCTCCGAGGTAGACCAGCACCTTGCGCGGTTCGCTGCGCCCTGCGGCGTCCCTGGCGATCTTGTCGTGCAGCCGGTCGAGCAGGTCGGCACGGCCGTGGATGTCGCCCACGGCATAGACCACGCTGCCCTCCGGCACGGCAGCAGCCGGTGCGGGTTCGCGGGTGCGCGATGGAAAGAGGCGTCGCAGCATGATGGTGGTTCTGGAGTTTCCCGGGACTGTACTTTCTCTACATAAGCACGCATGGGTCCAAAGCCAAACTTGTCGGGAGGGGGGCTATTGGCCACAGGCTTGACATCGACGCGCCGATAGACGATGCGCAGGCCCGAAACAGCGGAGTGGACATGGACCGCAACGACCGAATCTTCGTCGCCGGCCACCGCGGCATGGTCGGCTCGGCGATCGTGCGGCGCCTAGAGGCGGCAGGCTGCACCAACGTGCTCGCGGCCGGGCGTGCCAGCGTCGATCTGACGCGCCAGAGCGATACCGAAGCCTGGTTCGAACGCCACCGGCCCGAGATTGTCGTACTGGCCGCCGCCAGGGTCGGCGGCATCCTCGCCAACGACAGCTATCCTGCCGATTTCATCCGCGACAACCTGCAGATCGAGGTCAACGTCATCGATGCGGCCTGGCGAGCCGGGGCACAAAAGCTGCTGTTCCTGGGCTCCTCCTGCATCTATCCCCGCGATGCCGCCCAGCCGATGCGCGAGGACGCCCTGCTGACCGGACCGCTGGAGCCGACCAACCAGTGGTACGCCATTGCCAAGATCGCCGGCATCAAGATGTGCCAGGCCTACCGCCGCCAGCACGGCTTCGACGCCATCTGCGTGCAGCCGACCAACGTCTACGGACCTGCCGACAACTACGATCTGAAGAGTTCCCATGTCGTGGCCGCGCTGATCCGCAAGTTCCACGAGGCCAGGGCGAGCGGCGCCGGCGAGGTCGTGGTCTGGGGCACGGGCAAGCCGTTCCGCGAGTTCATCCATGTCGACGACCTGGCCGACGCCTGCGTCTTCCTGCTGGAGGGCTACAGCGACGAGGAGATCGTAAACATAGGGACCAGCCAGGAGGTTTCGATCGGTGAGTTCGCCGCGATCGTGGCCCGTGTGGTGGGTTTCGAAGGCAAGATCGTCTATGACACGAGCAAGCCGGACGGCACGCCGCGCAAGCTGATGGACAGCACGCGGCTGGCCGGCCTGGGCTGGCGCCCCTCGATTGGCCTGGAACCGGGGTTGCGCCAAGCCTACGGCTGGTTTCTCGACAACATCGCAGGAGAAGGACGTTCATGAGCAGCAACGGCAGCGGTGAGGTCCGGCGGGCCCTCGTCACCGGCATCACCGGCCAGGACGGCTCCTATCTGGCCGAGCTCCTGCTGGCCAAGGGTTACCATGTCCACGGCATCGTGCGTCGTGCCAGCCTGTTCAACACCGAGCGGATCGACCACCTCTACCGCGATCCCCATGAAAGCGGCGCGCGCCTGTTCGGCCATTACGGCGACCTGACCGACGCCTCGTCCCTGGCCCGCCTGATCGAGGAAATCAAACCCGACGAGATCTACAACCTGGGCGCCCAGTCCCATGTCCGGGTCGGCTTCGACGTGCCCGAGTACACCAACGACGTCGTTGCCATGGGCACGCTGCGTCTGCTCGATGCCGTGCGCGACCATACTCTGCGCACCGGACGCCAGGTGCGCTTCTACCAGGCCGGCTCCTCGGAGATGTTCGGCGCGGCGCCGCCGCCCCAGGATGAGACGACGCCCTTCCATCCGCGCAGTCCCTATGCGGTGGCCAAGGTCGCGGCGCACTGGCATGGCATAAACCACCGCGAATCCTACGGAATGTTCGTGTGCAACGGCATCCTCTTCAACCACGAGAGCCCGCGCCGCGGCGAGACGTTCGTGACGCGCAAGATCACCCGCGCCCTGGGCCGCATCCGCGAGGGTCTGCAGGACAAGCTGTACCTCGGCAACCTCGACGCTCGCCGCGACTGGGGTTTTGCCGGCGACTACGTCGAGGCGATGTGGCGTATGCTGCAGCAGGACGAGCCGGGCGACTATGTCGTCGCCACGGGCGAAAGCTACAGCGTTCGCGACTTTCTGGAGACCGCCTTTGCACTCGCCGGTCTCGACTGGAAGAAACATGTCGAGTTCGATCCGCGCTACCTGCGCCCAGCCGAGGTCGACCATCTCGAAGGCGACGCCGGACGTGCCCGCAAGGTGCTGGGCTGGGAGCCGGCAACCGACTTTCCCACGCTGGTCGGCATGATGGTGGCCCATGATCACGATCTGGCGCGCCGCGAGCGTTCGCTGGTCGATGCCGGCCACGACATCCATCACAGTGGCCAGGACTGATCGCAGCGCATCGGAGACATGCCATGACCATGGGGGATGACGGGACAGCGGTCCGCGCGCTCGCGCAGGCCTGTTACGACACCATGGTCGCGGGCGACGAGGCGGGCATGCGTGAGGTGTTCGATGCCCGCGCGCCCATTGTCGGCAACTTCGAGGGCAGCCTGCTATGGCAGGACCTCGACGCCTTCGTTGCCGAGGCACGCGAGCTGGTCGGCCGGCACGGCAAGGAAGAAAGCCGCATCGAGCGCATCGAGATCGTTGGCGACACAGCTCTGGCCGTGGTCGCCGGCCGGTATGCCGGCCTGTGGTTCCGCGACCAGCTCGCCATGGTCAAGTGCGCTGGCGTTTGGCGGATCGCGGCCAAGACCTTCCACGTCGCACCCTCGGCCTGAGACCTCCCGGGGCCGGAGCCATGCCTCAGATTCGGCCGTTCTCCCGCAGATAGGCGATGACCTGATCGGCCAGCGCCTCGACCGTGTGTTCGGCGGTCTTGAGCACGATCTCGGGGTTTTCGGGCGCCTCGTATTCCGAATCGATGCCGGTGAAGTTCTTGATCTGGCCGGCACGAGCCTTCTTGTAGAGGCCCTTGGGATCGCGCTGCTCGCAGAGTTCGATGGGCGTATCGACAAAGACCTCGATGAATTCGCCCTCCTCGACCATTTCGCGTGCCATGCGCCGCTCGTCGCGGAAGGGCGAGATGAAGGAGACCAGCACGATCAGGCCGGCATCGGCGAACAGGGCTGAAACCTCGGCGACGCGGCGGATGTTCTCGACCCGGTCGGCATCGGTGAAGCCCAGGTCCTTGTTGAGACCGTGACGGACGTTGTCGCCGTCCAGGATGTAGCTGTGGCGGCCCATGGCCAGCAGCTTCTTCTCGACCGCATTGGCCGCCGTGGACTTGCCCGAGCCCGACAGCCCGGTGAACCAGAGGATACAGGGCTTCTGGTTCTTCTGGCCGGCGCGCACGGCCTTGTCGACCTCGAGCTCGTGCCAGGTGAGGTTGGTCGCCCGCCGCAGGGCGAAGTCGATCATGCCGACGCCGACCGTGGTGTTGGTGAAACGGTTGATCAGGATGAAGGCGCCGGTCTCGCGGATCTCGCGGTAGGGATCGAAGGCGATGGGCTGGTCAAGCGCGACGTTGCAGTGGGCGACCTCGTTGAGCTCCAGCGTCTTGGCCGCGACATGCTCCATGGTGTTGACGTTGACCTTGTAGCGCAGGTCGGTGACCTGGGCGGTCACCGTGCGGGCGCCGATCTTCAGCAGGTACTGCCGCTCGGGCAGCAGCGCCTCCTCGTGCATCCACAGCAGGTGGCAGGCGAACTGGTCGGTGTGGCCCGGCCGGGCGTCGCTCGCCGCGATGATGTCGCCGCGGCTGACATCGACCTCGTCGGCCAGCGTCAGCGTCACCGACTGGCCGGCCACCGCGACTTCGAGATCGCCGTCGAAGGTGACGATGCGCTCGACCATGGAGCCCTTCTCGGAAGGACAGACCACGACGGCATCACCCGGGCGCACGGTGCCCGAGACGATGGTACCGGCAAAGCCGCGGAAGTCGAGGTTGGGCCGGTTGACCCACTGCACAGGCATGCGGAAGGGGCCGGCGGCAGCATCGCTGGAGACGTCGGTGGTCTCGAGCACGTGCATCAGGGTCGGACCCTGGTACCAGGTGAGTTCCGGCGCGGGGTCGAAGACGTTGGCGCCGGTCAGTGCCGAGACCGGGATGCAGGAGATCTCGCCGAATCCCAGGTCTTTGGCGAATTCCCGGTAGTCGGCGACGATGGCATCGAAGACGCCCTGGTCCCAGCCGACGAGATCCATCTTGTTGACCGCCAGCACGACGTGGCGCAGGCCCAGCAGGCTGACGATGAAGATGTGACGCCGGGTCTGGGTGAGCACACCCTTGCGCGCGTCGATCAGGATGACGGCAAGTTCGGCGGTCGAGGCGCCGGTTGCCATGTTGCGCGTGTACTGCTCGTGGCCGGGCGTGTCGGCGACGATGAACTTGCGCTTGTCAGTGGAGAAGAAGCGGTAGGCGACATCGATGGTGATGCCCTGCTCGCGTTCGGCCTGCAGGCCGTCGACCAGCAGTGCCAGGTCGATCTCGCCGCCCTGGGTGCCGACCTTCTTGCTGTCGGCGGTGACGGCGGCGAGCTGGTCCTCGAAGATCAGCTTGGAATCGAACAGCAGGCGCCCGATCAGGGTCGACTTGCCGTCGTCGACGCTGCCGCAGGTGATGAAACGCAGCAGGTCCTTTTCCTCCTGGGACTTCAGGTAGGCATGGATGTCCTGCGCGATGAGGTCGCTCTGGTGGGCCATCAGAAATAGCCCTCCTGCTTCTTCTTCTCCATGGATCCGGCGGAATCGTGGTCGATTGCCCGGCCCTGGCGCTCCGAGGTGCGCGTCAGCAGCATCTCCTGGATCACCGCCGGCAGGGTATCGGCGCTCGATTCCACCGCGCCGGTCAGGGGATAACAACCCAGGGTGCGGAAACGCACGGTCTTCATCTGCGGGCTCTCGCCGGGCTCCATGGGCATGCGCTCGTCGACCACCATGATCAGCATGCCGTCGCGCGTGACCACCGGGCGCGGCGCGGCCAGGTAGAGCGGCACGATGGGAATGTTCTCCAGGTAGATGTATTGCCAGATGTCGAGTTCGGTCCAGTTCGAGATCGGGAAGACGCGGATCGATTCACCCTTGTTGACCCGCGTGTTGTAGACGCGCCAGAGCTCGGGCCGCTGGTTCTTGGGGTCCCAGCGGTGGGTCCTGGTGCGGAAGGAGAAGATGCGCTCCTTGGCGCGCGACTTCTCCTCGTCGCGCCGGGCGCCACCGAAGGCGGCATCGAAGCCGTACAGGTCGAGCGCCTGCTTGAGGCCCTGGGTCTTCATGACGTCGGTGTGGACGGCCGAACCGTGGGTGAACGGGCCGATGTCCTGGGCCAGGCCCTCATGGTTGATATGGACGATCAGGTCCATGCCGCTTTCCTCGGCCATGCGGTCGCGGAAGGCGTACATCTCCTTGAACTTCCAGGTCGTGTCGACATGCATCAGCGGGAACGGCGGCGGCGCGGGATGGAACGCCTTGCGCGCCAGATGGAGCATCACCGAGCTGTCCTTGCCGATCGAATAGAGCATCACCGGCTTGGCGAACGAGGCCGCGACCTCGCGCATGATGTGGATCGAATCCGCCTCGAGCTGGCGCAGGTGGGTGAGGCGGGTGCCAGACGGGATCGCGGGCCCGGTTTTGGACAAAGGGGAATGCAAATCGTGAACCATGGTGCCTAAGGGACGGTGAGGCGGAAACGTTGGTGGGCTCCTTAACAGACCGGAGAGTCCAGGGCCAGCCGGTCCGACAGAGATTGTCGACCGGTCGTAGTAGCCGGAACGACCGGGTGGCAGTGCGGGGCTATCGATCGAGTGGTGGTTGCGATCCAGCTCATCTTGGTCCTCGTGCTGCCGTTTGTCGCGATCCGGCGCATCCCCAAGGTGCGGGTCCATCATGCCCACAGCACCCGTGCGGGCCGCATCGGAGATGGTGATGCACCAGCCTCTATTGTCCATGCTTGCCAAAGCCTGGTTTGCCAGCCGTCGTTTCATGACATCGGCCAGGCCTTGGCACAGCGGGCGAAAGGCAATCGCTGAGCTTCTCCCCTTCCACGCCTTCGTGGCTCCATTGGTGCCGTGGCACCGTGGCCGACGAGGTGCACGCGAAACGTGGTGGAGGATTCGCTGCCCCGGGGCCGCTGTCGTCAGCTATGCGTGTTCCCGTCAGCTCGGGCGTCGGGTGGGCGACCTGCCAGCCCAGCAAGCTCGGAGGCAAAGCAGAACGATGAAGGCAAGGGCAACGCCCGCGGCGTTCGTCATGGCATCTTCCCAAGATGAGACGCGCCTGGAGACAAGGGCCTGTAGGCCTTCGAGGGTGCCGGAAATCGCAAGCGAGACAAGTGCGCAGATCACAGGGCGGCCAAACAGCGCGACGAGGATGAGGGTCAGCCCACCATAGGCCACGCCGTGGAGCCAAAGGTCAGCGTTGTTCGCGGAGGGCGGCCCAAGCCGGGACCCGAGCGAGCCAAGTGTGAGACCGACGACAACGGCCGGACCGAAGACCAGACGCAGGATGAGCGACAGGGAAGTCAGGCGCGGCATGAATACTCCCGTGGTGGGCCAGGATCATTGGCAGTTGCCCCCCTGTAATCTGAGCTATATCCGGTGGCGAGCCGAGTTCGAATCGGCCGCACCAATCAGCGTCCGATTCTTGAGAGGGGCAGCCCGCGGTTGCCTATCACCGTGGCGTGACGCTGGACTTCTCGCGGCCAGGCAAGCCCACCCACAACGCGTTCATCGAGGCGTTCAACGGTCGACTGCGGGCCGAATGCCTGAATACCCACTGATTCCTGAGCCTTGCCGACGCCCGCGAAAAGCTGGAGGCTTGGCACAGAGACTACAACGAGGTTCGTCCGCATGGCGCGATCGGGAACAAGCCCCCTCCTGCTCATGAATCACCGCGGCGATAACAGCCCGCCCAGGTGACCGAAGCCGGAAAACTCTATCCTCCGGCGATCCGAAGTTGGGGAGCACTGCAAACCCACCATGCACTAACATTGAAACCGGACCAGTCAGCGGGGGCAGGTCAAGAGGACGCCCTGCTCACCGGCCCCTTGGAGTCCACCAACCATTGGTATGCGGTCGCCAAGATCGTGGGCATCAAGGTGTGCCAGGCCTACAGGAGGCAGTACGGCTTTGACGCCATCTGCGTGCAACCGACCAACGTCTACGGTCCCAAGGACAACTACGACCTCGAGAGCTCAGACGTGGTGGCGGCGCTGATCCGCAAGTTCCACGAGGCCAAGGTCTCCGGCGCGCCCACGGTGACGGTCTGGGGCACCGGGACGCCAAGGCGCGAGTTCATCCACGTCGACGAGCTGGCCGACGCCTGCGTCTTCCTCCTGGAGCACTACAGCAGCGAGGAGATCGTCAACATCGGCACGGGCCAGAAGGTCGCCATCGGCGAGTTCGCCCACATCCACCATGTGATGCTCGCTAGAGCGTTTCCTGTTTAGACGGAAGCATATCCAGCGTTGGCGAAGTAGTTGCGGCATTCGTCGTGATCGATGGTGGCGACGAGGTGACCGATGTGGCGCCAGGTATCCTCGATGGAGCGCTTCTGA
>JAQCLG010000201.1 GCA_027592745.1 Pseudomonadota bacterium | reverse complement strand
GACCAGGAGAAGCCGGACGGCGGCAAGCTGCGCGTCGGCGAGACCGTGCAGCTGGGCTACGTCGACCAGTCGCGCGACAGCCTCAATCCCGACAAGACCGTCTGGGAGGAAATCTCCGACGGCCTCGATGTCATCCAGCTCGGCAAGAACACCGTGCCCAGCCGCAACTATGTCGGCGGCTTCGGCTTCAAGGGCGCCGACCAGCAGCAGAAGGTCGGCCAGCTCTCGGGCGGCGAGCGCAACCGCGTCCATCTGGCCAAGATGCTGAAGTCGGGCGCCAACGTCCTGCTGCTCGACGAACCCTCCAACGACCTCGACATCGACACCCTCCGCGCCTTGGAAGACGCGCTCGCCGAGTTCGCCGGCTGCGCCTT
Organism: Pseudomonadota bacterium; assembly: GCA_027592745.1. GTDB lineage: Bacteria > Pseudomonadota > Alphaproteobacteria > SP197 > SP197 > CALGGB01. Next base: position 5,066 of record JAQCLG010000201.1, on the reverse strand, counting down.
GGTCATCAGCCATGACCGCTGGTTCCTCGATCGCGTCGCCACCCACATCCTGGCCTTCGAGGGCGACAGCCACGTCGAGTGGTTCGAGGGCAACTGGCAGGCCTACGAGGAAGACCGCCACCGCCGCCTGGGCTCCGCCGCCGACCAGCCCCACCGCATCAAATACAAGCCCCTGACGCGATGAGCGTTGCCGAGCAGCACCGGCATCCCCCTCTCCCCTTGCGGGAGAGGGTCGGGGTGAGGGGTTCAGAGCGCGGTAGCGCGATATGATCGCCAGCATGCCGCTCCACCCGTGATTCCCCCTCACCCTGCTCCGACCAGGGCGCCGCTCCGCGCCGCCCAAGTCTGCGCAACCCTCTCCCACGCTGGGGAGAGGGCAGTGATGGCGCGGGGCCATGGTACTGGCGGGAGGACCCCGTCCTGACCTCCGGCCGCCGGCTTATCCTGCTGATGGCCCTGCTGACCGGCGTGGGCCAGCTCGGTGTCGGGCTCTACGTGCCCTCCATGCCGGCCGTGGCCGATCACTTCGCGGTCGACGACGACCATGTGAAGCTCACCTTCAGCCTCTACATCGCCGCGCTGGCGCTGACCCAGCTCGTCGTCGGCCCGCTCTCGGACCGCTTCGGGCGCAAGGTCGTGATCCAGGCTGGCAACATGGTGTTCCTGCTGGCCAGTGCGGCCTGCGCGGTGGCCCCCACGATCGGTGTCCTGATCGTCGCACGTGCCTTCCAGGGCGCCGGGGCCTGCGTCCCGGTCGCCGTCGGCCGCGCCGTCGTGCGCGACGTCCACCGCGGCGACGAGGCCGCCCGGGCGCTTGCCGCCATCGGCATGGTCATGGCGCTCGCTCCCGCGCTGGGCCCCTCGATCGGCGGCCTGATCCAGGTCACGCTGGGCTGGCGCGCGCTCTTTGTTGGCCTCACCATCATCGGCATGGTGAGTTTCCTTCTGACCCAGACGATGCTGGACGAGACCCTGCGCCCCGAGCGACGCCAGCCCCTGCGCCTGGGCCGCATCTTCGGCACCTACATCGGCCTGCTCGCCGACCGCACCTACATGGCCTACGGCCTGGCGGTCGCCTTCGCCATGGCCGGGCTGGGCGCCTACCTGGCCGGTGCGCCCTTTGTCTTCATCCGGCTGCTGGGCATCTCCGAGCCGGTCTTCGGCGCCTTTTCCATCGCCAACGTCGGCAGCTTCGCCATCGGCAGCGCGATCGCCTCGCGCATCACCGGGCGGGTCTTCACCATGCCGGGCATGATCGTCTTCGGCGGCGCCCTGTGCACCTTGGCCGGCGGCGCCCTGGTCGCCGTCATGCTCGCCGGTTTTGTCAGCGTACCCACGATCCTGGCACCCATGGTCTTCTACTTCGTCGGCATGGGCATGCTGGTGCCCAATGCCATGGCCGCCGCGATCAACCGCTACCCCGACAACGCCGGTCTCGCCTCGGCCCTGCTGGGCGCCCTGCAGTTCGGCGGCTGGAGTGCGGCGGGTTTCGCGGTCGGCGCTTTCGGCACCGCCTCTGCGGTGCCCTTCGGCGCGGTGGTCGCGGCCGTGGGCGCGGTCTCGCTCGCCGCCTTCCTGCTGCTCCACGGCCTGCCCAGGCGCTTCCGGGCGGCCGGCTGATGGAGGCCGGCGACCGTGGCCATGTCGTCGTCGAGGTCCACGGCATCCTCGTCACGGTCGACATCGACGGCGATCCCGTGCGCTGCTCGCCGGCACCCGCCCTCGACCTCTACCCGGTGGTCGGCGACCGGGTCACCGTCTCGCCGCCCGTGCTGGCCGGCGATCCGCCCGTGGTGACGCAGGTGCTGGCGCGCCGCGGCGCGCTCACGCGCCTGCGCGGCGACAGCACGCGGCGCTCGCGCGACGGCGCCAGCGAACACGTCCTGGCGGCCAACATCGATCTCGCGGTGATCGTCGCAGCGGTCTCGCGGCCGCCCTTCCACCCCCGTTTCATCGACCGCTACATGGTGCTGGCCCAGCGCGGCGGCATCGATGTCGCGCTCTGCATCAACAAGTGCGATCTGGGCACGGAACTGCCCGATCTCGAGGTCTACCGCGATCTCGGCCTGCCCATCGTCAAGGTCTCGGCCAAAGACGGCACCGGGCTCGACGACCTGCGCGCCCTGATCGCGGGCAGGACCGTCGTCTTCACGGGCCACAGCGGCGTCGGCAAGTCCTCGCTGGTCAACGCCCTGTTTGCCGACGAGATGGCGCAAACCGGCGATGTCGGCGGCAAGCGCGGGCAGGGGCGCCACACCACCTCGCGCTCGGCGCTGTTCCGCATCGATGCCGATACCGCGGTCGTCGACACGCCGGGCATCCGCTCGCTCTCGCTGGCCGGCATCGCGCGCGACGAACTCATCGACCTCTTTCCCGATCTCGCCCCCTTCACCGATTCCTGCCGTTTCCGCGATTGCAGCCACGATCACGAACCCGGTTGCGGCGTGATCGCCGCGGTCGAGGCGGGCAAGGCCGCGCCGGCACGCTACGAGATCTACCTGCGGCTGCTGACCGAGGACCGCTGAGGCCGCGGCGCGATCGGGCAATTGCACAACGCCACGTCATCGCCTAGCTTCGGCTGCAGAACCATGACGTGCAAAACATGACCACGCGACCGCTGCCCCGTGTCCTCCTTGTGGAGGACACGCCGCCGCTGGCGCGCGTCTATGGCGAGTACCTGCGCTTCGAACCCATCGCGCTGGAGACGGTCGAGACCGGCGAGGCGGCCCTTGCCGCCATCGAACGCGAGGTTCCCGACGTCGTCCTGCTCGACCTGCGCCTGCCCGACATGGACGGCCTCGACATCCTGCTCTGGATCCGCAGCCGCGATCTGGCCTGCGATGTCGTCATCATCACCGCCCACGGCTCGGTCGCCGTCGCCGTCGAGGCGATGCGCGAAGGCGCCTACGACTTCCTGATCAAGCCCTTCAGCCGTGACCGCTTGACCGTCACCCTGCGCAACGCGCTCGGGCGGCGCGCGTTGAAGTCCATGGTCGAGGACCTGGCGCCGCCCCGTCACGGCGCCTTTGCCGGTTTCGTCGGCGCCTCCAGGGGCATGCAGGCGGTCTACCGCGTCATCGAACGGGCCGCGCCCAGCACGGCTTCTGTCTTCGTCACCGGCGAGAGCGGCACCGGCAAGGAACTCTGCGCCGAGGCGATCCATCGCCTCGGCCAGCGCGCGGGCAAGGCGTTCCTGGCGATCAACTGCGCGGCGATCCCGCGCGACCTGCTCGAAAGCGAGATCTTCGGCCATGTGAAGGGCGCCTTCACCGGCGCCCATGCCAGCCGCGACGGTGCCGCGACCATGGCCCACGGCGGCACGCTGTTCCTCGACGAGATCTGCGACATGCCGCTCGACCTGCAGGCCAAGCTGCTGCGTTTCGTCCAGTCGGGGGATTTCCAGCGGGTCGGCTCCAGCCGTACCGAACATGTCGATGTCCGCTTCGTCTGCGCCACCAATCGCGATCCCTTAGGTGAGGTCGCGGCCGGCCGCTTCCGCGCCGATCTCTATTACCGCCTGCATGTCGTGCCGATCCACCTGCCGCCCCTGCGCGAGCGCGACGAGGACGTCATCGAGATCGCCGAGCAGGCGCTCGCCCGTGCCGCCCGCGACGAAGGCAAGGCCTTCTTCGGCTTCGATGCCGAGGTCAAGCGGCTGTTCCGCGCCTATGCCTGGCCCGGCAACGTGCGCGAGCTGCAGAACGTGGTGCGCAACATGGTCGTGCTGCACGACGGCGAGATCGTCGTCGCCGACATGCTGCCCCAGCCGCTCATGGCCAGGCTCGCCCCGCCGAGGCCGGCCAACGACCTCCAGGGGCCGGTCGCGGCACCGTCCCTGCCCGGCGACCTGCGCCCGCTCCACGAGATCGAACGCGCCGCCATCCAGGCGGCCCTCGACGCCTGCGACGGCAACGTGCCGCGCGCCGCGGTGCTGCTGGAGATCAACCCCTCGACGATCTACCGCAAGCTGCAGAGGACTACGACATCAGCCAGATCACCGAGCGCATCGCCACGATCGACCAGGAACTGGGCGTCATCCGGGAAAAGGGACGCCGCTACGACGAAATCCTCCTGACAGGATTTGCCGAGCCGCAGCAGCGCCTGCAGGCCAACCAGCTGGTCGAGGAACTCAGCCGCAAGCATCATCTCGCCGAGGTGACCTACAACTTCAATCCCGAGACCGTGCACGAACTGCGGGGCGAGAGCGGCGTCGACTTCCTGCTTTCGCAGACCGATGTCACGATCGACATCAAGGGATACACCGACTACGACATCACCGGCTTCGTCGCGGAGTTCGCCCAGCGCCTGGAGGGGCAGGTCCAGATCTATTCGCTGCGCGTCATACGCAACAGCGAGATCACTGACGAACTGGTCCAGCAGATCGCCATCGGCGCGACCGACAGTGTCTTCAGCGGCGCGCTGCGGCTGGAGTGGAACAACGTCAGCACCGTGGCTGCCGAAACCGGCGGGGAGGAACAGGCGCAATGACGTTGGCCCTGCCCCTGCAGCGCTGCCTGCCCCTGTTCGCGGGCCTGCTGATGCTGGCGGCCGCCCAGGCAGGGGCGCAGGAATCCGGCGAGAGCGATGCGCTGCCGGCACCGATCGAGGATCTCCAGGGCGGCCTGCATCTCAGCGCCGACGACGTCGTGGCGATCCTCTCGGCCCGCAGCCTGATGCTGACGGCCGTCGAGGTGAGCCGCATCGAGGAAGCCAAGCAGGCCGCACGCGATGCCGCACTCGAATACGGCACCTTCGCTGCGCTGACGGAGGGCTCCGGTCGTTCGGCAGCCCTTCCGCTCGGCGACCTCCAGCTTGGTGCCATACTCTATTTCTCGCAGGCAAGCTGGACATTCTGGCTGAACGGGGAGGCGGTGACGCCGCGTTCCGTGCCGCCCGGGGTCCAGGTCCTGCGCGTCGCGCCGGCAAGGGTCGAGCTTGCCTGGACGCCCCACACGAACCGGCCCGACCAGGTCCGCAGGCTGACCCTGGCGCCCGGCCAGACCTACCTGGTCGCCTCGGGGCAGGTCGTCGAGACCGCCGCGGTTGCGACCGACACGCCCGAGACC
>JAQCLG010000200.1 GCA_027592745.1 Pseudomonadota bacterium | reverse complement strand
CATGAACCAGACCCTGCCCGAGACCATTCTCATCACGCGCGACGGCGCAATCGCGACCGTCACCGTCAACCGCCCCGAAAAGCTCAACGCGCTCAACACCGTCACCGCGCGCGGCCTTTCGGATGCCTTTCACATACTGTCGGCCGACGACGACCTGCGCGTCGTCGTGCTGCGGGGCGCGGGCGATCGCGCCTTCGGCGTCGGCGCCGACATCTCCGAGTTCAAGGAGCGCCGCGCCGATCCCAGCCAGGCGCGCGACTACGAGGAATCCTGGGGCACCGGCCTTGCCGAATGCCGCCATCCCGTGATCGCACTGATCAAGGGCTATTGCGTCGGCGGCAGCATGGGCCTGCTGCCCGAGACCGACATGCGCATCGCCGGGGAGAGCGCGCGCTTCCAGATTCCGGCCGGCAAGCTCGGCATCACCTATGGCCACGACGACATCGCCAAGCTCAAGCGTCTGGTGAGCCATGCCCATGCCCTGGAGATCCTGCTGGAGGCCGAGATGTTCGGCGCGCAGCGCGCCCTGGAGATCGGCCTGGTCAGCCGCGTCGTGCCCGACGACAAGGTCGAGGAGGAGGTCTATGCCACCGCCGCCCGCATCGCCGAGAAGGCGCCGCTCTCGGCGCGCTGGCACAAGAAGTTCGCCAAACGCCTGCTCGATCCCGCACCGTTGACGCCAGAGGAACTGGCCGAACCCTACGCCTGCTTTGCGACGGAGGACTACGACATCGGGCGGGCCGCCTTTGCCGCCAAGACCAAGCCGCAGTTCAAGGGGCGCTGACATGGAGACCGGCTACGGCCCGCTCAACGGCATCCGGGTCGCCGACTTCACCCACGTCATGGCCGGCCCCAGCTGCACCATGATGCTGGCCGACATGGGCGCCGACGTGGTGAAGATCGAACGCGTGCCCTTCGAGGCCGACGATGCCCGCAATGCCAGCGATCCCTACTGGATCAACGGCGTCTCGGCGACCTACATGATCGTCAACCGCAACAAGCGCAGCCTGCCGCTCGACCTCAAGAGCCCCGAGGGCGCGGCCATCGCCAAACGCCTGGCCGAAAGCGCCGACGTGCTGGTGGAGAACTACCGCCCCGGCGTGCTCGACCGCTTAGGGTTGGGTTACGAGGACCTGAAGAAGAGCAATCCCGGCATCGTCTATGCCGCGGTCTCGGGTTTCGGGCGCAGCGGCCCCTACGGCCATCGCGGCGGCTACGACCTGATGGCCCAGGGCATGGCCGGCATCCTAAGCGTCACCGGCGAGGGGCCGGGCCGCCCGCCCGTGAAACCCGGCGTGCCGCTCTCCGACATCACCGCGGGCATCCTGCTCGCCATGGGCATCTGCGCGGCCCTGCGCCACCGCGAGAAGACCGGCCAGGGCCAGATGGTCGACACCTCTCTCTTCGAGGCCGCCATCGTGCAGACCTACTGGCACTCGGCCATGACCTTTGCCACCGGCGCCACCCCGGTGCCGCTGGGCTCGGGCCATCCGCTCAGCGCGCCCTACCAGGCGATCCGCACGAAGGACGGCCACGTCACGATCAGCGCGGGCGGCTGGATGTGGACGAAGCTTTGCGAGATGGTCGGCCCCGAGCTGGAGCACGACCCGCGCTTCGACACCAACGAGAAGCGCCTGGAGAACGTCAAGGAACTGGAGGACGAACTCGGCAACCGCATGTCGGCCCGCACGACCGACGCGTGGCTCGCCGATTTCGAGGCCACCGGCATGACCGCCGGTCCGCTCAACACCATCCCCCAGATGCATGCAGACCCCCAGGCCATCGCCCGCGAGATGGTCGTCTCGCAGCAGCACCCGGAGGCGGGTGAGGTGAAGGTGCTGGGTCTGCCCGTGAAGTTCTCGGCAACGCCGGGCGGCCCCAGGAACCCCGCCTCGACCTACGGCGAGAACACCCGCGCCATCCTGGGCGAGCTCGGCTACAGCGCGGCGGAGATCGACGGTTTCGTCGAAAAGGGCATCACGGCGACGGAGCGCTGAGGGCGGTGCTGGCCCTGACTAATGCGGGGGGCCTCCTGCACCCAGAATGCCGGGTGCGTTGTCAGCCGCTTCCACCCAGGCGCGCACCCGGTCAATGCACTCGGGCAAGTGGTCGCGCACCTCGTAAACCCACAGCCGGAGGACGTCCCAACCCATCTCGATCAGGCGGAGGTTCCTGAGTTGGTCCCTGCGCACCAGTTCTCCGTCCCAGTCCCGATGATAACGCTCGCCGTCGATCTCGATATCCAGGCGCCTGCCGTTAGGGCGAATGAGTGCCAGGTCCAGGCGATACTGGTCGACAGGAAACTGTGGGATTGGACGCAAGCCAGCGTCGAATAGAGCGGCATAGAAGCCCCTCTCCCAATCCGAGACCTGTTCGGGATTGGCGACCTCAGGGTAGTGTCTGCCTGCGTTTGCAGCCTCGCTCCCCGCACCCGACGACGACTTGGCACTGTTGATCCCTTCGACGTACAGCGCAAAGGCACTCAGGTAAGCCACTTCGCTCGACCGGCACGCAGCGACATCACCCACCACCACCAGCGCACCGCGAGCGCGCGTGATACCCACGTTAAAGAGATTGCCCTGGCTTCCCAGGAAGCCGACAGCACTCTCGGGCGTGTTGCGCGAAACGACCGGCGAAAAGAGGATCAGGTCCCGTTCGTCTCCTTGAAACCTGTGCGCCGTTTCAGAGATGAAGTTCCGCGAAGCAAGAACCCCGGACAACCCGTCATCGCGGCGAACGATCTCTTCGATCAGGTTCGCCTGCGCCCGAAAGGGAGTGACCACACCAATTTCGCCCGAGAAGCGCTGCGTGACGGCAAGCCGGCGGAGTTCGGCAACGACCGCTTCGGCTTCGGTGCGATTGACTGCTCCCCCCGCTGCCGGTCGCAACACCTCACCAACCACATTGACCCATCGAACGGCCGGGCCATCCGGGCGCTTGAGGCGCCTGTAGTCGGTCGCGACCCGAAGCGCGCCACCGTAGAAGAAGCTGTTGGAAAAGCCGATGATGTGCTCGTGGCTGCGATGGTGATCCCGCAGCACCACGAGATCGGACGATCTCGCCCGTCCTGCAGCCAGGTCGAAGAGGCTGCTCGCGCGATAACTCCACAAGGGACCGGGGCGGTCGTGGACTCCGCGTTTGACCATCAGTGCCTGATCCCGCTGCTCGGACATGCGGCTGATGTGGCGCAGTTGCTGGGGATCTCCGATCACGACGGCGCGCTTGGCACGGAAGAGCAGGGGCAGCGCGGAGGCGATGTCGCACTGGCTCGCCTCGTCGATGATGACAAGATCGAAACCCGCCGAGGCGAACGGCACCCGCCCGCGTACCGAGAGCGACGTCACAGCCCAACTGGGCAGGGCCTTTGTCGTCTTTGCCGAAAGCTCGTAGTAGCGCCGCCAGATTTCCTTGGCCACCCGTCCGCCTTCTTCCTCGGCCTTGGAGATGGTCCTCAGGATCGCCGCGTAGTCGGCCAGCGCCGAGCGGTCGGCGTCGTTCAACCGGTCCGGGAGCAGGATCGTCCAGCATTTCCAGGCTTCCGCCGATACGCGGGCCAGGGTGCGATTGTGATCGGCCATGGCTGCGGACAGCTCGCCGATGGAAACTCTCCCGGAAAGTTCATTGAGTGCTGCCTGGTACGTGCTGGAGGTACTGATTGCGTCGAGGAAACGCTGGGCCGCGGCCAGAACCTTGGCAGGAGCCACTGCGTCTCCTGCGCCAAGCCCGAGCGCCGACAGCCTCGCCTGCGTGCCTTCGAGCGCACGAGCCAGGGCCAGACGGCGCTTGCCCTCCAGGACCGGCCAGAGGAGCCTTTCTGGAAAAGAGGCCAATGAGCGATCGGAGTGCAACAGAGCCTGTTGCAGCGTCGCGGTACAGCTTTCGAGGGTTGAGATTGCAAGCGCATCGGCGCTCCTGAATACATCGGGCGGTAGGATCGATCTGGCTCCCTCGGCCTCCTGCTCCCGTCTGTCGACGCGATTCCTGAGTTCAATCAGTTCGTGGACCTCGGCCGCCAGGCCTTCTATGGCCTCGTTCTCACGACTCAGGTCGAGCAACGCCTGCCTGTAGTTTTGCCGGTCAGCATCCGTCGGTTGTCCGGTCAATATTGTCGTGATGTGTTGTGCCAGTTGTTGCTGGAGTGTCCGGGCCCCGAGCCGCATGATGGTTGGCCGCGATGACAAGGCGTTGACGCGTTCCATCACGACGTCCACGGCTTGGTTGTTCTTGCTGGCGAACAGTACCCTGAGGCCTCGCCAGGCAGCGTTGACCAGGAGGGCGGTCACGACCTGGGATTTGCCCGTGCCAGGAGGCCCGGTGATGATCGTGAGGGGCTCGGTCAGTGCTTGCCTGACGGCTGTCCGCTGCTCGGTGTTCAGCGGTGCCGGCTCGAGCATCAGCCCATCGATGACCTCAGCCGCACGGGATGCGCCAAGGAAGCTGCCAAGGCTGGAACTGGCGATTTCCGCGTCGGGAATGGTTCGAAGCAAGGCAAGCTCGCGCTCCAGGCCAGCCGTGAAAACCGAGCGTTCGGTCATCACCACCACCGCGGCGTTGTAGATCCCGCTTTCGCCCACCCTGCGAAGCTCGCCCGCGCTGCGGAGCACCATGGGGTCAAGCGCATCCTTCCACGGCCATGAGGGCCGCAGAGACCACAGACGCGCTGCGATCTCGTCCAGGGGCGGCAGGTCGGGGCTGTCGAGGCCCAGTTCGTCGGACAGGTTGATCGCTTCTTCCAGCCTGTTCTCGGAACGGCCGGACCACGCCATTGCCCGCGTGTTGAGAAGCGGTTCCGGCAGAAAGGCGAGATCGGCAGCATCCGTGTCCTGCGGCCAGAGAATGACCGGCTGTAGGAACGTCCCCTTCCAACCTCGCTTGTTCTGGGCGCGATGCAAGCGGACCGGGTATCCGAGCCACAACACCTTATTGCGTGATGACTGCCGCTGACGCGCGATCAGTTTCCTGAGCGCCTCCGAAGGCTCGAACGCGGTGGCATGGTCAAGGGGCCACGATTCCAGTTCGACGTAGTCGAGATCGAACGTCGAATCGGCAAACACCTGCACACCGCCGTCATCGTCGATCGACAAGCAATCGAGGTAATATCCCAGAAGATTGGAATGGGTGCTCCATGAGGACGCTTTCGACTTCCCCTGCGCCGCCGCTGCGTCGGTCAATGTCCAGGCATAGTCGTTGCCCTGGCGAACCCTGCCGCTCAGGGTGCGCTGCAGTGTGTTGTGGATGGCGGATCGCTCGGCATCCAGGGCATCGGCGATCTGCTGCGCCTTGGACGGGCCATGCTGGAGCAGATAGTCGACAATCCTGTCAGCTAGATCTGGCACCGGAAAGGTCTCCTTCGCGGTGGACAGTATGCGTTGACTGGTGTGTCCATCGAGAGGTTCGCATGGTTGTTACGCCGCGATGTCGCCCACCACGCGCACCCGTGCGCGCACGGCGTTGCCGGGCAGGTAGGCCAGCGGCAGGGCCTCGAACTC
>JAQCLG010000028.1 GCA_027592745.1 Pseudomonadota bacterium | reverse complement strand
AGATAGAGCAAATTCACATCCTTCTGCGCAATCGCGAAGCGATTCCGCAGAAGGATGATTTGCTCTAAGAGGGAAGGCCCGCCGTCCCCAGCTCCGGGTTGTTCATGACCGACTGCACCCTCGATACCGCCGCGCGTTTCCGCAGCCTTTCGGCCGCGATCATCGCCATGGGCGTGACCTCGGCGCTGTATGCGCTTTCCCTGCCGCTGTTTGCCGCCCGGCTCGATGCCATGGGCCACGGCGATGCCGTGATCGGCATCAATTCCGCGGCCCAGGCGATCTCGCTGATCCTGGTCGCACCGCTGGCGCCGCGCCTGCTGCGCCGCTGGGGTCCGGCGGTGTTCATGCTGTGGATGCTGGCGGCAAGCTTCGTCCTGATCCTGCTCGTGCCGCTGTGGGAAAACGCCTGGTACTGGCTGGTCATGCGCCTGCTGCTGGGTGCCGCCACCGGCCTGCTCTGGATCGCGGGCGAGACCTGGATCAACGAGGCGGCCGACGACACCAGCCGGGGGCGCACCCTGGCGCTCTACGGCATCGCCGGCGCGGGCGGCACCATGGCCGGCTTCGGCATCCTCTATGCCGTGGGCCATGGCGGCTGGCTGCCCTTCCTCATCATGGAGGCGTTGATCCTGGTCTGCGCCGTGGCCGTGGCCGCGGCGATCCGCGTCGCGCCGCGCTTCAGCGAGATGCAGACGCAATCGACCCTGGCGCTCTTCCGCCTCGCCCCGGCACCCCTGCTGGTCAACCTGCTGGTCGCCATCACCTTCGGGTCGCTGGCGACCTTCCTGCCGGTCTATGCCCCGGCGATCGGCGTGCCCCTGCGCGATGCCTTCCTGCTGCTCACCCTGCTGTCGGGCGGCGGCCTGCTGCAGTATCCGATCGGCTGGCTGGCCGACCACATGGACCGGCGCCAGCTCATGGTCCTCGTGCTGGTCGCTATGGCGGTGCTCTTTGCCGTGATGCCCGGCGCGCTGGCCGACAGCTTCTGGCGCTGGCCCTATGTCGTGGTGCTGGGCGGCGGCATGATGGGGCTCTACACGCTGTCGCTGATCCTGCTTGGCCAGTTCTTCCGCGGCGCCGACCTCAGCGCCGCCACCACGCTGTTCCAGGTGATGTGGAACACCGGCATGTTCAGCGGCCCCTTCGCCATCGGCTTTGCCATGGACGGCATCGGCGACCGCGCCCTGCCCTGGACCCTGGCGGCCTGCTACGGCGGTTTCCTGGCGTTCTACGCCCTGCGGATCGGGCTGGGCCGGCGCCGCGCCTGAGAGCCTCAGGCGCGGACGTACTGGCGCGAAGGGTCGCTGTCCGGGCGGTAGTCCCAGCTGGTGCCGTTGCGTGCCATCGCCTCGTTGACGACGTTCTTCATGGGCAGGCGCGCCCAGACGTCGCGTTCGATGAAATCGAGATCGAAGGCACCGCCCGTCACGACCCGGTCGAGCTCCTCCTCGATGGCGGCCACGGCGGGATCGCCGCTGCGGTTGCGCCACTCGCCGGGGTCCTCGTCGATGTTGAAGAGCTGGCAGGGCGAGCGGTGGATGTAGATGTATTTCCAGGCGCCCTTCCGGACCATGAAACACGGCCGCATGATGCCTTCGGCGTGGTATTCGGAGATTGCCGGCCTGTCCTCCAGGGCGGCCCCGCGGAGCGCCGGCAGCAGCGAGCGCCCGTCCATGGGCGAGGCCGGGGCGACCCCGGCGATGTCGAGCAGGGTGGCGCTGAGGTCGATCAGGGAGACCGGTGTCTCGACGCGCCGGGCCGGGGCGCCCGGCAGATCGACGATCATCGGGATCCGGGTCGACCAGTCGTAGAGGCTGCGCTTCTGGATCAGGCCCTTCTCGCCCAGCATCTCCCCGTGATCGGCGGTGAAGACGATCACCGTGTTGTCGCGCTGGCCGGTCTCCTCGAGCACGGCGAGCAGTTCGGCGACCTTGTCGTCGACGTAATGGGAGAGCGCGCAGAAGCCCCGGCGCATGGCGAGCAGGTCGGCGGGGTCGCGGATGTCGTTGCGGTCGAGGCCGAACCAGCGCCGGAAGGCACGGTCGAGGTCCGAATACCGCGCGTCCATGTCGTCGGGATAAAACGGCATGGGCATGTCGGCGTCGCGGTAGAGTTCCCAGTAGCGCCGCGGCACCTGGTAGGGCGGATGGGGGCTGGTGTAGGAGACCGTGAGGAAAAACGGACCTTCGGGAGCCAGGCGCAGGTATTCCAGCGCCCGGAAGTGGGTTTCCTCGTCGTATTGCAGCTCCTTGCTCCAGCCCGCGCCGATGTTGCGCGCCTGGTACTGGGCGGCAAAGTCGAAGGCCATGGCTTCCGGATCCTCCGCGTCGAGCAGGGGATAGGACCAGATGAAGTTGGAGGGATAGATGTCGGTGTTGAGCCGGCGCCGGTAGCCATGGAGCTGGTCGGCGCCGATGAAGTGCATCTTTCCCGAGAGCACCAATTCGTAGCCGGCATTGGTCAGGCAATGCGCCACCGTCGGCACGAAACCGGGAAAGGGATCTCCGTTGTCGTAGGACCCGGTGGTCGAGACATGCAGGCCGGTCATCAGCCCGGCGCGGGCCGGTACGCAGATGGGACTTGGCGTATAGGCCTGCGTGAACAGGGTGCCGCGCGCGGCAAGCGCCTTGAGCGCCGCCGTCCGCGCCGCGGGATTGCCGTAGGCCTCCAGCATGAACGGCGTCATCTGGTCGGCCATGATGAACAGGATGTTGGGTCGGTCCTCGTCGCGGCCCGTCGGCATCATGGTCTTCTCCCGCCCGCGATGCGGGGCCGTGTTGCGGATTTGCGGGGACAGTCGCGCGATTTGTGCCCGCGGCATACCGTTTCTGGCCGGCAAATCGTCCCGGAAACGTTTACACCCCGCAGGCCCTTTGTTAAGAGTCCGCGGCCCCTCGCCCCGGGGCGCCAAAAGCGGGACATTCCATGAAACTAGTCGCAGGCAACAGCAATCGGCCGCTCGCCGAGGCTATGGCGGCCGTTCTGGGCGTCGAACTGACCAACGCCAGCATCCGCCGCTTCAGCGACATGGAGGTCTTCGTCGAAATCCACGAGAACGTCCGCGGCGAGGACGTCTTCGTCATCCAGGGCACCGCCTATCCCGCCAACGACCACCTGATGGAACTGCTTATCTCGATCGATGCCCTGCGCCGGGCCTCGGCGCAGCGCATCACCGCGGTGATGCCCTATTTCGGCTACGCCCGGCAGGACCGCAAGGTCGGCTCGCGCACGCCGATCTCGGCCAAGCTGGTCGCCAACCTGATCACCGAGGCCGGCGCCAACCGGGTCCTGACGCTGGACCTGCACGCCGGCCAGATCCAGGGCTTCTTCGACATCCCGGTCGACAATCTCTATGCCCTGCCCCTGCTGGTGAAGGACATCAAGGACAACTACAACGGCGGCGAGCTGTGCATCGTCTCGCCCGACGTCGGCGGCGTCTTCCGCGCCCGCCAGATCGCCAAGCGTCTTGACGCAGACCTTGCGATTGTGGATAAGCGCCGCGAACGCGCGGGCGTCTCGGAGGTGATGAACATCATCGGCGAGGTCGAAGGCAGGCGCTGCATCCTGGTCGACGATATCGTCGATTCGGGCGGTACCCTGTGCAACGCGGCTCAGGCGCTCAAGAACGCCGGCGCGACCAAGGTCGATGCCCACATCGTTCACGGCGTGCTGTCGGGCGGTGCGGTCGGTCGTATCGAGGCTTCGGTGCTGGACAGCTTGACCATCACCGATTCGATCCGGCCGACGGAGGCCGTTCGGGTGGCGGACAAGATTCGCGTACTTTCTGTTGCCACGCTGATGGCCGAGGCGGTGCGCCGCATCAGCGAGGAAAGCTCGGTATCGACGCTGTTCGACTGATCGCGCGATACGATTGAAGGAGACGTCACATGGCTGAACAGCCCACCATCGCTGCCGACCTGCGCGAAAGCAAGGGCACGGGTGCCGCGCGCGCCGCGCGCCGCTCCGGCAAGGTGCCCGGCATCGTCTACGGCGCCGGCCGCGAGAACCTGATGATCCAGCTCGACCGCGACCTGCTCAACCGCGAGTACGTCAAGGCCGGCTTCTTCAACCATCTCTACAAGCTGAAGGTCGGCAAGGACTCCATGGACGTCCTGGCCCGCGACATCCAGCTCCATCCGGTGACCGACGTCATCATGCATGTCGACTTCATGGCGGTGAAGGCCAATGCCCGCATCACGGTTGCCGTGCCGGTGCACTTCATCAACGAGGAAGACTGCAAGGGCCTGCGCCGCGGCGGCGTGCTCAACATCGTGCGCCACGAGGTCGAGGTCCACTGCCCTGCCAATGCCATCCCCGAGCAGATCGTCGTCGACCTGGCCGGCCTCGACATTGGCGACAGCGTCCACGTCTCCATGGTCAGCCTGGGCGACAACGTCACCCCGGTGATCGACCACCGCGACTTCACCATCGCCACCATTGCCTCGCCGACCGTCGTTGCCGACATCGTCGAGGACGAGGAAGGCGCCGGCGACGAAGCCGAGGGCGAGGACAAGGAATAAGAGGCGCCTTTGCGCGCCTGAACCGGCCCTGACATGCTGCTTCTGGTCGGCCTCGGCAATCCGGGGCCCGAATATGCCCGTCACCGGCACAACGTCGGCTTCATGGCACTGGAACGGCTGGCCCAGGTCCACCGCTTCGCGCCGTGGCGCCGGCGCTTCCAGGGCGAAGTCGCCGAAGGCCGTCTCGACGACGACAAGTGCCTTCTGCTGAAACCCCTGACCTACATGAACGAATCGGGCCGTGCCGTGGGCGAGGCCATGCGCTTCTTCAAGCTGGCGCCCGAGGACATCGTGGTCTTCTACGACGAGATCGACCTCGCGCCTGGCAAGGTGCGGGTCAAGCGCGGCGGCGGTGCGGCCGGGCACAACGGCATCCGCAGCATGATCGCCCATGTCGGGGGCGATTTCGTGCGCGTGCGCATCGGGGTCGGCCATCCCGGCCACAAGGACCGGGTGATCGGCCACGTGCTGCACGATTTCTCAAGTGCCGACCGCGACTGGCTCGATCCCGTGCTCGACGCCATGGCCGATGCCGCCCCCCTGCTGGCCGAGGGTGCCGACGACAAGTTCCAGACCCGGGTGGCCTTCCTGACCCAGCCGCCCGCACCGACCAAGACCGCGTCCAAGGAGAGCTGAGATGGGCATTCGCTGCGGCATCGTGGGCCTGCCCAATGTCGGCAAGTCGACCCTGTTCAATGCGCTGACGGCGACGGCGGCGGCCCAGACCGGCAACTTCCCGTTCTGCACGGTCGAGCCCAATGTCGGCCGCGTCGCCGTGCCCGATCCGCGCCTCGATACCATCGCCGCGATCGGCAAGTCGGCCAAGATCGTGCCCAACCAGATCGAGTTCGTCGACATCGCCGGCCTGGTGCGCGGCGCCAGCAAGGGCGAAGGCCTGGGCAACCAGTTCCTGGCCAACATCCGCGAGGTCGATGCCGTCATCCACCTGGTGCGCTGCTTCGACGGCGGCGACATCAGCCACGTCGACGGCTCGGTCGATCCGCTGCGCGACATCGAGACCATCGACACCGAACTGATGCTGGCCGATCTCGACAGCCTGGAGCGGCGCTACGACAGCAGCCAGAAGCGCGCCAAGGGCAACGACCGCGAGGCCAAGGCCGATCTGCCGCTGATCGAGGCGGCCCTGGCCGCCCTGCGCGAAGGCAGGCCGGCCCGCAGCGTGGCGGTAGAAGCCGACGACCAGGACCGTTTCGCCATGCTGCAGCTGCTGACCAGCCGCCCGGTGCTCTATGTCTGCAACGTCGACGAAGGCGATGCGGCGGCCGGCAATGCCCACACCGCCAAGGTCGCACAACGCGCCGCGGCCGAGGGCGCCCAGTGCGTCGTCGTCTCGGCCAAGATCGAATCGGAACTGGCCGAGATCGAGGACGCCGAAGAGAAGCAGGTATTCCTGTCCGACCTGGGCCTGGAGGAAGCCGGCCTCAATAAGGTGATCCGGGCAGCCTACCGCCTGCTCGGCCTGATCAGCTTCTTCACGGTCGGCCCCAAGGAGGCGCGGGCCTGGACGGTGCATGCCGGAGCCAAGGCGCCCGAGGCCGCCGGCGAGATCCACACCGATTTCCAGCGCGGCTTCATCTGCGCCGAGACCATCGCCTTCGACGACTATGTCGCGCTGAAGGGCGAACAGGGCGCCAAGCAGGCCGGGCGCATGCGCCAGGAAGGCCGCGAGTATCCGGTCAAGGACGGCGACATCTTCCTCTTCCGCTTCAACGTCTAGTTTCCGCGCCCTATCATGCCCGGCGCGGGCGCCTGCGGGCCCCGATCGCAAGGGGAGCATGGCATGGGCGACTGGATCGAACTCACCGCCGATGACGGCCACAGGCTGAAGGCCTGGCGTGCCAGGCCCGAGCGGCCGCGCGGCGGCGTGCTGGTGCTCCAGGAGATCTTCGGGGTCAACAGCCACATGCGCGAGGTGACCGAGGACTTCGCCGCCCAGGGCTTCGACGCCATCGCCCCTGCCCTGTTCGACCGGGTCGAGCGCGATGTCGAACTGGGTTACGCCGCCGCCGACGTGACGCGGGCGCGCGCGCTGCGCGGCGCCATCGCGACGCAGGACAGTGTGCGCGACATGGCCGCGGCCCTGGCCGCACTTGCCGGTTCGGGTCGAAGCGGCGCCGTCGGCTACTGCTGGGGCGGCACCCTGGCCTGGCTCTGCGCCACGCGCCTGAAGGTCGCCTGCGCCGTGGGTTACTACGGGTCGGGCACGATCGACGTCATCGACGAGAAACCGGCCTGTCCGGTGACGCTGATGCTGGGCGAAACGGACCAGAGCTTCCCGCCCGGGAACATCGCGGCCATCCGCAAGGCCCACCCGAAGGTCACGGTCTTCACCTACCCGGCCAGGCACGGCTTTGCCTGCGACCACCGCGATGCCTGGCACGCCGCTTCGGCCGCCCAGGCACGCGAGCGCACGCTGGACGTCTTCACGCGCTATCTCGGATAGGCCTCATTCGTCGACCGGGCCGGTCCAGTAGGCGGGCGCGGTGAGGCGCGTGCAGACGATGTAGGAGACGATCGAGGCGATAGACAGGACGGTGACGAAGGTTACCCACTCGTCGGTCGTCAGGACGCGGCGTGCGACCTCGTTGGCGCCCGCCCACATCACCGCAAGGCCGATCCAGCGCCAGTGCAGCACGCGCCAGCCGCGTGCGCTGAGGAAGACCATGGTGCCGAGCGCGCGCTCCAGCATGCTGGGCCTGAGATGCATGCCGACCGTGGGCGAGCGCGAAGAGCAGCTTGCCCACGGTCGGCTTGACCTTGATGAAGTCGGCGTCGTCGAAGACCAGGGTCAGGCCGCCCATCACGACGACCAGCGCCACGGTGACTATGCCGAACACGGGGATGCGCCGCTCCAGCCGCCAGCCCAACGCGACACAGAGCACGGTCGCGGCCATCACCGCGGCGGTCGCGGCCATGAGGCCCCACAGCCAGTTGACCAGGAAGAACACGGCGATGGGCGCAAACTCGGGCTGCATCGCGCGGTTGAGATAACGTTCGCGAAAACCCATGACCCCTCCCGAGGCCGTTGACGGCAGCACGACCGAAAGCCTAAGCAGAGTCGCCGCTGCGCAACGGAACCATACCATGACGATCATCGCCGCAACCGCGCTGCTGTAGCCCGAGGGGCCGCAACCGCCACAGCAACCGGTGTGCCCTACGGGGCGCACCGCAGGATCGCCATGCCCAAGGAGCAGACAACCATGAACCCGCAACGCATCGCGGACGTCATTGTGCGCGAAACCGCGCGTTTCACCCAGGCGCGCCCGAAATCGGCCGCCCTTCTCGAACGCGCCCAGGCCTCCATGCCTTCGGGCGTGCCCATGGCCTGGATGCAGGGCCTGACCCATCATGCCCCGGTCTTCATCGAGCAGGGCAGCGGCGCATCGTTCACCGACGTCGACGGCAACAGCTATGTCGACTTCAACCAGGCCGACATGTCGAGCACCGTGGGCCACGGCACGCCGGCGGTGGTCGAGGCGGTCGCCCGCCGCATGGCGCAGGGCGTGCAGTTCCTGCTGCCCACCGAGGATGCCATCGCGGTCTCCGAGGAACTCGCCCGGCGCTTCTCCCTGCCCTTCTGGCAGTACACCCTGTCGGCCTCCTCGGCCAATGCCGAGGCGATCCGTCTCGCCCGTCTGGCCACCGGGCGCGAGGGCGTGCTGATGTTCGACGGCAGCTACCACGGCCACATCGGCGAGACCCTGGTCGACTACGCCCACGAGATACCCCAGCCCAATGCCCTGGGCCTGCCGCGCGACCACGCGCGCAACACCAGGGTGGTACCCTTCAACGGTCTGGACGCCGCCGAGGCGGTGCTGGCCGAGGGCAGGACCGCCTGTGTCATGGTCGAACCGGCGCTGACCAATGTCGGCCTGGTGCTGCCACAGGAAGGTTTCCTGCACGGCCTGCGCGAGATCTGCGAGCGCCACGGCGCGCTGATGATCGTCGATGAGACCCACACCCACATGTTCGCCTTCGGCGGCCTGGTGCGCCTGTGGAGCCTAAAGCCGCACATGGTGGTGATCGGCAAGAACATCGCCGGCGGCGTGCCCATCGGCGCCTATGGCATGTGGCCGGATCTGGCCGGCCTGATGGATGCCCACCTGTTCGACCATGCCGGCGACGCACCGGGGTTTGCCAGCGGCGGCACGCTCTACGGCAGCGCACTTTCCATGGTCGCGGCGCGCGCCACCCTGGAGCAGGTCCTGACCGAAGACGCCTACCGCCATATCGCCACCCTGGGCACCAGGCTGGCGGAAGGCATCCAGGCGATCATCGATGAGGCCGGCCTGCCCTGGAAGGCGCAGCACCTGGAGAGCCGCGCAGGCTGGCTCTACAGCACCACGCAACCCGTGAGCGGCGTCGACGCGGTGAAGACGATGGACGTGGCGCTCTCGGACTCCCGCCGCATCTTCATGGCCAACCGCGGCATCTGGAAAGCCATCGTCACCGCCGGCCCCGCCGTCAGCTTCCCCATGACAAAAGACGACGTCGATCTCTGGTGGCGGGCATCGAGGCGCGCGGTTTCATCCTGGGCGGGGCGATCGCCCACCAGCTCTCGGTCGGCTTCGTGCCGGTGCGCAAGAAGGGCAAGCTGCCCTGGGCGACCATCGGCATGGACTACGAGCTCGAATACGGCACCGACCGGGTCGAGTTCATGTCGATGCCGTTGCAAAGGGCGCGCGCATCCTGGTCGTCGACGACCTGATCGCCACCAGCGGCACGGCGACCGCCGCGATCCGCCTGCTGCGCCAGGCCGGCGCGGAGATCGTCGGCAGCTCCTTCGTCATCGATCTGCCGGATCTGGGCGGTGCGCGCAAGCTCGCCGCGCTCGACATCCCGGTCCACAGCCTCGTTGCCTACGAGGGGACCTGAGGCCGTGCCCGCGATCACCGGCATCGACCACCTGCTGATCGACGTCGAGGATCTGGAAGGCGCACATGCCACATGGCATCGCCTGGGTTTCACCATGACGCCGCGCGGGCGCCACGTCGGGCGCGGCACCGGCAACCAATGCGCCATGCTGCCCCAAGTTTACCTGGAGCTGATCGGCATCGTCGACGAGGCGGAGTACGCCGCCAACGCCTTCCGCCGCACGCGCGTGCGCGGCACGGGGCTGACGGCGGTCGCGGTCGCCATGGACGACGCCGACGAGGCGGTCAGGCGCCTGCGCGACGCGGGTTTGCCCGTCGAGGCACCGCGCGACCTCTCGCGCCTGCTGGAGGCCGACGAGGGGGTGCTCGGGTCGCGCTTCCACATCATCCTGCTGCCCGAAGGCACGAGCCCGGCGATCACCATGTTCCTGTGCGCCCACCTGACGCCGGAGCTGATCCACCGGCCGGCCTGGCTGACCCACGACAACGGCGCGCTCGCGCTCCAGAGCGTCGCGGTGCCGGTCGCCGATCCCGCCGGCATGGCCGAGGCCTACCGGCGCCTGCTGGGCCCGGGTGCGGTCACCATGACCGACGCGCTGGTCACCGTGCGCATCGGCGGAACCAGCCTGGTGCTGACCCGTCCGCAGGACATGGAGATGCTGTTTCCCTACCTGCAGCCCGAGGACGCGCCACCGCCCGCCGTGGTCACGGTGCGCATCGCCAACCTCAATGCCTCCGCGGAGGTGCTCGCCGCACGCCACGTGCCTTTCCGCCGCGATCTCCGCAGCCTCGCGATCGGCTCGGAGGACGCCTGCGGCGTCGCCCTGGTTTTCGCCGTTTAGCGGTGCGGGGAAACGTAGATGTCTCAGACCGTGAGCTCGCCCGCCCAGCCGCGTTCGACCTCGAGATGGAGGTCGACGTCGGCCAGGCATTTAGGCGAGCAGAAGGCCGGGCCGGCGGTGACGATCGTCTTCCCGATACCGCTATCCATCGATTGCAGGCGCCGCTGTCATGCGTGTGAGGATGAACTTGCCCGAACCCAAACGGAAACGGCAGGGCAGGTCTGTTCTACACGCTGAAGAACATAGCTGCCGGACGGCGCGCCGCAAGCCCTTGGCCCGCTCCTACCAACCACGCGCCCTTCGACCGGACCGTGCACGCCGCTCGGCACGAAAATCATTTGCGCGAGGGGCTAGAGCAGGCATTCTCAAGGTTAACAGGCCTTCCACTTCGAGAATATCGGTTCAGGAGGATTGTATGACCCTGCCAGTAAAATTTTCGCCTAACGGTCCCGAAGGCTGGATGGCGAAGCCCGATGTGCTGCAAGAGACCGCCAAGCTCGTCGATGGTCTGCCAATGGGCAATGATCATGTTTATTTCGACAGGGTGACCCCAAAGTTTCGTGCCGGGATCTGGCGGTCGCAGCCCCATACCGAATGGTATGACAGCTACGCCACTGACGAGTTCATGGTGGTGCTGGAAGGTGAGGTGACCCTGGAGAACGACGATTTCCGTGAAACTTACCGCAAGGGCAATGCGTTCTTTGTGCCCAAGGGTTTCCGGGGCTTCTGGCGTCAGACCCAGCCGATGCTGAAGTACTACGTGATCATCGAATGACCAATGTCTTGGGAATGACAGCATGACTTCCATCAGGTCGAGCGATCGGACGGACTACGACTATGTGATCATTGGCGCAGGCTCGGCTGGGTCGGTTCTGGCGCGGCGGCTGTCCGAGGATGCGGGTGTCAGCGTTCTGGTGCTCGAAGCGGGAGGCAATGACCGTTCGGTCATTGTGGCGATGCCGGCGGCCTTGAGCATGCCAATGAACACAAAGCGATTCAACTGGGGCATGACCACGGAACCCGAGCCGGGGCTGGCCGGGCGCTGCGTCAACCTGCCGCGCGGCAAGGGCATGGGGGGGTCTTCGTCGATCAACGGTATGTGCTATGTCCGCGGCAACCCGATGGATTACGAGTTGTGGTCCGCCAAGGGGGCGACCGGCTGGCACTGGGCCAATGTCCTGCCCTATTTCCAGAAGGCGGAAACCGTGCGGGGTGGCGGGCCTTATCGCGGCACCAAGGGACCCTTGCAGGTGACTCGGGGGCCCGAGGCCAATCCGCTGTACCACGCCTTTGTCGATGCGGCGGTCGAGGCGGGTTATGCTAGGAGCGCCAACATGAACGAGGTGCAGCACGAGGGCTTTGGCCCCATGGAAATGACCGTGGGCGACGGCATGCGCAGTTCGGCTGCGCGGGCATACCTGCGCCCGGCGCTGCGAAACCCCAATGTGCGGCTCGTCACCGGGGCGACGGTCACGCTGATCCTGTTCGAGGGCAAGACGGCCGTCGGCGTCGAATACCTGCGCCAAGGCCGCGTGGAAACAGCAGGTGCCCGGCGCGAGGTGATCCTCAGCGCGGGCTCGATCATGTCTCCGGTGATCCTGAAACGTTCCGGCATCGGCCCGGCGCAGGAGTTGGCCGATCACGGCATCACGGTGCTTCAGGCCAGTGGCGGTGTCGGCGAAAACCTGATGGACCATCTGGAGCTTTACGTGCAATACGCCTGCACCCAGCCGGTTTCGCTGTACCCTTGGATGTCTCTAGTCGGAAAGGCGGCGATCGGCCTGAAGTGGCTTGCCACCCGCCGCGGTCTTGGGGCCACCAACCACTTCGAAACAGGCGGGCATATTCGCAGCCGGGCGGGACTGGTCTATCCCGACATCCAGTACCACTTCCTGCCGCTGGCAATATCCTATGACGGCAAGTCGCTGGCCAAGGGGCACAGTTTTCAGGTCCATGTCGGCACCAAGCGCTCAAAGAGCCGGGGCTGGGTGCGCCTGCGCGACAACGATCCCCACAGCCTGCCGCGCGTCCGGTTCAACTACATGACCCATGACGACGACTGGCGGGAAATGCGCGCCTGTATCCGGTTGACCCGAGAAATCTTTACTCAACCCGCCATGGCTCCCTATACCGGGCAGGAACTGGCCCCTGGACCGCAGGCATTGTCAGATGAGGCGCTGGACGATTTCATCCGCCGCAAGGTCGAGAGCGCCTATCACCCCTGCGGCACCTGCCGGATGGGAACGGACACCTTGGCTGTGGTTGACCCGGAATGCCGCGTGATCGGGGTGCAGAACCTGCGCGTCATCGATTCCTCGATCATGCCGCAAGCAACGGCGGGTGATCTGAACGGCCCGACCATCATGCTGGCTGAACGCGCGGCGGACATCGTTCGAAAGAAACTGCTGCCGGAGGCTTCAGCGGCGCCTCTGATGGCAGACGACGACTGGCAGAACCGCCAACGCTCTCGGGCGATCAGCCGGAACTATGCCGATGACAGGGCCGGGCTACGCGCGGCCCTTCTTTCCTAAATGACGATGTAAGGCAGGAACAACAGGACAAGCCTGGGCCTAGAGGCCGCTGCATCGCGACTAGCTGCTCGAGTAGACGAACCCCGTGCCCTGGTCGGTGGTGACGTGGTCGAGTCGGCCTCAAGCGGCTCCTGCAGGTCTCGCGCGACTGGATACGGGAACTCAAGGGCTGAACCGGCCCCTGCTCACGCGGCAAAGACCACCGCGACGCCGCAGGCGTCCTTCGGCGCGACCGTGACCGCGCGGGGTTCGCGGCGGAAGGGTACCTTCACCGCCGCCAGGTGGCGCGCGGTCGCCTCGACATCGGCGACGCGCAGGGTGACGACGCCGGGCGGCGTCTGCCCCTCCTCGTGGAGGTCGGGGAACAGGCTGTCGTAGTCCTCCGGGCGCACGAGCAGCACGCTGGTGCCGCCGATACGCAGGGTGAGCGTCTCGTCGGTGCGGGTCACCGCGCCGTGGCCGAACAGACGCCGGTAGGCCTCGTCCGTGGCGCCGGGATCATCGACGGGCACGGCGAGGCTGACGATCGCCGTGGCGCCGTTGTCGTGGGCGAGCCATTCGGGACGGCGGACCAGATCGGGGCTGAGGTGGCGGCACAGGAACATCGGGATCGCCGGGCTGGCGCCCGCCGGCAGGTGCAGGATGTGGAAGCGCGGCTCCCGGGTGCCCTCCTGCGCCTCCAGCAGGCGCGAGAGGTCCTTGGGCCCGTCGGCGACGATGCCGGCCCCGGCCAGGGCGGCCTTGGCGGCCTGCGCATCGCCGGTCGCCAAGGCGATGGCGGACAGCCCCGTGCCGGTGCGGCGGCGGCCGCGGCGGGCTTCGTTCTGCGCATAGACCTGCGGGTCGGCGATGCCGATCAGCTCCAGGTAGCTGTCGGCAAACATCATGCAGTAGTTGCCGGTGCCCCACTGGGGGTGCAGGCCGCGCGGCGTCATGGTGAAGCCCAGGCGATGCCAGGTCGCGCGCGCGCCCTCCAGATCCTCGACGTCGATCAGCAGATGGTCGATGCCGGTGATGGCGGGCACGGCCTCAGGTCCCCTCGTAGGCAACGAGGCTGTGGACGTCGATGCCCAGGGCGGCGAGCTTGCGCGCGCCGCCCAGTTCGGGAAGGTCGATGACGAAGGAGCAGCCGACGATCTCCGCGCCGGCCTGGCGCAGCAGGCGAATCGCCGCCGTCGCCGTGCCGCCGGTGGCGATCAGGTCGTCGACGACCAGGATGCGCGCGCCCTTCGCCACGGCATCGACATGGATCTCGACCCGGTCGGTGCCGTATTCGAGCTCGTAGTCCATGCCGATGGTCGCCCAGGGCAGCTTGCCCTTCTTGCGCACCGGCACGAAGCCGACCGAGAGCTGGTGGGCGATCGCCCCGCCCAGGATGAAGCCGCGCGCCTCGATGCCTGCCACCGCGTCGATCTTGGCCCCGGCCCACGGCTGGACCATCTCGTCGACGGCGCGGCGGAAGCCGCGGGCGTCGGCGAACAGGGTGGTGATGTCGCGAAAGACGATGCCCTTGTGCGGAAAGTCCGGAATCGCGCGGATCAGGTCGGCGATGGCGGTCATGCCCGGTTGCCCAGCACCCGGCCGGCAACGGCATCGAGCCTGGCGACCAGCGCGGGATCGCGCTTGTCCGGCGCGGTGATCAGGGCATGGTCGAGGGCGTGGTCGCAGCCGGCGGGACAGGCCGAAGGGCGTTCGCTCAGGCGCCGCGCGATGATGCCGACGAGATGGCGGGCGTTCTCGGCATTGGCCAGCAGCACCTTGATCACGGCAT
Source organism: Pseudomonadota bacterium (assembly GCA_027592745.1). Taxonomy (GTDB): domain Bacteria; phylum Pseudomonadota; class Alphaproteobacteria; order SP197; family SP197; genus CALGGB01. The sequence goes on along the minus strand of JAQCLG010000028.1, from coordinate 16,572 downwards.
CGACCGTGACGTCGTCATGGTCGTCGTGCCAGCAGTCGAAATCGGTGACCATCGAGACCGCCGCGTAGCAGATCTCGGCCTCGCGGGCCAGGCGCGCCTCGGGCATCGCGGTCATGCCGATCACCGAGCAGCCCCAGGAGCGGTAGAGCAGGGATTCGGCATAGGTCGAGAACTGCGGCCCTTCCATCGCCAGATAGGTGCCGCCGCGCTGGTGCGGGATCTGCGTCTGGCCCAGTGCGGCCAGGACATGTTCGCTCATGCGGTTGCAGGTCGGCCGGGCTAGGGAGACGTGGGCGACAAGGCCGTCGCCGAAGAAACTCTTGGGCCGGTCGTGGCAGCGGTCGATGTACTGGTCGACCACGACGAAGGTGCCCGGCGGCAGTTCCTCCTTGAGCGAACCCACCGCGCCGATCGAGACGATGTCGGTGACACCCTGGCGTTTCAGGGCATCGATGTTGGCGCGCGCGTTGATGCCGCTGGGGCTGATGGGGTGGCCGCGGCCATGACGCGGCAGGAAGACCAGCCTCTGGCCCTCCAGGCTGCCCGTGAGCAGGGCGTCGGAGGGTTCGCCCCAGGGCGTGGCGACCCGCTGCCAGCGGGCGTCCTGCAGACCCTCGATGTCGTAGATGCCGCTACCGCCGATGATGCCCAGAACGGTTTCAGGCATGACGGGGTTCTCCTCGGTCGTTGTGCCAACGCCCGGGAGCGTGCTCCCGGGCACGGCAGAAAGGCGCTATGCGGCCGGCCTCAATGTTCGACGTTGGCCCAAAGCTTACGCTTGGAGACGTAGAACAGGCCGGTCAGCACGAGCAGGAAGAGAATGACCTTGAGGCCGATGGCCTTGCGGTCCTCCAGCTCGGGCTCGGCCGCCCACATCAGGAAGGCCGAGACGTCGGTGCTCATCTGCTCGACGGTGGCGGGCGTGCCGTCATGGTACTCCACCGCGTCGTCGAACAGCGGCGGCGGCATGGCGATGGAACCGCCTGCCATGTAGGGGTTGTGGTAGAGGCCGGTCGGGCCGGGCTCGGCATTTTCCTCGTAGCCCAGGCCGATCAGGGCATGGACGTAGTCGGGCCCGTGCACGCGCGACTTGGCGACCAGGGAGAGGTCGATGGGCAGTGCACCGCCGTTGGAGGCACGAGCGGCCTCGTCGTTGGGAAAGGGCGAGGGGAAGGCGTCGAACGGCTTGGCTTCCCGCGTCGTGGGATCGCCGAAGGAGTCGACATCGCCCTCCACCGTGTAGTTGGACGCGATCGCCTTGACCTCGTCCTCGCTGAGGCCGATCGCCTCGAGGTCGCGGAAGCGGACGTACTTGAGGCCGTGGCAGTTGGCGCAGACGCCGCGGTAGACCTCCAGGCCGCGCAGCAGCTGGGCGCGGTCGTAGGTGCCGAAGATGCCGTTGAACGACCAGTGATGTTCGGGCGGCACCGCCTGGTCGCCGGCCGCCTGCGCGCCGGCGGGAACCAGAAGAGCCAGGGCGAGAATCGAGAGAATGAGACGCTTCATGGTTCCGCTCCTCAGGCCTTGAGAACCGGCTTGGCGATGCTGTCAGGCAAGGGCCTGGGTCGCTCGAACCAGCCGATCAGGGGCAGCAGGATCAGGAAGTGGAGGAAGTAGTAGACGGTGGCCACCTGGCTCAGCGGGACCCAGAACCCCTCCGGGGGATTGGCGCCGCAGAAGCCCAGCACGACCAGATCGACCAGCAGCAGCCAGAAGAACCACTTGAAGACCGGACGGAAGGTCGCCGAACGGATGCGCGAGGTATCGAGCCATGGCAGCAGGAAGAGGATGAAGATCGAGGCGCCCATGGCCAGCACGCCGCCCAGCTTGTCCGGGATCGCGCGCAGGATCGCGTAGAACGGCAGGAAGTACCATTCGGGCACGATATGCGCCGGGGTCACCAGCGGATCGGCCGGAATGTAGTTGTCCGGGTGACCCATGTAGTTGGGGGCATAGAACAGGAAGGTCGCGAACAGGATCAGGAAGACACCGGCACCGAACGCATCCTTGATCGTGTAGTAGGGATGGAACGTAATGAAGTCCTGGGGACCCTTGTAGTCGATGCCCAGCGGGTTGTTCGACTTCTTGTGGTGCAGCGCCCATAGATGCAGCACGACGACGCCCACGACCACGAAGGGCAGCAGGAAGTGCAGCGAGAAGAAGCGGTTGAGCGTGGCGTTGCCGACCGCGAAACCGCCCCACAGCCACTGCACGATCGGCTCGCCGATCACCGGGATCGCCGAGAACAGGTTGGTGATGACGGTAGCACCCCAGAAGCTCATCTGGCCCCAGGGCAGCACGTAGCCCATGAAGGCGGTCGCCATCATCAGCAGCAGGATGACCAGGCCCAGCCACCACAGCACCTCGCGCGGCGCCTTGTAGGAGCCGTAGTAGAGGCCGCGGGCGATGTGGATGTAGACGACGATGAAGAAGAACGACGCGCCGTTGGCGTGCATGTAGCGCAGCAGCCAGCCGTAGTTCACGTCGCGCATGATGCGCTCGACGCTGTCGAAGGCCATGTCGGCGTGCGGCGTGTAGTGCATCGCCAGCACGATACCGGTGACGATCTGGAGGACCAGCGCCAGGCCGGCGAGCGAGCCGAAGTTCCACGCATAGTTCAGGTTGCGCGGCGTCGGGTACTCCATCAGGTGATGGTTGGCCCAGGAGAGGACCGGCAGCCGGTTGTCGAACCAGCGAACGAAGCCGTTGTTGAGTAGTGCCTGCATGGTTCGCCCCCGCTCAGCCGACGCGGATCGTGCTGTCGTCGATGAATTCATAACCCGGGATCGCCAGGTTCAGCGGCGCCGGACCCTTGCGGATGCGTCCCGAGCTGTCGTAGTGCGAGCCGTGGCACGGGCAGAACCAGCCGTCGAAATCGCCCTGGTCGGCGAGCGGCACGCAGCCCAGATGGGTGCAGATGCCAACCATCACCAGCCACTCGGCCTTGATCACGCGTTCCTCGTCGGTCTGGGGATCGCGCAGTTCCTCGAGCGGGACCGCACGGGCCTCCTCGATATCGGTTTCGGTGCGGTGGCGCACGAAGACCGGCTTGCCGCGCCAGTTGACGGTGATCTGCTGTCCCAGCGGGACGGGCGAGAGATCGACCTCGATGGAGGAGAGCGCCAGCACGTCGGCCGCGGGGTTCATCTGGTCGATGAACGGCCAGAGGGCCACCGCGGCACCGACAGCAGCGACCGCTCCGGTTGCCACATAGAGGAAATCGCGGCGGGTTTCTTCGTGTGCGCCTATCGTGTGATCGGCCATTGCCGGGAGACCCCTGCGTTGTTGGTTGGTTCCGAAGCCCGCCATGGGAACCGACTCACGCTGTGCGATCGCAGCCCCGCATGTGCCCTAGCTTGCGCGAAGGCGCGCCATGATTATACCGTCGCAGAGTCGCGCGCAAGGGCGCGCCTGAGGTTGCGAAGGGTTCTCATGCGTATTGCGCTCTACCAGCCCGACATCCCCCAGAACACGGGCACTATCCTGCGCATGGCGTCCTGTCTGGGCGTTGCCGCCGACATCATCGAGCCGGCCGGATTCCAGCTCGGCGACGCCCGGTTCCGCCGCGCCCTGATGGATTACGCGCAGCACCTGGAGACGGCGCGCCACGATTCCTGGAGCGCCTTCCCGGAGGCACGCGCACCGGCGCGCCTGGTGCTGGCAACGACCGGCGCGGCAGCCTCGCTCTACGACTGCGCCTTCGAACCCCGCGACATCCTGCTGCTGGGCCGGGAATCGGCCGGCGTGCCCGAGGCCGTGCACCGGCGCGCCGACCTGCGCGTGGCCATTCCCATGGCCCCGGGGGCGCGTTCCCTCAATGTCGCGGTCGCCGCAGCGATGATGCTCGGCGAGGCCTTGCGCCAGACCGGCGGCTTCGGCCAGAGTCGTTTGACAAGTCACAGGAAGGAAGAACGGCCATGACCGTCGAGATTCCACGCTTCGCCGCCGACGTCGATGCCGCCACGCTGCAGGAGGCGATCGCCGCGCAGGGCTGCGCCATCGTCGAGAAACGCGCGAGCGAGCAGCAGATGGACGCCATGATGGCCGACATCGCGCCCTGGATGGAAAGCCGAGGGATGGGCGTCAATCCCTTCTCGGGGTTCCGGACCAGGCGCGTCTCGGCGTTGATGGCGCGTTCGCAGACCGCCCGCGAGCTGGCGCTGGACCCGCTGGTGCTGGCGATGTGCGACCACTTCCTGCTGCCCAGCGCCGACAGTTACCGCCTGCACGTCACCCATGTCGTACATATCGAACCCGGCGAGGTCGGTCAGCGGATTCACCGCGACGACTCGCTGTTCAAGATGCCCCAGCCGCGCCCGATCACCGAGGTCCACTGCATGTGGGCGGCCAGCGACTTCACGGTCGAGAACGGCGGTACCGTGATGGCCCCGGGCAGCCACCTGTGGGAGGACCTGGAGCGCCAGCCCGAACCCGGCGAACTGGCCGGCGCGGTGATGCCCAAGGGTTCGGTCGCCTTCTACCTCGGCAACCTGTTCCACGGCGGCGGCGCCAACGCGACCTCCAACACGCCGCGCGACGGCGCCCTGATCGGCTACAACTTGGGCTGGCTGCGCCAGGAGGAGAACCAGTACCTCACCTGCCCGCCCGAGATGGCGCGCGACTTCCCGGTGGAGCTCCAGAAGCTGATCGGTTATGCCCCTGCGGCGCGGGGCTACGGCTGGGTCGACAACGTCGATCCGATCATGCTGCTGGCCGACAAGGTCGATGACCCGGACGCCTACAGGCTGTACTGAGCGCCTGCGGCGGGGACGCCGCTGCGGGAGAGATCGATGAACGAGCACGACGCGGCACCCCTGGAGCCCGCCTTCCCGGACGCGCCCGCCTGGTTCGCGGGCCTGCGCGACCGCATCTGCACGGCGTTCGAGAAGCTGGAGGACGCGCTTTCCGGCACGAACGCCGACCAGCCGGCCGGCCGCTTCACGCGCAAGGCCTGGGAGCGCGAGGGCGGCGGCGGCGGCACCATGGCGGTGATGAAGGGACGCGTCTTCGAGAAGGTCGGCGTCAACGTCTCGACCGTCTGGGGCACGTTCTCCGAGAAGTTCCGCGCCGAGATCCCCGGCGCCGCCGAGGACGGGCGGTTCTGGGCCGCGGGCATCTCGCTGGTCGCCCACATGCACTCGCCCCTGGTGCCGGCGGTGCACATGAACACGCGCCATATCGCCACCCCGGGCAGGACTTGGTTCGGCGGCGGCGCCGATCTCAACCCGCCGATCCCCGACCAGCGCGACACCGACGACTTCCACGCCGCGCTGAAGGCCTGCTGCGAACGCCACGCCTGCGCCGACCACGAGAAGTTCAGGGCCTGGGCCGACGACTACTTCTACATCAAGCACCGCGAGCGGGCGCGCGGCGTCGGCGGCATCTTCTACGACTACATCGCGGCCGACGAGACCAGCCTGGCCTTCACCAGGGATGTCGGCGAGACCTTCCTCAGCGTCTACCCCGAACTGGTCGCGCGCCACATGGACCGTCCCTGGGACGCCGAACAGCGCAAGGCCCAGCTCGCCTACCGCGGGCTCTACGCCGAGTTCAACCTGGTCTACGACCGCGGCACCCGCTTCGGCCTGATGACCGGCGGCAACCCCGAGGCCGTGCTGATGTCGCTGCCGCCGGTGGCGGAGTGGCCGTGACGCAGTCGAAGGGGTCATCCTCGGACAAGGGAGCGTAGCGACCGCCGATCCGAGGATCTCGACAGGACAGTCAAGACCTTGCCATGGCGCCGCACCGTCCTTTCGAGGTCCTCGGGTCTCCGCTACGCTGCGCCCGAGGATGACAAATGTTTTTTGGGAGCCGTCCGATGGCGCAGAAACTCGAAGTGTTCCAGTCGATCTGGGCAATGGAGCGGCGGCGGCCCGACGGCGCGGAGTGGTCGCTGGAGGAGCAGGTCGCGATGGTCGCCGCGGCCGGCTACGACGGCATGGACATCTACAGCTTCGCGCCCGAGAAAAGCCGTGCGGCCAAAAAGCTGCTCGATGCCGCCGGCCTTGCCTGTACCTGCTGCGCCTTCCCCAAGTCGGTCGAGGCCTTCCAGGACGACATCGACATCGCCCTGGAGCTGGGCGCGCGCCATCTCAACATCATCGTGCAGATGTATCCCATGAAGGTCGCCGAGGGCGTGGCGATACTCGAAACCATGCTGGAGATGGGCGAGAAATCGGGCATGCCGATCCTGGTGGAAACCCACCGCGACTGCATCACCACCGACATGCTCTACACACTGCAGCTCATGGAGGCGATCCCGCACATGAAGATGTGCGCCGACCTTTCCCACTTCGTCGTCGGGCGCGAGTTCACCTGGCCGGTGCCGACCCGCGACGAACACTGGATCCAGCAGGTGCTGGACCGCTCCTTTGCCTTCCAGGGGCGGGTCTCTAGCCGCGAGCAGGTCCAGGTGCAACTCGACTACCCCCAGCACCAGGGCTGGGTCGGCAAGTACCGCCAGTGGTGGGAGGACGGCATCCGCAAGTGGCGCCACCGCGAGAGCGCCGACGCGACGCTCAACTTCCTGGTCGAGCTGGGGCCGCCGCCTTACGGCATCACCGGGCGCGACGGCTACGAGCTGTCGGACCGCTGGGAGGAGGCGCTGGTCATCAAGGGCTGGATCCACGAGATCTGGGACCGCCTGGAAAACGAGGGCAAGGCCAACCAGGACTGAAGTTCGCCGGGGGCGTTGACGCCCTCCAGGACGTCTGCTTTTCTTTGGGTGCAGGTGTATTCCGCGTACGTCCGGCTGCTTGCGTCGCTGCCCGAGGGTTCGGGACAGAGATGTGTGCGGCCATGCCACCGGGACCACGGGTCCTGCCTCAGCCAGGACCGCCCGCCCTCCCCGATCCACGGCATCGTCCCGTGGTCACAGGTTTGCCGGGAGAGGGTCCATGGCGTTCTGGGAAGGTGGGGTTCTTTCACAGGAGATCTTGACGCGCGAGGGTGAGCGCGAGCGTCCCGCCCTGGGGACCGTCACCGAGCCCGCGCGCCGTGCCGGTACAGGCCGAGTGCGACGTGCTGGTGGTGGGCGGCGGACCGGCCGGGACCGCTGCGGCGATCGCCGCGGCCCGCCTCGGCGTCAAGGTCGTGCTCGCCGAGCGCTACGGCCACCTGGGCGGCCTGGCGACCGGCGGCCTTGTCATCTGGATCGACCGCATGACCGACTGGCAGGGCCGCCACGTGATCCGCGGCCTGGCCGAGGAACTGCTCGCCCGCCTGCCCGCCGACGCCATCGACGGCCCGGCGCCCGCGATCTGGGGCTCGCGCGAGGCAGCCGACGTCGGCCACTGGGCGCCCCGCTCCAACGCCTTCCACGACATCGTCACCTGGGCGCCCAACATCGATCCGGAATGGCTCAAGGCGGTCACCCTGGCCACGCTTCGCGAGGCCGGGGCGAACCTGCTGCTCCATGCCGGCGCCTCGAACCCGATCGTCGAGGACGGCCGCATCGCCGCCGTGGTGTTCGAGAGCAAGCAGGGGCGTTTTGCCGTCACCGCCCGGGTGGTCGTCGACACCACGGGCGACGGCGACCTCTTCGTGCGGGCGGGTGAAACAAGCCAGGACGACATCGCGCCCTCGAACATGCACCACTGCATGAACACGGCCTGGCTGTTCGGCGGCGTCGACACGGAGCGCTGGATCGCCTTCAAGGCCGACCGCGAGGCGCTGGCAGCCTTCACCACGCAGGCCCGCCGGACCCTGGGTCCGATCCAGCTGCCCATGGCCGCCTGGCGCAACGACGTCATCGTCTTCATGGGTCCGCGCTTTGCCGGCTACGACGCCACGGATGTCGCCGATCTCACCGAGGTCGAGCTGCGCTCGCACGACACCAAGCTGGCCCATCTCGATTTCTTCCGGCGCCACGCACCGGGTTTCGAGAACGCCTGGCTGATGCTGACGGCGCCGCAGATCGGCGTGCGCCACAGCCGTCGCCTGGTCGGGCGCAAGGTGATGAGGAGCGACGACTGGAAGGCCGGCCTGCGCCACAACGACGAGGTCGGCGTCAGCCCCAGCCTGGGACCGAAGTTCCCGAACGTCTCGATCCCTTACGGCGCGCTGCTGCCGCGCGGTATCGCCAACCTGCTCGCTGCCGGACGCCACATCTCCACCGACGCCGTCTCCCACACCTTCATGCGCGAGATCCCGCAGTGCTGGGTGACCGGCCAGGCTGCCGGCACCGCCGCCGCCCTGAGCGTGCGGCATGGAACGACGCCGGGCGATCTCGACATCGGCCGCCTGCAGCAGAGCCTGCTCGACCAGAACGTACCCCTCGGCGCCTAGGAGCCCACGCGATGACCGACACCTACGAACTCTTCGCCGCGCAGCGACCCGGCATGCGTTTCGACGACCAGCAGCCCATGGTCGACATGGACCGGATGCGCAGCACCCGGCTGGCGCGCACCCAGGCGGCCCTGCGCGCCTCGGGCTGCGACGCGCCAGTGCTGACCTACCCGGTCTACATCCGCTACGCGACCGGCGTCTCCTCGGCACAGGTCTACATGATGCACCTGCCCGAACGCACGGCGATCGTCACGGCCGAGGGACCTGCGGCCGTCTTCGACGACTACGTGCCCGAACTGCTGCGTCCCGGGAACAACGTCGTCGACCTGTGGCGCCCCACGATCGGCTTCACCGAATACCGCTGCGGCGCTCGCGCCACGGAATCGGCGCGGGCCTGGGCCGGCGAGGTCGGTGCCATCGTCGCGCAGCGCACCGGCCAGAAGAAGCCCCGCCTGGCGATCGACGCGCCGGGTTTCTATGGCCACGAGGCGCTGCGCGAGGCGGGCTTTGCCCTGGAATCGGCCGAGCCGATCATGACGGCGGCCCATCGGGTCAAGTCGCCCGACGAGGTCGCCTGCCTTTCCCATGCGGTGACCGTGGCCGAGACCGGCATGTGGCGCATCCGCGAGGGATTGCGCCCCGGCGTCACCGAAAACGAGCTGCTGTCGCTGCTCCATGCCGAGAACATCGCCGCCGGCGGCGAGTGGGGCGAATACAAGCTGCTGCTTTCAGGGCCGCGCACCTTCCCCTGGGTCCAGGAGAGCTCGCACCGCATCGTGCGCGGCGGCGAACTGGTGGCACTCGACACCGGGCTGATCGGCCCCATGGGTTATGGCGCCGACATCTCGCGCACCTTCTACTGCCCGCCGGGGCGGCCCGATGCCCGGCAGCGCGAACTCTATCGCGTCGCGCTGGAGTGCCTGGAGCAAAACCTGGCGCTGTTCCGCGCCGGGCGCCGCTTCAGCGAGGTCGCCAACGAGGCCTTCGAACTGCCCGCGCGCTTCAAGGAATACCGCTACGGCTGCATCGCCCACGGCATCGGCATGGGCGACGAGAACCCGGTGGTGGAGTGGCGCGAGGACTATGCCGCCGGCCAGCCCGACGACACGCTGGAAGCCGGCATGGTGCTGGCGGTGGAGAGCTACGTCGCCGCCGACGACAGCATCGAAGGCGTCAAGCTGGAGGACCAGATCGTCGTCACCGCCGACGGCTGCCGACGGCTCTCGACCTTCCCCTTCGAGCGCGAGTTGTTCGGCATCGGCGACTGAGCCCGGGCTTCAGTCCATGTGCCAGCCGTGGCTGACGATGAGCGACTGGCCGGTCAGCGCGCTGCTCGGGAAGGCGGCAAAGAGCAGGGCGATCTCGGCGACGTCCTCGACCGTGGTAAATTCGCCATCCACGGTCTCGCCCAGCATGACCCTCTTGACGACCTCGTCCTCGGAGATGCCCAGGCTCGCGGCCTGTTCGGGAATCTGCCTGTCGACAAGCGGCGTGCGCACGAAGCCGGGGCAGATGACGTTGGCGCGCACGCCGCGGCGGCCGCCCTCCTTGGCGATCGTGCGGGCCAGACCCAGCAGGCCGTGCTTGGCGGTGACATAGGCCGCCTTGAGGGGCGAAGCCTCGTGCGAGTGCACCGAACCCATGTAGACGATCGCGCCCGAACCCTGCCGGTACATGTGCGGGATGCAGGCGCGCGTGGTGAGGAAGGCGCCGTCGAGATGGATCGCCAGCATCTTCTTCCATTCGGCAAGGCCGAAGTCCTCGATGGGGTGGACGATCTGGATGCCGGCGTTGGAGACCAGCACGTCGATCGTGCCGAAACGGTCGACCGCGGCGGCAACGCCCAGATTGACCTCGTCCTCGTGGGTGACGTCCATGCGCAGGCCCATGCCCCTGTCGCCCGCCAGCTCGCGCGCGGCGGCATCGGCCGCCTTCTCGTCGAGATCGGCAATGACGATGCGGGCGCCGGCACGGGCGTAACGCGCGGCGACGGCGTGGCCGATGCCGCTGGCCGCACCGGTGATCAGGGCGACCTTGTCGGTGAGTTCCATGGTGTTCTCCTTGTTCTTGGATGGATCCGGTCGGGCCGCGCCCTCAGGAAAGGACGAGCACCGGCATCTCCTCCGCGGGAGAGGCCCTGGCTTGCTTGCGGGAAGCGCTCATGAAAACTCGCTCGGGCCATTGTGCAGTGCACAACAGTTGGTACGGCGCGCCGGTCCGCCCTATCACAATATCGTGTTCAGTGCCTCTGCTGCAGCGCCTCGCGGCGGGCGATGTAGAGCGTCGAGCCGACGATCAGAAGCCCGCCCAGATAGGTCCACAGGTCCGGCAGTTCGGCGAACATCAGGGCACCGGCCGTTCCGGCAAAGAGGATGCGCACGTAGTCGAAGGGCGCCACGAAGCTGGCATCGCCGATGCGGAAGGCGCGGATGATCAGCGCCTGGGAGCCAAGGCCGCAGAAGCCGACGCCGGCCAGCAGCAGCCAGGCCACGGCATCGGGTTCGTGCCAGCCCGCCACGCCGGGCCAGGCCGCCATCGCCCCGGAGGAAAGCAGGAAGAAGAACAGCATCAGGAGCTGGCTCTCCTTCTTGGGGAAACGCTTGAGCAGCACCACCGAAACCGCGATGCACAGCGCCATCAGCACCGCCAGGCCGCTTGCCAGCTCGACCGTGCCGCCGAACGGGCGGGCCACGACCAGGACGCCGGCAAACCCCACGGCGGTGGCGCTCCAGCGCCGCCAGCGCACCGACTCGCCCAGGAACAGCACGGCCAAAACGGTGACAAACAGCGGCACGGTGAAGCTGATCACCGTGACCTCGGCCAGGTGCAGCCTGGTGAAGGCGTAGTAGCCGCACAGCACCGAAAGCCCGCCCAGCAGGGCGCGGCTGGCATGGATCCAGATGTGGTCGGTGCGCCAGGGTGCCACGCCCAGGCGCCACATCAGCGGCACGATCACGGCCATGCCGAAGAAGGCGCGCACGAAGACGGTCTGGAAGGCATCGATGCCGATCAGGCCGAGCTGCTTGACCATCACCGAGGTGATCGTGAACCCCAGGGAGGCCGCGACCGAATAGAGCGCGCCGTTGAGGTTGTCGCGCCGGCTGGCGGTCTCGTGCCGGCGCAGGGGAGGTGGCGGCGGGGTCGCCTGGCCGTCGGGGGCAGGCGCCATGGCGGCCTCAGGAGGCCGCGATCAGCTTGCGCAGCTTGGCGACGGCTTCCTCGGGCGTGGCCGTGAAGATGATGGCGTCGAAGAAATCGCCCTTGCTGTCCATCAGATAGACCGCGGCGGAGTGGTCCATCAGATAGTCGCCGGTGCCGTCGCCCATGTCGACACGCTTGGCATAGGCCTTGTAGCTGGCGACGATCTCGTCGGTCTGGTTGGTCGTGCCGCGCAGCGCCACGATGCGCGGCGAGAAATAGCCGACGTACTGGCCCAGCACCTCGGCAGTGTCGCGTGCCGGATCGACGGTGACGAAATAGACCGCAAGGTCCTCGCCTTCCGCGCCCAGTTCGTCGAGCCAGGCCGCTATCTCGGCCAGGGTCGAGGGACAGACGTCGGGGCAGAAGGTGAAGCCGAAGAAGACCAGGCTGGGGTGGCCGAGCAGGTCCTGCTCGGTCACCGTCGCCCCGTACTGGTCGGTCATGGTGAAGGGACCGCCGATGTCGACCGGCGCCAGCGCCGCCTCGTCGCTCTCGCCGTAACGCACGATCAGGGCCGCAGCACCCAGCACGGCTGCCAGCACCAGGATGCCCAGGGCGACGACAAGGCGGCGTGTGGTCATTGTCCGCTCTCCATCTCCATTTCCATCCCGTCATCCATCTCCATGCCGCCGTCGGCGGCCTTCTGGACCATGAACATGGCCTCGACCTCGCCGGCGTGTTCGAAGACGAGGGTGACGGGAATCATGTCGCCAGCCACGGGGCGTTCCATGACATGCATGAACATCAGGTGGAAGCCCCCGCGCTCCAGCTTCACCGTCTGCCCGCCGGGAATCTCCAGTCCCTGGGGCAGCGGGCGCATCTGCATGGTGCCGGCATCGTCGATGGTCATTTCATGGATTTCGGCCCGTTCGGCAAAGGCGCAGCGCACCGCCAGCAGGCGGTCGGGCGTTTCGCCCTGGTTGGCGATGTCCACGTAACCGGCGGCGGTGGGCGCACCCGGCGGGGCTTCGGCGATCCAGGGATGGCCGAGTTCGAGATCGCCGATCTGCAGGTCGTGGGCCCGGGCCGCGCCGCCGAAGGCAACAAGCGCAAGAGCCAGGGCCAGTGTGGAAAACAGACGCATGAGAAATCTCCGTGCCAATGCCGCGCGTGCCCGGCAGGAGCACGACGCGGCGCCAAAAAGAGAGGATCGAAGGCCGCGCCTGGGCGGCCGGCAGCCTCAGGCGAGCGGAGGAGCGCGCGCGGCGTAGCCGCGGATCGCGGCGGGGAAGGCGCCGCCGTGGTCGCCGGCGAGCGAGAAGCCGCCTTCCCAGGAGGGCGGCACCGGAAGTGCCGGATCGGCAGCAGCCAGCACCATGCCGTGGCAGGCGCCGGTGCAGGACTGGCAGGATGCATGATCGCCCGCAGCCCCGTTGCCCTGCTCGTCGCCCGCAGCCGGGACGGTGCCGCAGATGAAGGCCAGCGCTGTCGGCAGGTCCTGGCCCGCCGCGGCAGCGGCACCCGGCGGCAGGGCCGCGGGGATCGCCATCGCCAGCGCGATCAGGGCCACCACGAGGCGGCGCAGGAGAGGGTAAGCGTTCAACGCACCATTCTAGTCCGCAGCGCGGCGCACGGGAAAGCGGCCGCGGACGTCATCCTGCGCAGGCCGGCCGGGCGTTTCATTGATCTGCATCAGCGACGGAGTCCTCGCCCGCGGCCAGGGCACGGGCGACATCGAGGCAGGCCTGGCGACCGGGCTGGAAATCCCGCGCGCGCCACCAGACTTCGACGGCCGCGACGATGCGCCCGACCTGGGGGCCGCCGGGCACGCCCATGGCGGTGATGTCGGCGCCGCGGACCGGCAGCCGGGGGGATTCCCAGTCGTTGGCGGTTTCCAGCATGGCGCGCCAGTGCGAAGCACGCCCCTGCCGGTCGCCCGCCCAGGCGAGCAGCACGAGATCGCGGAAGAGGTCGGCGCCCAGATCGTAGAGCACCTGGCGCTGGCCGGCGGCATCGAGCTCGGCGGCAAGGACACGGGCGGGCGGGGCCAGGCGCGCCAGGCGGCCGATCTCGGCATTGGCCATCTTCAGGCGGCGCCCGACCATCTCGCCCTGCGTGCCGATCAGCGCGGCCAGGCGCCGCACCACATCGCGGTCGTCGATGCCGCAGAGCGCCAGAAGGTCGGTCAGCGGACCGGCCTCGGGCAGCACCGCCGGCAGCACGCCGAGGTCGGCCATGGTCTGCAGCGCCGGCACCGGGGCCGGGGTGGCGAGCAGCTTCAGCAGTTCCATGCGCACCCGCTCGATCGAGAGCCGGCCCAGCTTGTCGGCTGCCGCGGCGCAGGCCGCCAGCGCCGCGGCATCGGGTTCGCCATGACCGAAGCGGGAAAGGAAGCGGAAGAAACGCAGCACCCGCAGGTAATCCTCGGCGATGCGACGGGCGGCATCGCCAACGAACCGCACGCGCCCGGCTTCGAGATCGGCCCGCCCGCCGAAGTAGTCGTAGAGATCGCCCTCCGGCGACAGGCTCATGGCATTGAAGGTGAAGTCGCGGCGGGCGGCATCGGCGCGCCAGTCGTCGGTGAAGGCGACCTCGGCGTAACGCCCGTCGGTCGCGACATCCAGGCGCAGGGTGGTGATCTCGAAGGGGCGGGCATCGGCCACGGCGGTCACGGTGCCGTGCTCGATGCCGGTCGGCACGCCCTTGATGCCGGCGCGTTCGAGCAGGGCGAGCACCCTCTCCGGCGGATCGGGAGTGGCAAGGTCGACGTCGCTGACGGCCGCCCCGCACAGTGCATCGCGCACGCAGCCGCCGACAAAGCGGACCTCGGCGCCCTCGGCGCGCAATGCCGCGACCACGGCACGCGCGGCGTGGTCGGTCATGCTTTCCGCCGGGGCGATGCGGGCAACCGGCCCCTCGTGGACCCCGCTCATCGCTCGGCCCGCAGGACCCGCAGAAGGTTGAGCAGGACCGTCGCCGTGGCGCCCCAGATGTAGCGGTCGCCGAACTCCCAGACGTTGTAGGCCCGGTCGGCGCCGCGCCAGAACATCGTTTCCTCCCGGTGGTTGCCCGGTTCCAGCAGGAACCCCAGGGGCACCTCGAAGGCCTCGTCGATCTCGACACGATCGGGGCGGAAGACGACCGGCGGCGCCAGCACGCCCACGACCGGCGCGATGCTGTAGCCCGAGCCGGCCCGATGGGTGTCGAGCCGTCCAAGGATGGTGACGCTTGCGGGGTCGAGGCCGATCTCCTCCTGGGCCTCGCGCAGGGCCGCGGTCACCTCGTCCTCGCCTTCCTCGATGCGCCCGCCTGGAAAACTCACCTCGCCGGCGTGGCGGTGCAGGAGCTTGGAGCGCTGGCAGAAGACGACGGTGAGACCTTCGGGGTGCAGCACCAGGGGCACCAGCACGGCGGCGCGGCGCAGGGCCGGGCCGTCCTCCCAGTCCGAGGGCGGCGCTTCCATGACGGGATCGGGCATCAGCCGCAGCCGGCCGAGCACATCGTCACCGTTCATCGTGCGCATACCCCAGGATGAATTCCGCCCCGCCCGAATGCACGATCAGCGCCTGGCGACCGTCGCGCGGCACCAGTTCGCCCATGGCGACCAGCTCATAGTAGACCGGCCGGGCAATCAGCGCCTCCAGTCCTTCGCGCACCAGGACGTAGGGCGAGGGTTCGCCGGTTTCGCCATCGAAGGCGACGCGGATGGGGCGGTCGGGACCGGCGGTCACGGTATCGTCGACATTGGTGCGGAAGGTGAGGCTGCGGCCGTCGCCCTGGCCCTCCGCGGTCACCTCGACCGCGACGAATGGCGCGTCCTCGACCGTGATCCGCCGTTTCTCGGCCGGCGTAATGAGGAAGTAGTCCTCGCCCTCCCGGTGCAGGATGCCGGCGAACAGCCTGACCAGGGCGGGACGGCGTATCGCCCCGCCTTCGTGGATCCAAGTGCCGTCGCGGGCGATGGTGATGTCGATGTCGGCCGTGAGAAGCTCGCGGAAAAGCTCCCGGTCCGCCCCGCTCGGGGTCGCCTGGGGATCGTCGTCTTCACGGGCTTGTGTTGGGTTCATGGCTGGCGGTGATACCGTATTGCTGTCCGACCCTTAAGATAGGCACGACAACCGGTCCGAGGAACCCATGGCGGAAAGCAAACACAGCCCCCTTCAGGATGCCGGCGACCTGACCGCCGATATCGAACGGGTCGGCGAGCGCCTAGCCGCCGCCCGCAGCGCCATCGGGCGCGTCATCTTCGGCCAGGACGGCGTGATCGAGGAGACCCTGATCACCCTGCTGGCCGGCGGCCACGCGCTGCTGATCGGCGTGCCGGGCCTGGGCAAGACCAAGCTGGTCGAGACCATCGGCACCGTGATGGGGCTGGAGGACAAGCGGGTCCAGTTCACCCCCGACCTGATGCCCGCCGACATCCTGGGCAGCGAGGTGCTCGAGGAAAGCGAGAGCGGCCGGCGCGCCTTCCGCTTCATCAAGGGGCCGGTCTTCGGCCAGCTGCTGATGGCCGACGAGATCAACCGCGCCAGCCCGCGCACGCAATCGGCCCTGCTCCAGGCGATGCAGGAACGCGCCGTCTCGGTCGCCGGCACGCGCCATCCCCTGCCCGAACCCTTTCATGTGCTGGCGACGCAGAACCCGCTGGAACTGGAAGGCACCTATCCCCTGCCCGAGGCCCAGCTCGACCGTTTCCTGATGGAGATCGACGTCGACTACCCCGGACGCGACGCCGAGCGCGAGATGCTGGTGATGACGACCGGCGCACGCGAGGAGAAACCCCGGGAAGCGATCGCCGCGGCCGATCTGCTCGCGGCCCAGCACCTGGTGCGGCGCATCCCGGTGGGCGAAAGCGTCGTCGAGGCGATCCTCTCGCTGGTCCGCTCGGGCCGTCCCGACGGCTCGGAGGCGACCCGCGCCATCGCCTGGGGCCCCGGCCCGCGCGCCAGCCAGGCCCTGATGCTGGCGGTGCGCGCCCGCGCCCTGCTCGACGGCCGGGTCGCCCCGTCGATCGACGACGTGGTCACGCTGGCCGGCCCGACGCTACGCCACCGCATGGCCCTCAACTTCGCCGCCCGCGCCGATGGCACGACCATCGCCCAGGTGATCGACCGGCTGGTCGAGCGCGTGGCGTGACCGCGCCCC
>JAQCLG010000199.1 GCA_027592745.1 Pseudomonadota bacterium | reverse complement strand
GCAACGATCGCGTCGAGGGTGGGAAAAGACATGGATCCTGCTGCAGTGCTGGCCGATGGGTGTGCAAAGCGACTAGCTTGGTGCCCACAAGGCAGGGCATACCCAGAGCGTGACACGACGCGCCGCCAAATTCATGGTTCATGTGCTCGGGACGCTGGTCGGCGTCGCGAGCGTACTGCTGGCCGGCGCCGCCTGGCGGCTGGCCCAGGGACCGGTCGAACTCTCCGGTCTGACGCCCTACATCGAGGCCGCGCTCAACGAGGGAGACACCGGCTACCGATTCGAGATCGGCGATGCCGAACTGGCCTGGGGCGACTGGCAGCGTGCCTTCGACCTGCGCATCCTCGATGTCGTGGTCACCCATGCCGACGGCTCGCCGGCCTTCGGCGCGGGCGAGGTGCTGCTGGAGATGGCCCTGCCGCCCCTGGTGCGGGGCGAACTGCGGCCGCGGGCGATCACGGTGATCCGGCCGCTGGTCGATGCCATACGCCACCCCGACAGCAGCTTCACCCTGGCGATGCTGCCCCTGCAGCAGGCTGCGCCCGAAGAGGCGACGGCGCCGCCCTCGGTTGCCGCAGGCGGCGCCGCCCCGCCCGGCGACGACATCATCACCGCCTTTCTGGCGGTCCGCGACCGGGCGCCGTTCGAGCGCCTGACGCGGGTCGCACTGCTGGGCGCGACGTTGCAGGTCGACGACCGGGTGCTCGGCGTGCAATGGCGCGCACCGGCCGCAGAACTGGTGCTGCGCCGCCGCGGCGACGGCCTCGACCTCAGCGCACGCGCGACCCTGCGTTCGGGCGAGCGCAAGATCGAACTCGACCTGGTGGCGGTCTACGCCCTGGCCGACGCCACGGTGCTGATGTCGGCCCACCTCAGCGACTTTGCGCTTGCCGACCTCTCCTTCCTGATGCCGGAACTTCCGCCCCTGGACGGCCTCGACATGGCGGTCGACGGGGAGCTGACGCTGGCCCTCGACGACGGCCTGCATATCCGCAGCGGCAGTTTCTCGGTCGCGGCGCCGGGCGGGGTCCTCGATCTGCCCGCCGTCTTTCCCGCACCGATCGTGCTGGGTCCGACGCGGGCCAGCGGCAACATCCGGCCCGGATTTTCCGGCATCGAGATCACCGATCTCGACCTGGGCTTTCCCAGGGGGCTGGCGACCGGCCGGATCCTGATCGACGGCTTCGGACCCGACGACCGGATTTCGGCCCGGCTCGACGTCGAGGCGCTGCCGGTCGACGACGTCGCGCGTTACTGGCCCGTGTCGCTGGTCAAGCCGGCGCGCGACTGGATCGTCAGCCACATCTCCCGGGGGGTCATCACGCGAGGCGCACTGGCCTTCAACGCCACCTTCGCCGAACTGGCCGCCAACGACATCCCGCTCGACAACCTGACCATCGACCTGGACGTGAGCGGATGGTCGATCGTCTATCTGAACGGCATGCCGCCGGTGACCGGTATCGATGCCGAGGTCCACATCGCCGACGACAACCTGCGCATCGATGCCTCGACCGGAACGCACAACGGCCTGACGGGCGAGCGGGGCGTGATCACGATGGACACGCTCAACGGCGAGAAGGGCATGCTGATCGGCGCCGAGGCCAGCGGCGACCTTCAGCGGGCGCTGGAACTGCTGGCCGACCCGACGCTGGGCTTTACTGCCCTGGCCGAACTCGATCCTGCCGCGATCCGGGGCCGCATCGACGGGCGGCTGGAGATCGTGCTGCCCCGCCTCAGGGGGCTGCAGCAGAAGGAGGTCCGCTTTCGCGTGGCGGCCGACCTTGCCGAGCTGGAACTGCTCGCCGGGCTGCGTGGCTACCGGGTCTCGGACGGCAACGGCACGCTGGTCTTCGATATCGGGTCGGCGCTCTTCGACGGCAGCCTCAGTCTCAACGGCGTGCCCTTCGAGGTCGCCTTTCGCCAGGTCTTCCAGCCGGGCGAGGCGGTGCAGAGGACGGTGCAGCTGCGCGGAACCCTCGACGACAGCGAGCGCGCGGCGCTCGACCTTCCCGACGACATCGCCATGACCGGGCCGGTCGGGGTGGTCCTCGATCTTGCCCAGACCGGGGCAGGCACGATGATCTGGACGGCGGTCGCCGATCTGGCCGCGGCGGCGATCGACTATCCGCTGCTCGACATCGACAAGCAGGCCGGCCAGCCCGGCCGTGCGACCCTGCGCCTGGTCGACGACCTGGGGCCGGTGCTGCACCTGGAATCGCTCGACCTCGATGTCGGCACGACCCAGGTCGTGGGCAGCGGCGCACTGCGGGCGAGCGATCTGGCGCCGCTTCGTCTCGACCTCGAACGCCTCGCCTTCGGGCGCAATGCCGTTGCCGGGGCGCTGACCGTGCGCGAGGACGGGGTGTTCGACATCCGGCTGTCGGGTGGCACGGCCGATCTCGAACCGATGCTCGAGGACATGACCGGCTCCAGCGGCCCGACCCTGCCGCCGTTCCACATCGAGGGCGTGCTCGACAGCGTCTGGCTCACCGACAACGACGCGGCGACGGCGGTGCGGATCGACGGCAACTACCAGAACGATCGCTGGGAATCTCTGGCGGTGACCGGCACTCTTAACGATGCCTCGCCGACCACGCTCAGCATCTGGCGCTTCAGCCCCCAGGAGCGGCGCTTCGAATACACCGCAGGCAGCGCCGGCGACGCCATCCGTGCGGTCGGCCTGTTCGACCATGCCCAGGGCGGCACGCTCGAGATTCGCGCGCGCATCGATGACGCCACACCGGACCGGAGCGCCTCGGGCGCCATGCGTGCGACGGACTTCACCATGACCGAGGCGCCGATCCTGGCCCGGCTGCTTTCGGTCGCCTCGCTGGGTGGCCTATCCAACGCGCTGACCGGCGACGGCCTGGAATTCGAGAATGCTCTGATCCCCTTCGAGAAACATGGCGATGTCCTGACCATCAGCGACGGGCGCGCCTATGGCCCGGGGCTGGGCATCACCATCTTCGGCGAGGTCGACCTGGATTCGAACGAGCTCGACCTGGAAGGCACGATCATCCCGGTCTATTCGCTCAATGCGGCGTTCGGCGAGATCCCGCTGATCGGCTATTTCCTCACGGGCTTCGAGGAGGGCGGTGGCCTGTTCGGCTTCACCTACGAGGTCACCGGCCCGCGCGAGGCGGCCGAGGTCAGCGTCGACCCGCTTTCCCTGCTGACGCCGGGCATCCTGCGCCGCCTGTTCAGCGCGCCGACCGACGACGAAGTCCGCGACCTGACCTTCGAGGTTTCGCGTCAGGAAGGCGGACGCTAGAGCAAATCATCCTTCTGCAGAATCGCTTCGCGATTGCGCAGAAGGATGTGAATTTGCTCTATCCTGTTGATGTAGAGCGGTTCCGACCAATCGTGATCCGCTCTAAACGCGGGTGGCGACCGGCGGCCGGGCGTTGGGCGGAGTCATGCGTGGTCTCACCCGCATGGGTGATCGGAACTGCCTCGTCAGACCGCGCGCAGCAGGGCGTGGCGTTTCTTGCCGGCCGAGAGCTTGACGGTGCCGTCGCCGCCGAGGTCGGCCGAGGTCACCTTGTGCGCCTCGTCGGAGATCGCCGTGTCGTTGACGCGGGCGCCGCCGCCCTTGATCAGGCGGCGGGCTTCGCCGTTGGATGCGGCAAGGCCGGCCTCGCGCATCGCCTCGTAGAGCAGGATGCCCTCGGCCAGGCGGGGCGCGGCGATCTGCGTCACCGGCAGGGCATCGCCCGTTGTGCCTTCCTCGAAGGTCTTGCGCGCGGTCTCGGCAGCTTCTTGCGCGGCAGCGCGCCCGTGGCAGAGTGCGGTCACCTCGTTGGCCAGGATCTTCTTGGCCTCGTTGATCTCCGCGCCCTCAAGCCTTTCCAGGCGCGCGACCTCGTCGAGCGGCAGGTCGGTGAACAGGCGCAGGAAACGCCCAACGTCGGCGTCCTCGGTGTTGCGCCAGAACTGCCAGTAGTCCCAGGGCGAGCGCATGTCCGGGTTGAGCCAGACCGCGCCTGACGCCGTCTTGCCCATCTTGGCGCCCGAGGCGGTGGTGATGAGCGGCGTGGTCAGGCCGAAGAGCTGGGCATCGGCGACCCGGCGGCCGAGGTCGACGCCGTTGACAATATTGCCCCACTGGTCCGAGCCGCCCATCTGCAGGATGCAGCCGTAGCGCCTGTGCAGTTCGACGAAGTCGTAGGCCTGGAGGATCATGTAGTTGAACTCCAGGAACGACAGCGGCTGCTCGCGCTCGAGACGCAGCTTCACCGAATCCATCGAGAGCATGCGGTTGACCGAGAAGTGCCGGCCGAAATCGCGCAGGAAAGGGATGTAGGCCAGCGTCGAGAGCCAATCGTCGTTGTTGACCATCACGGCATCGTTCGGGCCGTCGCCGAAGGTCAGGTAGTTCTCGAAGCTGGCGCGGATGCTGGCCATGTTGGCGGCGATCTGCTCGTCGCTCAGCAGCTGGCGTGCCTCGTCCTTGCCCGAAGGGTCGCCGACCTTGGTGGTGCCACCGCCCATCAGGACGATCGGCTTGTGGCCGGTCTGCTGCATGCGCCGCAGCATCATGATCGAGACCATGTGGCCGACATGCAGGCTGGGGCCGGTGCAGTCGTAGCCGATGTAGGCCGTGACGACACCCTTGGCTGCGGCTGCGTCCAGCGCATCGAGGTCGGTGCACTGGTGCATGAAGCCGCGCGCGAGGATATCGCGCAGGAAGTCGGACTTGGGCTCGGACATGGGTTGGCTCGATCGGCGGTGTTGCCCCGTCGCGCGGGGGCGCGTCCTGTAGCACACTCGCCGAATCGCGACAACGCGGGGAGACCATGGCGGACGGGCTGAAAACGGCCATCGGACTGATGAGCGGCACCTCGCTCGACGGCGTCGATGCCGCCCTGCTGCGCACCGACGGCGTGGCGGTCGAGCGCACGGGCGTGGCGCTGGAACTGCCCTACGACACGGCGACCCGCGACCTGCTGCGCAGCGTGCTGGGCGGCAGGGGCGATGTGCCGGCGGCATCCAGGGTGCTCACCCTGCGCCATGCCGAGGCGGTCGCGGCGCTGCTGGAGCGGGCCGGGCTCGACGCCGGGGAGGTCGACGTGGTCGGCTTTCACGGCCAGACCATCGTGCACAGGCCGCAGGAGCACCTGACCTGGCAGATCGGCGACGGGGCGCTGCTGGCCGAACTGACCGGCATCGATGTCGTCGACGACTTCCGCAGCCGCGACATCGCCGCGGGCGGCGAGGGGGCACCGCTGGTGCCGCTCTATCACGCCGCACTGGCCGCCATGGACGGCGTGGCGATGCCGCTGGCGGTGCTCAACATCGGCGGCGTCGCCAATGTCACCTGGATCGGTCCGGAGCGGATCGTCGCCTTCGACACCGGACCGGGCGGCGCGCTGCTCGACGACTGGGTGCTGGTCGAGACCGGGGCGGCCTTCGACCGCGACGGAGGCCTGGCGCACGCGGGAAAGCCGGCGACGGCCAGGGTCGATGCCGCGCTCCGACATCCCTATTTCGCCCGGCGCGCGCCCAAGTCGCTCGACCGCGATGCCTTCGCGATCGATCTCGAAGGACTTTCGCCGCAGGACGGCGCGGCAACCCTGGTCGCCTTCACCGCGGCCGCCGTGGCACGCGGCGTGGAA
>JAQCLG010000027.1 GCA_027592745.1 Pseudomonadota bacterium | reverse complement strand
GGCGATCAGGCGCCGCGTCGCCTCGTCGGCCCCGGCCCCGGCCTTGTGCGCCAGCACCTCGGCGCGCGCCTTCTCGAAGCGTGCGCGCAGGGCGGCCAGCGCGGGAACGGCGCCCCGCTCGGCACGGTCCTGGCCGAAACGCGCCAGTTCCTCGTCAACGATCACCCAGGCGGCCTCGGCCTGGCCCTCGCGCCGCGCCCGGCCCGAAAGCGCGATGCGTTCGAGGTCGTCGAGACCGTAGAGAAAGGCATCGTCGATCCTGTGGATCGCCGCCTCGGCATCGGCCGGCACCCCGGCATCGACGATCAGCATCGGCTTGCGGCGCCGCGCCTTGAGCGCACGTTCGACCTGGCCGCGCGTCAGCGCGGCGCCCGAGCCGACCGCGAGCACGACGATGTCGGCGCCGGCAAGCAGGGCATCGAGATCGTCGAGCGGGCACAGCCTGGCACCCAGCCGCTCGGCGACCGAACGGGCGAGCGCGGGGCTGCGATGGGCAACCGCCAGGCTGCCCAGGCCGTTGGCCTGGAGCCGCTCGGCGATCAGTTCGCCGCCCTCGCCCGCGCCCAGCATCAGGGCGTGGACACGGCCGAGATCGCCATGGAGTTCGCGCGAGACCTCGACCGCCGAGGAGGCGATGGAAACCGGGCGCTCGCCGATCGCGGTCTCGTTGCGCACCCGCTTGGCCGCGCCGTAGGCGGCCTGCAGGCGGCGCTCCAGCACCGGGCCGATCATGCCCGCCTCGGCGGCGCGGCGATGGCTTTCCTTGAGCTGGCCCAGCACCTGGGGTTCGCCCACGACCAGGCTGTCGAGCGAGGCCGCGATGGCAAAGAGCTGGCGCAGCGCGGCTTCGTCGACCAGGGCGTAGCCGCGCCACTCCATCACCTCGGCGGCCTCGCCCGCCTGGGATGCCAGGCGCTTGCGCAGCCGCGCACCGGCCGCCACGGGATCGTCGCAGACGGCATGGACCTCGACCCGGTCGCAGGTCGAAAGCAGCAACGCCTCGGCAAGCCCGGCATGGCGCATCGCCTCGTAGAAGGCCGGCGTTTCCTCGCGGCCTACGAACAGACGCTCGCGCAGCTCGAGCGGCGCCGAGCGGTGGTTGGCACCGACGACGATGTGACGGGGTTCGGCCATCGGCGCTATCGCCGGGCCAGCAGACTCTCGCTCACGCTATCGATCGGGAGTTCGGTCTGCTCGCCTGTGTCGAGATCGCGCAGCGCGACGATGTCGCGTGCCAGCTCGTCGTCGCCGAGGATGAGGGCCAGCCGGGCATGGACCTTGTTGGCGCGCTGCATGCGCTTCTTCAGGTTGCCGCGGTAGGCAAGGTCGATGCCGAGGCCGGCGCGGCGCAGGGCATGGGCCAGGGCGATGGCGCGCCGTTCGGCGGCCTCGCCGACCGGCACCAGGGCGATCGGCCGGGGCACCTCAGGCAGCTCGCCGGCCAGCATGGCCAGGCGTTCGATGCCCCCGGCCCAGCCGACGCCCGCCAGCGCCGGACCGCCCATCTGCTCCATCAGACCGTCGTAGCGCCCGCCGCCGATCACGGTGCCCTGGGCGCCGAGCTTCTGCGTGATGAACTCGAAGGCCGTGTGGCAGTAGTAGTCGAGGCCGCGCACGATGCGGGGATTGACCGTGTGGGCGATGCCCAATGCGTCGAGCCCGCGGCACACCTCGTCGAAGAAGGCGGCGGCATCAGGCGTCAGGTGGTCGAAGATCGAGGGGGCATCGGCAACGATGGCCCTGTCGCCCTCGTCCTTGGAATCGAGCACGCGCATGGGATTGCGCACGAGGCGATCCTTGCTGTCGGCGCTCAGGCCCTCGCGGTGCTGCTCCAGGAAGGCGACCAGCGCATCGCGGTAGGCTTCGCGGCTGGCCGTATCGCCCAGGGTGTTGAGTTCCAGCCGCGTGTCGGCGAGCAGGCCGAGTTCCTCCAGTATGTCGGCGGCCATGGCGATGATCTCGACATCGCCGGCGGGCTCGGGGACCCCGAACAGCTCGACGCCGATCTGGTGGAACTGGCGCTGGCGGCCCTTCTGCGGGCGTTCGTAGCGGAACATCGGCCCGGCGTAGTGCAGCTTCAGCGGCATCTCGTTGAGCAGGCCGTTGGAGAGCACCGCGCGCGCCACCGAGGCGGTATTCTCCGGGCGCATGGTGACGTCCTCGCCGCCACGGTCGGTGAAGCTGTACATCTCCTTGGTCACGACGTCGGTGGCATCGCCCAGGCTGCGCGAGAAGACGCCGGTCATCTCCAGGATCGGCGTGCGGATCTCGCCATAGCCGTAGCGTTCGGCGACCGCCCGGCTGGCGTCCTCGACGCGGCGGTGGCTGCGGCAGTCCTCCGGCAGGAGGTCGCGCGTGCCACGAATGGGTTGCAGCTTGCTCAACGCCCTGCTCCGAAGGTTACTGCGCGGCCGCGGCGGTGTCGGCGGCGCGCAGTTCGGCGGCGCGGCGTTCCACGAGCTCGACGATGTGGTCAACGATGTCGGCGGACTCGACCTTGTGATCGGCCTGGCCCGCCAGGTAGACCAGATGGGTACCCTTGCCGTCGGCACGCAGGCCGCCCTTGCCGCCGCCGGTCAGGCCGATGTCGGTGAGCTTGGCCTCGCCCGGGCCGTTGACGACGCAGCCGATGATCGAGACCGTAATGGGCACGTCGATATGGGCCAGGCGCTTCTCCAGCTCGCCCACGGTCGCGGGCACGTTGAACTGCTGGCGCGCGCAGGAGGGGCAGGCGATGATGTTGACGCCACGGCTGCGCAGGTCGAGCGACTTCAGGATCTCCCAGCCGACCTTGACCTCCTCCACGGGATCGGTCGCCAGCGAGACGCGGAGCGTGTCGCCGATACCCTCCCAGAGCAGCATGCCCAAGCCCACGGCCGACTTCACCGTGCCGCCGATCATGCCGCCGGCCTCGGTGATGCCAAGGTGCAGGGGATAGTCGCAGGCCGCCGCTAGGCCGCGGTAGGCGCCCACGGCGAGCGCCACGTTGGAGGCCTTCACGCTGATCTTGAAGTCGAGGAAGTCGTTGTCTTCCAGGATGCGGGCATGGAACAGCGCGCTGTCGACCATGGCCTGCACCGTCGGGCCGCCGTGTTTCTCCAGCAGGTGCTTTTCCAGCGATCCGGCATTGACGCCGATGCGCATCGAGCAGCCGTGGTCCTTGGCCGCCTGCACGACCTCCCTCACCCGGTCGGGCGAGCCGATGTTGCCGGGATTGATGCGCAGGCAGGCCGCACCCGCCACCGCGGCCTCGATGCCGCGGCGGTAGTGAAAGTGGATGTCGGCGACCAGCGGCACCGGGGATTCGTAGGCCAGCGACTTGAACGCGGCGGTCGAGGCCTCGTCCGGGCAGGAGACACGCACGATATCGGCCCCGGCGACGGCGAGCTGGCTGATCTGGTGCGCCGTCGCATGGACGTCGGAGGTCAGCGTGTTCGTCATCGACTGGACGGTGATCGGGGCATCGCCCCCCACTTCCACGTTGCCGACCTTGATCTTGCGGCTGACGCGGCGGGGCGGACGATCGAGGGCTTGTGCGGTCATGGCTGCCGGTCCGGGGTTCCGCGGAGCAATAGCCCACGGCTGGGGTAGGGTAAAGGAAAAGGCATGGCAGAGATGGGGCCGCCGGGCCCGGAAAACTAGCGCGAAAGCAGGGCCTCGGGCGCCAGGGTGACGTTGCGGATGACAATTCCGGGTTCGCCCAGCGGGGCGATCAGGCCGCCGTCGACGCGCACCTCCAGCCCCCCGGCATTGCCTGTGTCGAGCGTGACATCCTCGCGGTTGGGCACGCGGTAGATGTCGCCGGGCAGCAGCACGCGGGTCAGCAGGATCTCGTTGTTGGGCCCCTCGACCTGGATCCAGGTCTCCTCGACGGCGCGGATCTCGACCCGGGAATCGGTGTTGGTGCGTCCGTAGACCCGCGGCACGTAGCCGCTTTCGGCCATGATCTCGGCTTCGCTGGCCGCCATGTCACCGCCGTCCTCCGCCGCCGTCTCGGCTGCAGGCTCCTGCGCGGCAGCCTCGGGCTCGGGTTCGGCCGGGGCGGTCTCGGCTGCAGCGGCCTCGTCGACCGCGGCGGTTTCCTCCGCGGCGTCGGCGACGGTCTCCTCGACCGCGGCCTCCGGCGCCGCCTCCTCCACGACAGTCCCGGTCGCCGCAGCATCGGCCGGCGCAGGCTCGGGCAGGTCCTCGGCGGCTTCGGGCGATGCGATGTCGGCCGCCAGATCGTCGGCCAGGGCCTTTTCGGCCTCCGTAGCCATGAGGTCCTGGCCGGTGGTCGCCGCCTCGGCCTGTTCGGCGGCCTCGACGATCTCCTCGGGCACCTCGGGCACCCGTTCGATCAGCTCGAGATCGCGCTCCTGCACGACGAACCAGGCGACGGCCACGGCCACGGCCACGATCAGCGCCGCGGCGATCATGAAGCCGGTGGGATGGCGCGCTTCGGAGGCCGGCACCGGGAAGTTGAGCTGCTGGTGCACCAGGACCCCGCCGCTCTCGTCCTTGTAGCGGCGCACCAGCTCGTCGCCGTCGAGGTCGAGGAAGCGGCCGTAGGCGCGCAGGAAACCCGCGACATAGGTGGGACCGGGCAGATCGGCGAAACGCCCCTCCTCCAGGGCGGCCAGATAAACCGCCCGGATGCGCAGGGTGCGCGCGGCATCGGCGACCTCCAGGCCGCGCGCCAGGCGGGCGTTGTGGAGATCGTCGGCGATGCGCCGCTGCGCGGAATCGGCGTTGACGTCGCGGAAGGGCGTCACGGTGCTGTCGGCAGCACCGCCGCCCGGGCTTTTCTGGCTCATGGTCCTGTCCGCCGCCCCGCACCCGTCTGGTGCGGGCGCTTGAGGCGTCAGGGTATCATCGCGCCGAAGGATGCGGCAATCGGACCTTCAGCCCTCATGGGCCAGCGCCGCGGCGGCCTGGGCGACCAGCTCGCCGATGATCTCGGCGGTCGGCTGGATCGCCGCGACCATGCCCACGCTCTGGCCGGCCATGACCGAGCCGCTTTCGACATCGCCGTCCTTGACCGCGCGGCGCAGGGCGCCGGCCCAGAAATGCTCGATCTCGAGCTGGGCGGCCTTCTGGTCGAGTTCGCCGGCATCGTGGCGGTCGATGACCTCGCGCTGCTTGTCGGCAAAGCGCTGGGTACCCTGGTTGACCAGCGCGCGCACGGGAATGACGGGAAAACGCGGGTCGAGCTGCGCCGACGGCTGGGCATCGCGCGCATTGGCCCGGATGAAGGCCTGCTTGAAGTTGGCGTGGGCGATCGATTCGGTGGCGCAGACGAAACGCGTGCCGAGCTGGACACCCGAGGCGCCCATGCGCAGGTAGGCCGCGATGGCATCGCCCCGGCCGATGCCGCCGGCGACGAAGACCGGCGCCTCGGTCAGCACCGGCAGGATCTCCTGGGCGAGCACGCTGGTCGAGACCGGACCGATGTGGCCGCCGGCCTCCATGCCCTCGATGATCACGGCATCGGCCCCCATGCGCACCAGCTTGCGGGCAAAGGCGAGCGCCGGGGCAAAACCCAGGACCCTGGCGCCGCGCGCCTTGGCATGGCCGACCGTCCTGACCGTGGGCAGGCCGCCGGCCAGCACGATGTGGCCGACGCCATGGTCGCCGCAGACATCGATCAGGGCCTCGAGCTGCGGGTGCATGGTGATGAGGTTGACGCCGAAGGGCTGGCCGGTGAGCGCGGCGGTCGCGGCGATCTCGGCCGAAAGCTGCTCGGGCGACATCGCGCCGCAGGCAAGGACGCCGAAGCCGCCGGCGTTGGAGATGGCCGCGACCAGGTTGCGCTCGCTGACCCAGGTCATCGCGCCGCCCATGATCGCGTGTTCGACACCAAACAGGGACCGGCCGCGGGACCACAACCGCTGAAGGGTGGCCTCTCCTGCCCTGTCTGCCATCAGCCTATTCGGCCGCGTCCAGCCCGTAGGCCGTGTGAAGCGCGCGCAGGGCGAGTTCCAGGTAGTCCTCCGAGATCAGGACGCTGACCTTGATCTCCGAGGTCGAGATGACCTGGATGTTGATGCCCTTGTCGGCCAGCGCCTGGAACATGGTGCCCGCGACACCGGCGTGGCTGCGCATGCCGACGCCGATCACCGAGACCTTCACGACGCGGGAATCGGGTTCGATCCCGGCCGCCCCCAGGGTCGCGTTGTTGTCGGCCAGCACCTTCAGGGCCCGGTTTAGGTCGCCCTTGGCCACCGTGAAGGTGAGATCGGTGCGTTCGCCATCGTCGGAGATGTTCTGCACGATCATGTCGACATTGATGTCGTTGGCGGCCAGCGGCCCGAACAGGGCGGCGGCGACACCGGGGCGGTCGGGCAGGCCGACCATCGTGATCTTGGCATCGTCCCGGGTATAGGCGATGCCGCTGACAACCTGCTGTTCCACGATTTCGTCCTCGTCGACGACCAGGGTTCCGGGGGCACCCGTGAAGGTGGAGAGCACCTGCAGACGCACCCGATGGTTCATGGCGGTGGCCACGGACCGGGTATGCAGCACCTTGGCCCCCTGCGAGGCCATCTCCAACATCTCTTCGTAGGTGATCTTATCGAGCTTGCGCGCCTTGGCAACGATACGGGGATCGCAGGTGTAGACGCCATCGACATCGGTATAGATGTCGCAGCGCTCCGCGCCCAGCGCCGCGGCCAGGACCACGGCGGAAAGATCGGAGCCGCCACGGCCCAGGGTTGTAACACGCCCTGCGGCCGTGATGCCCTGGAATCCGGTGACCACGGGCACGATGCCCTGGTCGAGACAGGCCTGCAGGTTTTCCGGACGCACCTCGGCGACACGGGCGCGGCTGTGGCTCTCGTCGGTGACGATCGGCACCTGCCAGCCCTGGAAGGAGCGCGCCGGGATGCCGATGCGCTGCAGGGCAAGCGCCATCAGGCCCGCGGTCACCTGTTCGCCCGATGCGACGACGGCATCGTATTCGCGCCGGTCGAAGCCGGGATCGGTCTCGTGCACGAGGCCGACCAGGCGATCGGTCTCGCCGGCCATGGCCGAAACCACGACCGCGACGGCATTGCCGCCCTCGACCGCGCTTTTCACACGGGTGGCCGCACGGGCGATACGCTCGAGATCGCCCACCGAGGTGCCGCCGAACTTCTGAACAAGAACCGCCATGACGCGCCGCCACCGGAGAAAAAACATCCCTGGCGTGGCGGAAGGCCTTCCCGCCGCGAGGGCGCGACTTCATACTCTCGGCCCCATGACGAAGCAAGCCGAGCCGACAGAAACCGCCGCCCGCCCCGGCAGCATCGATGCCCGTGAAATCGCAGGCTTCGCCGCGGTCGCCGACCAGTGGTGGGACGCCTCCGGGCCGTTCCGCCCGCTCCATCGGCTCAATCCGGTGCGCCTGGGCTACATCCGCGATGCCCTGACCGGCCATTTCGGACTGACCTCGCAGGATCGCCCGCTCGAAGGGCTGGCCATCGCCGACATCGGCTGCGGCGGCGGCCTGATCTGCGAACCCTTGGCACGCCTGGGCGCCACGGTGACCGGCATCGACGCCGCGCCCGAGGCGCTGGCGGTGGCGTGCGCCCACGCCGAGGGGGCCGGACTCGCCATCGAATACCTGGAGAGCACCGCCGAGGCCGTGGCGGCAAGCGGCCGGCGCTTCGATGCGGTCATGGCCCTGGAGATCGTCGAGCATGTCGCCGACCGCACCGCCTTCGTCGCCGATTGCTGCCGGCTGGTGAAACCCGGCGGCAGCCTGGTGATGTCGACGCTGAACCGCACGCCGCGCGCCTTCGCCCTGGCGATCGTGGGGGCCGAATACCTGCTGCGCTGGGTGCCGCGCGGCTCCCACCGCTGGAGGAAGTTCGTGCGCCCTGCCGAACTCGCCCGCGACCTGCGCCTGGGCGGCGCGCGCACCACCGACATCAGCGGCCTGGCCTACGACCCGCTGCGCGACCGCTGGTCACGTTCGCGCGATGTCGCCGTGAACTACATCCTGCACGCCAGTTTGGACGGTCCGGAACACTCCTGACGCGACTATCATTCGCGCCTTGCTCGTTTATGAAGGTGTTTGCGCGGCGCAGCATACACCACAGACAACCCTGGACCCGGACTCCGGCCGGATGAAGTGATGGCGGTCGAAACTCCGACATTTGCGCGCCCGTCGCGCAGCCTGCGGGCGACCACATGGGCCGTGGCCCTGATCGGCACGGCGGCCATGGTCGTGCTGACGATCGCCGTCGCCTGGCTCGACGCCCTGGCGGTCGACCGTCACCGCGACAACTTCAACCAGGAGCAGACGGCGATCACCCGCATCGCCGCCCGCGCGCTGACCGACCATCTCGAGCAGACCTTCCTGCGCCGCAGCGAACTGGCCGGCGTCGAGCTGGCAACCCTGCTCAACCAGACTTCTGTCTCGCCGGTCGCCTACCGCGTCGTGCTGAACATCCACGGTGAGGTCCACCGCACCAGCCTGGTGCTGCTCGATACCCAGGGCAACCTGGTGGCACAGCGCCTCTATACGCCGCTGGCGGACCTGGAGGAGGCTCCCGGGATCGTCGAAGGCCGCCGTGCGCTCCTGGCGACGCCGGGCCTCACCTTTGCGCCCGAGCCGGTCCTGCAGATCATCAAGATCAACGACAGCCATGCCCTGCTGATCTACCGCCCGCTGGTGGTCGAGTACCGGGTCGTGGGCGTGCTGGCGGCCGTGACCGACCTCGACCCGCTGTTTGCCGAGTTCCTGGCGCCGATCAGCGCCGGCTGCCTGGGTTCGGTCTTCGCCATCGATGAAGACGGCACGATCCTCTAAAGCTCCGAAGCCGATACCGTGGACCGCAACCTGATCGCGGGCATGAGCGGCGACGAGGCGATCGCCACGGCCCGGCGCATGCTCAGGGAACCCGAGGGCAGCGGCAACATCAGCGCGATCGACCCCGAGGACGATACGCCGCGCATCACCTCCTGGGACAGCGTGCCCCTGCTCGATCAGCGGCTGATCGTGCTGCTTTCGGCACC
This sequence comes from Pseudomonadota bacterium, assembly GCA_027592745.1. Taxonomy (GTDB): domain Bacteria; phylum Pseudomonadota; class Alphaproteobacteria; order SP197; family SP197; genus CALGGB01. The sequence continues at coordinate 23,021 of JAQCLG010000027.1, read as the reverse complement.
CGACGACATCGTCGCCGTCAACCTCTCGGAACTGCGCATGCAGTACGTCGTGGCCGGCGTCATCCTGCTGGTCACCCTGGTCATCCTGGGTTTCGTGCTGGTGCGGGCGCGCCAGAGGGGGCTGCAGGACCTGGCTGAGGCGCTGCGCCTGGAAGTCGACCGGCGGTCGGCCGAATTGCGCGCCAGCGAGTCGCGCTTCCGCTCCCTGGTCGAGGGATCGATCCAGGGCATCGTCATCCATCGCGACGGCAGGATGCTGTTTGCCAACAAGGCCTATGCCGACATCCACGGCTACCCCGATCCCGAAAGCGTCGTCGCCCTGGGCCAGCTCGAACTGATGATCGCGCCCGATGAGCGCGAGCGGGTGACCGGCTTCAACCAGGCCCACCTGGCCGGCTCGACGACGCCCTCGCGCTACGAGTTCCGCGGCCTCAAGAGCGACGGCCACGAGATCTGGCTGGAAAACCGCGTCTCGATCGTCGACTGGGAGGGCGGCCATGCCCTGCAGTCGATCGTCGTCGACATCACCGAGCGCAAGCGCGCCGAGCAGGAGCTGGTCTCGGCCAACCTCAAGCTGGAACACGCCAACCAGGCCAAGTCCGAGTTCCTCTCGCGCATGAGCCACGAGCTGCGCACGCCGCTCAACGCCATCATCGGCTTCTCCGAGACGATGAAGACCGAGATCCTGGGGCCGATCCAGAACGACCGGTACAAGGAATACGTCTCCAACATCCACTTCAGCGGTTCCCACCTGCTGACCCTGATCAACGACGTGCTCGACGTCGCCAAGATCGAACAGGGCGAGTTCCGCCTGTCCGACGATGTCGTCGAGGTCGCCGAGATCGTCGGCGCCACGGTGCGCCTGATGGAGCCGATGGCCGAACGCGGCGAGGTGCGCCTGACCGCCGACATCGCGCAGGGCCTGCCCAACCTGCGCGCCGACCGCCGCTCGGTGCGCCAGATGCTATTCAACCTGCTGTCGAACTCGGTGAAGTTCACCGAACCCGGCGGCGAGGTCGCGACCAGGGTCTTCATGAACCCGCAGGGCGAACTGGTGATCCAGGTCGCCGACACCGGCATCGGCATCCCGCCCGAGATCCTGGGGCGCATCACCGATCCCTTCGTCCAGGCCAAGACGAGCAAGCAGCACCAGGGTTCCGGTCTGGGCCTTGCCATCGTCAAGGCGCTGGTCGAGCTGCACGGCGGCTCCATGACGATCGAGAGCGAGCTCGGCAAGGGCACGGTCGTGACCGGCGTCTTCCCTCGCTCGCGCGTGCTCGCCCCGGCCCGCCAGGGCTGAAGCCCGGGCTTCTCGACGGCTTCCCCGGGGCACGTTACAACCCGCGCCCGATCTGATCCGATCCCGACCGACGAGGTTTGCCCATGGACTCCAAGACGATCTTCGACACGCTGGGCCTCAACGACGCAGAGATGCGCGAGGACTACTTCGACGGCGGCAGCCTTGCGGTGAAGACGCCGGTCGACGGTTCCGAACTGGCCCGGGTCCGGGAAACCAGCCCCGACCAGGTCGATGCCATGGTCGCCCGCGCGGCCGACGTGCAGAAAGCCTGGCGCAGGCTGACCGCGCCCCAGCGCGGCGAGGTCATCCGCCTGTTCGGCAACGAGCTGCGCGAGGCCAAGGACGCGCTGGGCGCGCTCGTCACCCTGGAAGCCGGCAAGATCCTGGAAGAGGGCAAGGGCGAGGTCCAGGAGATGATCGACATCTGCGACTTCGCGGTCGGCCTGTCGCGCCAGCTCTACGGCCTGACCATCGCCTCGGAACGGCCGGGCCACCGCATGATGGAGACCTGGCATCCCCTCGGCGTCATCGGCTGCATCACCGCCTTCAACTTCCCCGTGGCGCCCTGGGCCTGGAACTTCGCCATCGCCGCGGTCTGCGGCAACACGATGGTCTGGAAGCCCTCGGAGAAGACGCCGCTCACCGCCATCGCCTGCAAGCGCCTGCTGGGCCGCGCCGCGGCCAGCTGCGGCTTTGCGGTGCCCTCCGACCTGGTGCAGATCGTCATCGGCGGTCCCGAAACCGGCGAGCGCCTGGCGGCCAACCGCGATGCGGCGCTGATCAGCGCCACCGGCAGCGTGCGCATGGGCTACCAGGTGGCCCAGACCGTCGCCGGGCGCCTGGGCAAGACCCTGCTGGAGCTGGGCGGCAACAACGGCGCGATCATCGCCCCCACCGCCGACCTCGATCTGGCGGTGCGCGGTATCGTCTTCTCCGCCGTGGGCACCGCAGGCCAGCGCTGCACCAGCCTGCGCCGCCTGTTCGTCCACGATTCGATCCATGACGACCTGCTGGCGCGCCTGAAGAAGGCCTATGCCAGCGTGCCCATCGGCAATCCCCTGGAAAAGGGCACCCTGATCGGCCCGGTGATCGACGGTCGGGCCTTCCAGTCGATGCAGGCCGCGCTGTCGCGTGCAGTCGACGAGGGAGGCAAAATCTTCGGCGGTGAACGCGTTCTGGAGAAGGAGTTCCCCGGGGCTTGGTACGTGCGTCCGGCCATTGCGGAAATGCCCGGCCAGACCGGCGTGGTGAAGGAAGAGACGTTTGCGCCCATCCTCTACGCCATGCGTTACCGCGAACTCGACGAGGCCATCGCCATGCACAACGACGTGCCCCAGGGCCTCAGCTCCTGCATCTTCTCCAACGACCTGCGCGAGGCCGAGATGTTCCTCTCCGACGAGGGCAGCGACTGCGGCATCGCCAACGTCAACATCGGCCCCTCGGGTGCCGAGATCGGCGGCGCCTTCGGCGGCGAGAAAGAGACCGGCGGCGGCCGAGAATCCGGCTCGGACGCCTGGCGCGTCTACATGCGGCGGGCGACCAACACCATCAACTATTCGCGTGCCCTGCCGCTGGCCCAGGGCATCAGCTTCGACATCGGCTGAGCCCCACCACACGTCGACCTCCGGAACGCCATGAGCGGCCCCCAGATTGCCATCTGCCTGATCGTGCTGGGCGTCACGGTGTTCTTCATCTGGGGCCGCTGGCGCTACGACGTCGTCGCCTTCGCTGGCCTGATGGCGGCAGTGGTGGCCGGTGTGGTTCCCGCCGCCGACGCCTTCGACGGTTTCGGCCACCCCGCGGTGGTGACGGTGCTGGCGGTGCTCGTGATCAGCCGGGCGCTGGCCAATTCCGGGGCGGTCGACGCGATCGCGGCCCTGGTCGTGCGGGCCAGCGCCAGCCCGGCGCTTCATGTCGCCGTGCTGGCCGGCGTTGCAGCATTCCTTTCGGCCTTCATGAACAATGTCGCGGCATTGGCCCTGCTGCTGCCCGTGGCGCTGCAGTCCTGCGTCAAGGTCCAGCGTTCGCCCGGGTTGATCCTGATGCCGCTCGCCTTCGGCTCGATCCTGGGCGGCCTGGCCACGATGATCGGGACGCCGCCCAACGTCATCATCGCCTCCTACCGCACCAACACGGGCGGGGCGCCCTTCGGCATGTTCGACTTCACGCCCGTCGGCCTTCCCATCGCTATTGTCGGCGTCGCCTTCGTTGCCCTGATCGGCTGGCACCTGCTGCCGGCCTCGGTACGCAAGCGCAACGTTCCCTAGGATCTCAGCGCCATCGAGGACTACATCACCGAAGCCGTCGTGCCCGAGAAGTCGACGGCGGTCGGCGTAGCGCTGCACGAACTCGACCAGAAGATCACCGACAGCAATGTCCAGATCGTGGCCCTGATCCGCGATGGCCACCGCATGCTCAGCGCCGCCCGCTATGTCCATGTACGCGCCGGCGACGTGCTCATGCTCTCGGCCTCGCCCGAGGGCATGGCCAAGGCGGTGGACAACCTGGACCTGGAGCTGGTCGGCGAGAAGTCGCAGGCCGTCGAAGCCCTGAAGTCCGAGGACGTCGTCATGCTGGAGGCGATCGTGCCGACCGGCAGCCGCATCGAGGGCCATACGCCGAGCAGCCTGCGCCTTGGCAGCCGCTACGACCTCAACCTGCTGGCGGTCTCGCGCCAGGGCCAGCCGACACGCGGCAGGCTGCGCAGCTTCCGCTTCCAGGCCGGCGACATCCTGCTGCTGCAGGGCGAGCGCGACCACGCCACCTCGGCGCTGGCGCGCCTGGGTCTGCTGCCGCTGGCAGAACGCAAGATCGCCGTCAGCGCCCGCCGCCGTGCCCTGCCCGCGGTCGCGATCTTCGCTACTGCCGTGATCGCGGCCGCCATCGGCCTTGCCCCGATCACCATCACCTTCTCGCTGGCGATGCTCGCTATGGTGCTGCTCGGCATGGTCAACCTGCGCGAACTCTACGAAGCGATCGACTGGCCCGTGCTGGTCCTGCTTGGCGCGATGATCCCGGTCGGCGGGGCGCTGGAAGCCACGGGCACCACCGTGCTGCTGGCGAACGGGCTGCTTACGGTCATGTCGGGTGCGCCGCCACTGGCGCTGCTCGCGGTCGTCCTGATCGTGACCATGACGCTCTCGGACATCATGAACAACGCAGCCACGGCCATCGTCATAGCGCCCATCGCGGTGGGCGTGGCGAGCGCCCTGGGCGTGGCGACCGACCCGTTCCTGATGGCCGTGGCCGTGGGCGCCTCCTGTGCCTTCCTGACGCCCATCGGGCACCAGAACAACACCCTGATCATGGGACCGGGCGGCTACCGTTTCGGCGACTACTGGCGCATGGGCCTGCCGCTGGAAGTCATCATCGTCGGCCTGGCGCTGGTCCTGATCCCCTGGGCCTGGCCGCTTCAGCCGGTCTGAGCACCGGCCTCCTCAAGCGCCGCCAGGATCGCCAGATCGGCTTCCGTGCGGGTGAGATACCAGCCCTCGACCTCGACCATGCGGCCTTCCTCGAAGTCTGCCGCGACCCAGTCGGCAAGCGCCGGGCGCAGGTCGCCCGCCCGGGTGCCGGCCGGAAGGGTCGCGATCAGGGTGTCGATGCGCTGGCGCGCAGCCGAACCGTCGGCCGGCGGCCGTGCTGCTTCGAGCAGGCGCCGGCCGATGCGCGCGGCAGCGGCACGGTCGACCAGGGCAACCGTCGGCCCCGGTCCCTCGTCCAGCGATAGGCGCCAGAGCACGGCACCGCCCAGGGCGGCCGAAAGTCCCGCGCCGATCAGGATGTCGCGCCGCGACCAGGACATGTTCAGGCCTCCCCGGCGCGCAGGCGTTCGGCCAGGCGCAGGGCGAAGGCGACGATCGAGAGCGTCGGGTTGGTCGCACCGCAGCCGGTGGTCCACACCGAACTGCCGCCGATGAAGAGGTTGCCCAGGCCATGGACCTTGAGGTTGGCGTCGACGACACCCTGGCTGGCTTGGGCGGCCATACGCGTGGTGCCCATGTGATGGTGCGCCCAGAACATGTCGATGTCGTTCCAGGCGAAATCGGCCGGCACGATGCGGCGCAGGCGGGCATGGCCCCAGGCACCCATGGCCGCCGCCAGGGTCGCGACGTTGGCCAGCAGGCTCTCGCGGTCGCCTTCGGTGATTTGCCAGGCCAGCCGCGTGCGCGGCATGCCCAGGGCGTCGACCTCGTCGGCCAGCGTGACGCGGCTGTCGGGGTTGGGTGCCTGCTCGGTGCCGCAGCCCATGTAGACCCGCTTGCCGGTGTGCTCGACACCCGGCTCGACCCCGGCAAGCAGGGTCAGCATCTCGGTCTCGAGCGGGATCGGGCCGTCCTCGGCGGGGCGGCCCGGCAGGTAGCGCACGTCGTCGTTGGGCGTGAAGGTGAAGATCGTGTTGAGCCGGCCTTCGCGGGCCATGTACTCGGGCGTCATCGAGAGGCAGCCGCGCGCCACGGCATCGCCCAGCGCGGTGTAGCTGCCGTAGTAGGGGGCGATCCGCTCGGGCGCATCGCAGATCCAGGAGGCGATGGGGCCGAAGATCGGGTGTTCCATGAAGTAGCGCCCGACCAGGTCGCGGTCGTTGGCAAGGCCCGCCGGGGCGACCGAACGGGAGGCAAGCAGCAGGCGGGCGTTCTCGATGCCGCCGGCGGCCAGCACGTAGGTTCCCGCCGTCACCGTGAAGCGCTTGCCGGTCAGCGTCGCGACATCGAGGCGTGCGATCGAGCCGGCGTCGTGGGCCGCCACGATCTCGGTGACATTGGCGTTGAGCAGGCAGCGGATGTCGGCGGCATTGGCGATGTCGTCGCGGTAACGCTCGCCGAAGCGGGTCGGCGGGCTGAACTGGAAGAAGCCATCGGCGATCTTGCCGCCGGGCAGGCCCAGCGGCGGGCCGAGGCGGGCAAGGTTTTCGACGCTGTAGTCGAAGGCGCCCAGTTCGCAGATCTCCTGGGCCCGGGGATAATACGGATCGAGGTCGGCGCGGCTGACCGGCCAGCCCGAATGGGGCACCCAGGCGCGCGCCTCGAAGTCCTCCGGCTCGATCGGGCGGCACCAGCCGCCCCAGTGGTTGGTGCTGCCGCCGAAATAGCGCAGGCGGGCGGTATCGAGGTTGTAGGCGATGCCGTCGGTGGCGCCCTCGTAGAGTGCCTGGGTCTCGTCCTCGAAGTCGAGGCCGCCGCTTTCGATCAGGACGACATCGCGGCCACTGCCGCGCAGGGCGCGCGCCAGGGTGATGCCGAAGGCGCCGGCCCCGATGATGGCGACATCGCATGCGATGGCGCTGCCGTCATCGAGCTGACGGGCGTCGATGAACATGACCGAATCCTCAGGCCCGCTGGGCTTCTTCGCCTGCGGGGCGGGTGACCGACACGGCACGGCGGCGGGCCGGCAGGGTCGCGATCACCGAGAGCACGATGGCGGCGCCGAACGGCAGGGCCTGGACCGCCAGGAAGGCCGCCCAGAGGATCGGCACGATGCCGTCGTCGGCGTGGACCACCAGCATGCCGACCGAACCGCCCAGCAACAGGGCCATGAAGACCGCCTCCTCGCGCACCGCGACCAGCGCGCGCACAAGGGCGGGCTGGTTTTCGCACTTGGGCGTGCGCAGGAAGGGCCGGCCCGAGGTGACGATGCCGAGGAAGATCGCCTTGGCCACGGTGTAGGAGAGCGCCAGGCCGGCGACCGAGGCGCCCAGCACCTCGCCCAGGGTGCAGTCGACCCGCGCGCGGTAGAGCATGACAGTCTTGGCGACCTTGAAGGCAAACAGCAGGATCGCAAGCGCGATGGCGGCGATGAAGGGGAAGTCGAAGACCTTGGCAAAGAAGATCGCCTGGAAGGTCCAGACCAGCCCCAGCACCGAACACAGCACGTTCAGCCCGTCGGCGAACCAGGGCAGCCAGCCGGCCAGGAACTGGTAGCGCTGGGCGCCGGTCAGCCGCGTGACACCGGGACGGAAGAGTGCCGCCAGGTGCTTCTTGACGATCTGCACCGAGCCGTAGGCCCAGCGGAAGCGCTGGCCCTTGTAGGCGGCGAAGTCGTCGGGCGTGACTCCGCGGCCGTAGCTCGCCGGGACATAGACCGAGTCCCAGCCGGCCTCGTAGAGGCGCAGGCCCAGTTCGGCATCCTCGGCGATGCACCATTCCGACCAGCCGCCGATGTCCTCCAGCACGGTGCGCCGCACCATGGTCATCGTGCCGTGCTGGATGACGGCGTTGCGCTCGTTGCGCTGGACCATGCCGATGCGGAAGAAACCCGCGTATTCCCAGAAGCACATGCGCTAGAACAGGCTTTCGCCGCCGTCGCGATAGTCCTGGGGCGCCTGGACGAAGGCGACCTCGTCGCGGTCGAAATGGGGCACCAGGTCGGCAAGCCAGTTCGGGGCGACCATGTAGTCGCTGTCGATCACGGCGACGATCTCGGCCGTCGGATCGGTGATCGCCAGGCCGCGGTTGAGCGCGCCGGCCTTGAAGCCCGGGCAGTGGTCGATGTGGATGAAGCGGAAGCGCTCGCCGAGATGAGCGCAGAACGCCTCGACCGGGCGCCATACGGCGGGGTCCTTGGTGTTGTTGTCGATCACCAGGACCTCGAAGTTGTCGTAGTCGAGGCGCGACAGGGCGGTAAGCGTGTCGGCGACCATGTCGGGCGGCTCGTTGTGGAGCGGGACATGGATCGAGACGCGCCGCTGCGGCCGGCTCCCGAACGAAAGGGCGCCGAAGGCGCGGTGGAGGCGCGGCTGGGCGCGCACGTCGCACCACTCGAAGGCCTCGACCAGCAGCACCACGATCAGCAGGGCGACGCCCACCCCGATCGCCAGCCAGCCGGCCGCCGACCAGGTGGTGAGATAACGCGCCAGCGCGACATGGCTGCCCCATACGGCAAGGCCGGCACTGGCCTGGATCAGTCCGGCGAAGGCAATGCGCCCGCCCAGGCTCATGGCGTTGCGATAGAGGAATGCCAGGGCGGCAAGGCCGCCCAGCAGCGTCGAGAGCAGGGCCAGGACCGGCAATGTCGGCAGGTCGCTGACCTCCTCGGACCAGGAGAACTTCGGCGCGCGGGCCTCGTCCCAGATGCCCCAGTAGCCACCCGCCGTGCCTTCGGCGGCGACCTTCCAGGGCTGGTCGAAGGCTTCGAGCAGGTAGTAGGGGATGCCGGTACGTTCGGCATAGGCAACAAAGCTGCGCAGGAACAGCGCCTGATTGGCCGGCGACGGCACGGCATCGCCGATCACGATGCCGTCGGAAGGCCAGCCGACCTCGGTCAGCACGATGCGCTTGCCCGGAAAGGCCTGCTGCAGGCGGCCGTACTGTTCGTCGATGAAGGCGATGGCGTTGTCGATCGGCACGCCTTCCCAGTAGGGCAGGATGTGGACGGCGAGGAAATCGACCGAATCGGCAAGTTCGGGATGGTCGAGCCAGATATGCCAGGTCTCGGCCGTGGCGACCGGGACATCGACCTCGGCGCGCACCTTGTCGAGCCAGAGCTTCAGGCCGGCGGCATCGAGATCGCCGCGCAGCAGGGTTTCGTTGCCGACCACGACTGCCGTGACGTTGCTGTTGTCCTCGGTCGCGGCGATCAGGCGGTCGATTTCGGGGGCGTCGCGGCTGTCCACGCCGTCGAGCCAGGCGCCCAGGGTGACGTCCAGGCCATGACGGCGGGCGAGATAGGGCACCAGGTCGAGATCGTCGTTGGTCGAATAGGTGCGGACGCGGTCGAAGCGGCGGTCGATCAGGTCGAGGTCGCGGTCGATCTCGGCCGCGACCATGTCGGGGCCGTCGGCCGGCGCCTGGCGCAGCCCGGAGGGGTTGTAGGCAATGCCCTGCATCGGGCGCGTCCAGGCGGTGCCCTGAACGGGTTCGCCCATCCAGGCCCAGACCGTGAGGTTGGCGGCGGCGACGAGAAGAAGCGCGAACCACGAGGAACTGCGCATGACCTGATTTTTGGTTTGGGACCCCCGACCGGACGCCCATCACGCGCTTCAACCCCCGAGATGCAACCATGGTTGCAATCACGGGTTTCCGTTGCTGATTCTTCGGTAGAAGCGGAGACGGCGACTGGGGCTGGCTTGGCTCGGATTGCTCGAAAAGCTCTTCGTCTCCAACTCTCATCGCGCCTGTGGCCCGCGCCAAATTGCGGCAGCGATTCGATCGGCGCCAATTTCCGGACCGGCGGCAGGCAAGTCAAGCGGGATCGCGCGCGCCTTGCCCCCGCGGCCATGCCGTGGCCACAGGGTTGGCATGTCTTTGCCGCAATGGCTGGTTAGTATGGCCCCGAACGGCGTTGCAACACCGGAGGCTGCCATGGCAAAAGTGTTTCTGGGACTGGTTCTCCTGCTGATCGCGACCGGCGCGGCCCGGGCCGACGGCAGCAGCGCCGGTGGCGCGCAGCTCTATGTCGACGACATCCAGGTCGAGAGCGATGGCGACAAGCCGCGCGCCTGCATCGTCTTCAACCAGGACCTGGCAGGCGACCGCGCCACCCCGATCGAGACCTACCTGCGCCTGGAACCCCAGACCGATGCCGGTTTCAGCGTGCGCCGCGACATGCTCTGCATCGAGGGGCTGCGCCACGGCCAGGACTACGACCTGACCCTGCTGGCCGGCCTGCCCGGCGGCCAGTCGGTCCTGGCCGAGGACCAGACCCTGCGCCTTGCCGTGCCCGACCGCGATCCCGCGACCCGTTTCCCCGGCACCGGCTTTGTCCTGCCCCGGGTCGAACACGCCGGCCTGCCGGTGGAGACCGTCAACGTCGACACGCTGGAAGTGCGCATCTACCGGGTCAACGACCGCGCCCTGGTCGGCGAGATCCGCAACGGCATGGTCTTCGGCGACCTCTACAACTGGGCCCTCGACGATCTGGCCGACAACAGCGGCGAACTGGTCTGGCAGGGCCAGATGACGGTCGACAATGTCGCCAACCAGAGCGTGCGCACCGCGATCCCCATCGGCGAGACGATCGGCACCCTGGAACCGGGCATCTACGCCGCCGCCGCTGTCGATCAGCGCGAAATGGAGGCCTACTGGCAGGACTGGGCGAGCCAGTGGTTCGTCGTCTCCGACCTAGGCCTCTCCAGCTACCTGGGCGGCGACGGGCTCGACGTCACCGCCCGGTCTCTGGCCGACGGGACACAGCTGGCCGGGGCGACCATCGAACTCTACGCGCGCAACAGCCAGTTGCTTGGCCAGGCAACAACCGATGCCGATGGCCTTGCCCGCCTCGATGCCGGCCTGGTGCGCGGCACGGGCGGCAACACGCCCCGTGTCGTGGTCGCCAGGCTGGGCGAGGACTTTGCCTTCATCGACCTGGCGATGTCGGCGCTCGACCTGTCCGACCGAGGCGTCGAGGGCCGCCTGCCTCCCGGGCCGCTCGACGCCTTCCTCTACAGCGAACGCGGCATCTACCGGCCGGGCGAGACCGCCCATGTCATGGCCCTGCTGCGCGATGACCGCTCGGTCGCCGTGACCGGCCTGTCCCTGATCCTGCGGGTCGTGCGCCCGGACGGCGTGGAGGTTTCGCGCAGCGTCGTCGCCGACGCCGGCCAGGGCGGCCACCCGCTTGACATTGCATTGCCGGGCAACGCCTACACCGGCCGCTGGACGGTCGAGGCCCTGGCCGATCCGTCCTCGCCCGCCATCGGCAGCGTCACCTTCCTGGTCGACGACTTCGTGCCGCCGCGCATCGAGTTCGACCTGACCGCCGATCCCGAGATACTCACGGCCGCAGACGCCGCCGGCATGGCGGTGATCGACGCGGACTATCTCTACGGCGGTGTCGCCGCGGGACTGGAAGGCGAACTGACGCTGACCTATGGCGCCGAGCGCGATCCGCTGAACCTCGACAACGGCTTTGCCTTCGGCCTGATCGAGGAGGACCTCGCCGCCCGTTCGCCCGAGCCTGTGGCGTTCACGACCGATGCCGAGGGCCGTGCCGAGGTCCCGCTCGATCTCGCCGACATGCCGGCGACGAGCTCGCCGGTGGCGGTGGAACTGCAGGCCCAGATCTTCGATGTCGGCGGCCGCCCGGTCGGACGCGACGGGCAGATGACCGTGCTGTCCACCGACCTGCTGATCGGCATCAGGCCGTTGTTCGATACCTATGTCCGGCGGGGCGAGGAAGCCGCCTTCGAGGTCGGCGTCTGGGACGACCAGGGCAACCGCGTCGCGCGCAACGGGCTCGCCTGGAATCTGGTCCGCGAAGGCTACGAATGGCGCTGGTGGGACGATGGCGGCAACTGGCGCTATCGCGGCTTCCTGTGGGACGACCTGGTAGCCTATGGCAGCCTCGACGCCGGCACGGAGAGCTTTGCCGGGATCGCCCGGGAGATCGACTGGGGCCGCTACCGGCTGGAGATCTACGATCCCGAGAGCGGCGCGGCGACCAGCGTGCGGTTCCGCTCCGGCTGGAGCCGCGGCCCGGTCGCCGGCGACAGCCCGCCCGACAGGGTCACCGTGACCCTCTCGCAGGAACGATTCACGCCGGGCCAGAGCGTCACCGTCTTCATCGACCCGCCGTTCGACGCCCAGGTGGCCCTGGCCGTGATGGACGACAGCGTGCGGGAGATGCGCTTCGTGGCGATCCCCGACGAGGGCGCCGAAGTGACGCTGACGGCGGCGCTGGACTGGGCGCCGGGCGCCTATGTCGTGGCCACGGCCTACGGCATGCCCGATCCCCTGGTGCCCTCGATCCCCCAGCGCGCCGTCGGCGTCGCCTGGATGAGCATCGACCGCGACGGTCAGGCCCTTGCGGTCACGATCGAGGCCCCCGAGGCGATCGAACCCGAGCAGACCGTCGATGTCGCCGTTGCCGTGGGCGAGGCCGCCGGAGGCAGCGCCTTTGTCACCCTGGCCGCGGTCGATGACGGCATCCTGCAGCTCACCCGCTACACCGCGCCGGATCCTTCCGCATGGTTCCTGGGGCAGCGACGCCTGGGCGTGGCGATCAGCGACCTCTATGGCCGCCTGATCGACGCCACCGGCGCGGCCTCCGGCGAGATCCGCTCGGGCGGCGACCGCTCGGGCGGCGGCCTGGGCGATGCCCTGGCCAAACGCTCCACGAAGGTCGTTGTGTTGTTATCCGGCGTCGTGCCGGTGGTCGACGGCATGGCGACCGTGCCGCTACCCATCCCCGACTTCAACGGACGCCTGCGCCTGATGGCCGTCGCGTGGTCGGCCGGCGGGGTCGGACAGGCCGAAACGACGATGACCGTCGCCGCGCCGGTGGTGGCCGATCTGGTGCTGCCGCGTTTCCTGGCGCCGGGCGACCGATCGCTTGCCTCACTCGCCATCGACAACGTCTCGGGACCGGCCGGGAGCTACCGCTTCCAGCTCATCGCGGAAGGTCCGGTCGCCGTACTCGAACCGGCCACCGTGCTGGCCGATCTTGCCCAGGGCCAGCGGATCGAGGCGGGCTTCCGCCTGGAAGCCAACGCTCTGGGCGTGGCGCAGGTGATGCTGGCGGTCAGCGGCCCCGACGACTTCTACCAGGAACGCACATGGGACCTGAGCGTACGCGCGCCCACCAGCGTGACGACCGAGCGGCTCCTCGTCGACCTGGGACCGGGGGCGACCTACCTGCTCGGCCCGGCCCTGACCGCCGGTTTCCTGGAAGGCGACCTGGCGGTCTCCATGGTCGCCGACACCAGCCCGCCCATCGACGCCGCCGCGCTGCTGCGCTGGCTCTACCTCTACCCCTACGGCTGTGCCGAGCAGACCGCGAGCACGGCCATGCCCCTGCTCTACCTCGACCGGCTCGACCCCGAGGGCACCCTGACCGATGTCGATCCCGACGAACGCGACGAGCGCATCGTGCGGGCGATCCGGCGTCTGGCCGCGATGCAGCGCAGCGATGGCGACTTCGGCCTGTGGTCCTGGCACGGCACGGGATCGACCTGGCTGACCGCCTATGTCACCGACTTCCTGTCGCGTGCCCAGGACAAGGGTTACTTCGTCTCCCAATCGGCCCTTGCGGGCGCCTACGAGGCGCTGGAACGGGCGCTCGATGGCGACGGCACCAGCGCGGCCAGGGCCTATGCGCTGCATGTCCTGGCGCGCAACGGCCAGGGCGATCCCTACGAACTGGCCTATGCCGCCGACCGCCTGAGCCGGAATGCGAGCCTGTCGCGCATCGGCCGCGCCCTGCTTGCCGCCGCCTTTGCCGAGCTGGGCGATCCAGTGCGCGCCCGGGAGACCTTCGGCCTTGCCGACGCCGTCGACGACGGCAGTTCCGACTACGATCTCTACGGTTCGCCGCTGCGTGATTCGGCCATGGCCGAAGCCCTGCTGATCGAAAGCGGCATCGCCACGCCGGCCGAGATCGGGGCGCTCGCGGCCGATGTCGCGCGCCACTCCGATCTGCGCTACTGGTGGACCAGCACCCAGGAGAAGGCCTGGCTGGTGATCGTGGCCGCGGCCTCGCAGTCGGACGCACCGGTTGCGGTCGCCATCGACCGCGTGGTCGAGGAAAACGACGGAGCGGTGCGCCAGACGCTCGCCTGGCCGCCCGCCGACACCTCCACGCCGGTCACCAACATGGGCGAGACGCCGCTCTATCTCTCGGTCGCCTGGGCCGGCTACCCCCGGCCCGACGCGCCTGCCGCGGCCGATGGCCTGACCATCGAACGCGCGGTCTTCGACATGCAGGGCACACCGATCGCCGCCAATGCCCTGCACCAGCACCAACGGGTCGTGGTCGTCCTCAAGGTCAAGGTGACCGACACGCTGACCCACAACCTGATGGTGGTCGACCTGCTGCCCGCAGGGCTGGAACTGGAGAACGCGCGGCTGGAGGGCAGCATCGAAACCCGCGACCTCTCCTGGCTCCCCGAACTCGCCGAGCTGGATCAGGTCGAGCTGCGCGACGACCGCTATCTCGCGGCCCTCGAACTGTGGCGCGCCAAGGGAACGGCGACCCTGGCCTATGTCGCCCGAGCGGTGACGCCGGGGCACTACGTGGTGCCGGCACCCTTCGTCGAGGACATGTACCGGCCCTACTACTTTGCCCGCGGAGAGGCCGGCGCTCTCGTCGTCAGCGCGCCCTGACACCGCCGCCATGACGAGACGGGCAACGACGGCACGGATCGCGGCGGCCTGGGGCGCCGCCGCTCTTCTGGTTGCGCTCGCCGCACTCGACCGGGCCGCCCCGCCAGACCTGTCGCGCGCCGCGGCGGTGACCCACACCGTGGAGGCGCGCGACGGCAGCGTGCTGCGCGCCTTCCTGGCAAGCGACGGCATGTGGCGCCTGCCCGCGACACCCGGCGCGGTCGATCCGCTCTATCTCGCTATGCTCATGGGCTGGGAGGACCGCCGCTTCGACAGCCATCCCGGGATCGACCCGCTGGCCGTGGCGCGCGCCCTGGGCCAGGCGCTCTCGGCCGGGCGCATCGTCTCGGGCGCCTCGACCCTGTCGATGCAGACCGCGCGCCTGCTGGAGCCGCGGGCGCGGACGCTTCTCGCCAAGGTCACCGAGATGGGCCGGGCGCTGCAGCTCGAACGCGACCTGGGCAAGGAGGGCGTGCTCGGGCTCTACCTGACGCTGGCGCCCTTTGGCGGCAACCTGGAGGGCGTGCGTGCCGCCTCCCTGGCCTATTTCGGCAAGGAGCCGGCCGTCCTCTCGCCGGCCGAGGCGGCCCTGCTGGTCGCCCTGCCCCAGTCGCCCGAGCGGCTGCGTCCGGACCGATTTCCAGACGCCGCCCGGATCGCGCGCGACCGGGTGCTGGCCCGCGCCGCCGCACTCGGTCTGATCGACGAGGCGGAAGCCGAACGGGCCATGGCCTCGGCGGTGCCCGAGGCGCGCCGCGACCTGCCCTTCCTGGCGCCCCACCTGGCCGAACGGCTGCAGGCCGAAACGCCCCGGG
Organism: Pseudomonadota bacterium; assembly: GCA_027592745.1. GTDB lineage: Bacteria > Pseudomonadota > Alphaproteobacteria > SP197 > SP197 > CALGGB01. Next base: position 7,869 of record JAQCLG010000027.1, on the reverse strand, counting down.
CCGGCGCCATCGCCACGACGATCGACGCCCGGCTGCAGGCAACGATCGAAACCATGGTCTCGATGCGCCTGCCGGCGGCCGATCCGCGCGCCAGCCTGGCGATCATCGTGGTCGACAACACGACGATGGCGGTGCTGGCCGAGGTCGGCGCCTGGGACTACTTCGATGCCGGACGCCAGGGCATGGTCGACATGACGCGGGCGGTGCGTTCGCCCGGCTCGGCCCTGAAGCCGCTGATCTACGGTCTGGCCTTCGACCGCCGCCTGCTGCACCCCGACACGCTGATCGAGGACCGGCCGCGCAACTTCGCGGGCTACCGGCCGGTCAACTTCGACGGCGGCTTTGCCGGCATGGTGCGCGCCCGCGAGGCGCTGGCCTGGTCGCTCAACGTGCCGGCGGTGGCGGTGCTCGACCGCCTGGGCGCGACCGGCTTCGACACGGCGCTGGGCGAGGCCGGCATCGCGCTGACCTATCCGCCGGGTGCGGCGGGACCAACCCTGCCGCTGGCGCTGGGCGGCGTCGGCATCACCCTGGCCGACCTCACCGCGGTCTATGCCGGCATCGCCAACGGCGGTCTGGTGCGCCCGCTGGCGGAACGCCGCGATGCGCCGCAGGTGGAAGGCCACCGCCTGATGGCGCCGTTCGCCGCCTGGTACCTGGCCGACATCCTGCGCGATGCGCCGCGCACCGGCGGGTTCCTGCAGGACGGCAGCGCCCGGCCGATCGCCTTCAAGACCGGGACCTCCTACGGCTATCGCGATGCCTGGGCGATCGGCTTCTCGGCACAGCACACGGTCGGCGTCTGGGTCGGGCGCGCCGACGGCAGCCCCTGCGGCGGCTGCGTCGGCATCGACACCGCCTCGCCCATCCTGCTCTCGGTCTTCGACCTCTTCCCCGGCGACAGCGACCCGGCAGCCGATCCGCCCGAGGCGGTGACGGCGATGGCGAGTGCCGCCCTGCCCGCCTATCTCGCCCGCTTCGACCGCGGCGCGGCGGCCAACGGGCCGGAGCTGTCCTTCCCCGTGGACGGCGCCCGCCTGCGCCTGGCCTGGGACGACGGCGCCGCCCAGGCCATGCCGCTGCGGGTCGACGGCGGAGAGGCGCCGTTCTCCTGGTTCGTCAACGGCACGCCGGTCGCCGCCGACCGGCGCGGCGATGCAAGCTGGGTGCCCGACGGCGAAGGCTTCGCCGCGATCACCGTCACCGACGCGGCGGGACGCTCGGCCGATGTGCAGGTTTTCGTGGAGATCGTGGGACGTCCGTGACCTTTTTCATGCGATGGATTCGGAGAATCGGATTCGGGTAGGTCTGGCAGGGGGTTACGCCGAATTGGGTTCGGTCGGCAGGAAATGTGCTGGGCGGCGTAATTGGTTGTAAAACTCTGCAAAAATAATCGCAATGGTCACCCTCCGGCTTGATCCCCGGATCAAGTCCGGGGACAGGGTCCATGCTGTGACCTCACCTGCGGCAGCACGGTGTGCGGTGGCGCTTGCCGGTTCGTCACAGCATGGATCGTCCGGTCAAGCCGGACGATGACATGGTGAGGGCGTGGTGATGGCCGGTTCGTCTCTTCCGCTCAGCCGTCGAGGGCGTCGTAGACCATCTTGTGGAAGAAGTGGACGACGTGTTCGCCCTCGCCGGTGCGGGCGGGATCGACCATGAAGCGGCCCTGGTCGTAGCCGCGGGAGTTGAGGCCGCGCTGGACGCTTTCGCACAGTTCCATGTCCTCGACGCCCAGGATGTTCTGCAGGTAGTTGTGGCGCTCGGCGATCTCGGGTTCGCCGCCCACGGCGAAGCGGTTGTTGTGGAAGGCGGTGCGGCCGGGCCCCTGGGGCACGACATTGACGATCATGACGTCGCCGCGGCCGGGAAACATGTTGATCGTGGTCGTCGGCCAGAGATACATGAAGAAGCCGCGCTCGACCCGGTCCTCGCTGGTCAGCCTGTAGGCGCTGTTGTCGCCATGGGCCTTGGGCCCGACCTGCAGGGCGGTGATTCCGTCGCTGCTGTTCTCGTAGGCCGGCATCTCCATCATTTCGGCAAAGGCCGGGTGCGCGGGCGCGCAGTGGTAACACTCGACGTAGTTGTCGACGACGACCTTCCAGCCGGCCTCGATCGGGCGGCCGCCGAAATCGTAGGCGTTGGTGAACGCCAGCTCGTCCCAGTGGGGCACGTTGGCCCGGATGTCGGATTCGAGGTTGGGCGCCTGCTGCGCGAGCGGCACGGCATCGGGATCGAGGTTGACGAAGACCAGGCCGAGCATGGTCTCCAGGCGGACCTGGGGCAGCGTGAAATCGGCCTTGTCGAAACCCTTCACCTTTTCGCAGTTGCGCGCGGTGCGCAGCCGGCCTTCCAGGTCGTAGGCCCAGGCGTGGTAGGGGCAGGTGATGACGGCCTTGAGGTTGCCCCGGCCGGAAAGCAGCTCGTGGGCGCGGTGCTGGCAGACGTTGTAGAAGGCGCGCAGCACACCGTCGCGGCCGCGCACCACGGCGACGTTCTGGTCGACGATGGCGGTGGTGGCGTAGTCGCCCGCTTGGGCGAGCTGGCTCTCGTGGCAGACGTAGATCCAGGAGCGGTAGAAGATCTTCTCCTTCTCGGCCTCCCAGATCGCCGGGTCGGTGTAGTAGCGCGACGGCAGGGTCCAGGACCGCTCGGCATCCTCGCTGAAGGGGCGGCCGAAATCGCCCTTGAGAACGTTGTTCTGCGCCATGATGCCGTCTCCCTGCCCGCGACTATACACTCGTATAATCGGTGCCGCCGGCAGAAGCGTCAAGGCGGCTCAGGCAGGCCGGGTCGCGGCGAAACGCAGGCGGACGTAGTCGGCGGTCCAGTCGCCCCGGTCGTCGCACAGGGCCGGGCGCAGCAGGTCGACGACCTCGGCCAGCGCAGCCTTGCGGTCGGCTTCCGGCAGGGCGGCCATGAAGGGATTGGCGAAGGTCGCCAGCCAGCCCGCCATGCCCGTGGGCAGCGGCGTGGGGCGGGGCACCAGGGCGATGCTGTCGACGCGGAAGCCGGCCGCCTCCAGGCGGGCGCGATAGGCCTGCAGCGTGGGATAGAACCAGGGGTGGAAGGGTGCCGCGTCGACGCCGCGGCGGGCGAGCACGGCAAAGAGCGCGGTGACGATGGCCGCGACATTGCCGTGGCCGCCGAACTCGCCGACGAAACGGCCGCCGGGGCGCAGGGCGCGCCAGGCGCTGGCGATGGCGCCGTCGGCATCCTTCACCCAGTGCAGCTCGGCGTTGGAGAAGACGGCGTCGAAGGCGCCGTCGAGCGAGAGATGGGCGGCATCGGCGACATGGGCGTTCAGGCCCTTCTCGCGCGCCGAGGCGATCATCTCCTGACTGGCGTCGATGCCGACCACGGTGGCGCCGGCCGCGACCAGCTCCACGGTCAGCGCGCCGTCGCCGCAGCCCAGGTCGAGGATGTGTTCGCCCGGCCGGGGTGCCAGCAGCTCGAGCACGGGACGGCCCAGCACGGGCACGAAGCCGGCGTTGGTCTGGTAACCCTGTGCGTTCCAGGTCTGCTCGCTCATCGGGAAGGCTCCACATTTGCCGCCCCGCGGGTATCATCGCGCCTGCTGCCGAGCAAGCACGAGGGGGAACGCGATGCACAAGGCCATGATCGTCAGTCTGCAGCCCGATGCCGTGGAAGCCGGCGCGCGGGTGCTGATGGCCGGCGGCAATGCGGTGGATGCGGCCATCGCCTGCGCCTTCGTGCAGACCGTGGTCGATCCCCTGATGTGCGGCATCGCCGGCTTCGGCAGCCTGCACGTGTCGATGCCGGCAAGCGGCACCCACGAGATCCTCGACTTCCACGGCAGGGTGCCCGCGGGCGCGACGCCGGAGATGTGGCAGGACCTGATCCTGGGCGAGATGGACGACGGCTTCGGCTTCATCCTGAAGGGCGCGGTCAACGACATCGGCCACCAGTCGATCACGACGCCGGGCACGCTCAAGGCCCTGCACGAGGCCCATGGCCGCTGGGGCCGGCTGCCCTGGGGCGTGCTGGTGGAACCGGCGATCCGCTCGGCCCGGGACGGCTTCATGGTGACCCCGGGCGTACACGGCTACTGGACCTCGCCCGACCGGCCGGGGCGCACGACGGTGCTCGACCGCCTGCGCTACAGCGCCTCGGGGCGGGCGATCTACTGCGACGGCGACGGCGCGCCCCGGGGCATCGGCGCGGTGGTCAGGAACCCCGACTATGCCGCGACCCTGACGACCATCGCCGAGCAGGGCGCGGCACCCTTCTACAGCGGCGCCATCGCGGCGCGCATCGATGCCGACATGCGCGCGGGCGGCGGCCTGCTGAACGCGGCCGACCTTGCCGCCTACGAGACCGAGACGGCCCCGCCCCTGTGGGGCAGCTACCGCGGCCTCGACATGGCGACCAACCGGCCGCCGGGCGGCGGCATCATGCTGGTCGAGATGCTCAACATCCTGGAGCACTTCGACCTCAAGGCGATGGGCCACAACAGCGCGTACTACATCCGCACCGTGGCCGAGGCGATGAAGGTGGCCACGGCCGACAAGGACGCCTATGTCGGCGACCCGCGCTTCTACGACGTGCCGGTGGAGCACCTGACCTCGAAGGACTACGCGGCGGAGAAGGCCGCCGCCATTGCACGCGGCGAGAAGGCGCACGTGCCGCGCCTGGGCCTGCCGGAATCGCCGGGCACGACCCATGTCACCGTGGTCGACGGCGAGGGCAACATCGTCACCATGACCCATTCGCTGGGCATGATGTCGGGCGTCATCACCGACGGCCTGGGTTTCATGTACAACGGCTGCATGAGCGTGTTCGATCCCCGGCCGGGACGGGCCGGCTCGATCGCGCCGGGCAAGGCGCGCTTCTCCTCGATCTGCCCGACCATCCTGTTCGACAAGGGCCGCCCCGTGCTGGCGCTGGGCGCACCCGGCGGCACGCAGATCGCCATGGGCGTTCTCCAGGTCATTCTGAACGTGGTCGATTTCGGCATGACGCCCCAGGAGGCCGTGCTGGCGCCGCGTTTCTCGGCGACGAGCGACGCCATCGCCGTGACGGCACGCATCCCCAGCTACGCCCATGCGCCGCTGGAGGAGGCCGGCTACAGCGTGGTCAGGAGCCCCTACAGCTACGAGATCGCCGCGGTGCAGGCGATCGGCTTCGATGCCGACGGCAGGCCGTCGGGCGGGGCCGACATTCCCTATGGCGAGGGCATGGCGCTTGCAGTGTGAGGGGCTGAGGGCCCCGCGCGTCCGGTGCGTCTGGATGCCCGCCTGCGCGGGCATGAGGAGGGAAAAATCTGGGGCGAAGTCCTCTCAACATGCTCCTCATGCCCGCGCAGGCGGGCATCCAGAGGCACTGGCGGTTTGGTCCTGGCGGGGGCGGTCAGAAGCGCTTCCAGCCGATGAAGGCGACTGCGAGGCCGAGGACGAAGGGAAGCCAGAACCAGAGCAGGGCTTCCCCGGTCAGCCAGTCGATCGACGGCTTGCTGTTGCTCGTCGACCAGCTTGCCGCCATGCCGTTGAGGTAGATCCAGACCAGAAGCGCGCCGCCGGATATGGCTGCACCCAGCAGCATCAGAACGATACGCATCGGCCGATCCTCGCCTGTTGCCCGCTGAGACCATGCGCGTTGCGCAGGCAGGACGCGGTGCCGGCCGTCACGGCACCTTGATGTAGCGCGTCGATTTCACGGTCTCGCGCAGCAGGTCCAGCGCCACGTCGAGGCCCTCGGCCTCGAGGCCGCGGCGGTAGGTGGCGAAGGCCGGGCGGTTGAAGCGGGGGGCGCCGGTGACGCGGCGCAGGGCGGCGGTTTCCATGTGGGGGCGCACGGTGCGCATGGGGAAGTAGCCCAGACCCCCGTGCTGCAGGACGTAGGAGAGCGCCACCGCGCCCAGGCTGAAGCGCAGGCCGGGCGCCGGGGCGTCGGTGAAGGCGATGGCGTGGGCGGCGCGGAACTCCGGGCCCCAGTCGACGAAGACATAGGCGGGATCGGCGACGGTACGCCTGCCCGGCAGGTTGGTGACAAGCACGAGGTCCTCGTCGAACAAGTGCTCGGCGACGAGTTCGGCCTCGGTGCGCGCGGCATAGGTGACGGCGATGTCGAGCAGGCCGCTGGCAAGCTGGCTGTGGAGATCCTCGGGCTGGTCGATGGTCGCCTGCACGGCAAGGTCGGGGCGTTCGCTGCGCAGGCGGTGGATCCAGCTCGCCAGGATGTTGTCCCACAGGCTGTGCTGGCCGCCGACGTTGAGCACGGCCGAGATCTCCTCGGGCAGGGAGATGTCCTGCTGGGCCTGGCGCAGGGCGCGCACCATGGTGCGGGCCGGCGCCTCGAAGCGGCGCCCGGCCGAGGTCAGGGTGCAGCCGGCCCGGTTGCGGATGAAGAGGTACTGGCCCAGGCGCACCTCGAGTTCGCGAATCCGTGCGCTGATGGTCGACTGGGTGACGTTGAGCCGGTCGGCGGCGCGCACGAAATTGCCCTCGTCGACGATGGCGAGGAAACTTCTGATCTGTTCGAGGTCCATGGCACGCGACGTCCCCTGGGGAAAACGATGCTGCGGCGGTCGCGCGAAACGAGCAATTCCGAGGCTTTGCCGTCGTCACAGGCCGATAATATCGCCAAGTTCGATATTAAACTTCAGAGAAATTCGCTTTCCTGCAGCAAGTGAACGACTAGATATTGCGTTGTCGGCACTATCGCCGATTTCCTGGGAAGGAAGCACAAACCATGGCTGCCAAGAAGCCCGCTGCCAAGCCCGCTGCAAAGCCGGCCGCAAAACCCGCTGCCAAGCCTGCGAAGAAGAAGTAAGCAGCCGTTGCCGGTTCGCCGGCTTCGGTTCGTCAAAGACACGGCCCTTGCTGGAAACGGCAGGGCCGTGTTCTCTTTTGAGGGGACTGGACACAAGGGCTTGTGTGCCATGGATGTGATTCCCCTGAACGCCGGGTTCGGCGCCGAGATTGCCGGACTCGACCTCTCCTCCCCGCTCGACGCGACGACGATGGAGACGCTGCATGCGGTCTGGATCGCACGCGGCGTGATCCTGCTGCGCGGCCAGGCGCTGGAGCCTGCCGACCAGGTCGCCTTCAGCCGGCGGCTGGGGGAACTCGAGCCGCCGCCGGCGAGCGAGGCCGGGACGCGCGAGGAACTGGGCGGCCAGCCGATCTGGTACATCTCCAACGTCATGGAGGACGGCCGCGCCATCGGCAGCTTAGGGAATGCCGAGGCCGAGTGGCACACCGACATGTCCTACCTGGCCGAACCGCCAAGTGCGAGCGTGCTCTATGCCCGTGAGGTGCCGGCCAGCGGCGGCAACACCAGCTTCTGCGACATGGCCGGCGTGCTCGAGGCCCTGCCGGGCGACCTGCGCGGCACGATCGAGGGCCGCATGCTGCGCCACGATGCGAGTATGACCAGCGCGGGCGAGCTGCGGCGCGGTGCGCAGGCGGTGAGCGACGTGAGGGCGACCCAGGGCGCGGTGCACCCGATGGTGCGCACCCATCCCGAGAACGGCCGGCAGAGCCTCTACCTGGGGCGGCGCACCAACGCCTATATCGAAGGTCTCGATGTATCCGACAGTGAGGCGCTGCTCGATGCCCTATGGGCTTTCGTGCGCGATCCGCGGTTTGCCTGGGAACACGTCTGGCGCGCCGGCGACCTGCTGGTCTGGGACAACCGCTGCCTGATGCACCGCCGCGACAGCTTCGATGCCGGGGCGCGGCGCATCATGCTGAGGACCCAGGTCAAGGGCGACCGTCCGCGCTGAGGGGGCTCTCCCCTCTCCCCCTGTGGGAGAGGGTCAGGGTGAGGGGTTTTACGCGCGGCAGCGCGGAGATGAATCGCAGCAGTCGGCCTCAAGGCCGCACCCCCTCACCCAGCTTCGGCTCG